>JBFFWN010000155.1:0-8567 GCA_041570235.1 Lysobacterales bacterium | reverse complement strand
GGTGGACCCGAATGTGCATTTTCATGTGATTCCACGCTATTCCAAGACCCCTACGGCCTGTGGTCTGACCATCCCGGACCCGGGTTGGCCGGCGCTACCCCGGTTGGGAGAAGCAATGGAAATCTCCCCGACCGAGCGCGATGCGCTGCGCAGTTATATTTACAGTTACTGGTAAGCTGCCAGTGATTAAACCATCCACGGATAAAATCTAGATGACAGTAAAACCGTTTTTTGTCCTGGTGTTGACGCTGTTTTCAGGCGCATTGTCTGCGCACCCGGACGGCGGCCCTTCAACCGCCCAGTACCTGGCAAATGAAGGCTTGATGGTTACGCATGGTGAAACCAAGGTGGTTTTTGACCCGCTGTTCCGGAATTCCTACGGGCATTACCAGTTATTGCCCAAAGACATGGAAGATGCATTGTTTGCCGGCATACCGCCATTTGACGGAATCGATGCCGTCTTTATCAGCCACTACCATGGTGATCACTTTTCCCCGGAAGATGTATTGCGCCTGCTGAAATTTCAGCCGCAGATGCGTCTGTATGCACCCCTCCAGGCGGTGGAAGGCCTTCGCCAGGCGGCGACGGCCGAAGATGAGCAGGTTTTTGAGCGGGTGACCGCCGTTGAACTGGTCTACAGGGATGCACCGGTCCATTTCGAAATGGACGGCTTGAAAATCGGCGCGGTTCGTATTCCGCATGCAGGGTGGCCAAACGGTCGCCTGGATGTGGAAAATATTTCCTGGCGCGTGACACTGGATGAAACCATCACCGTTTTGCATATGGGCGATGCGGACCCCAATGGTGTCCATTTTGAAAGGGATTCGGCTTATTGGGACCAGCGGGTCACAGATATGGCGTTTCCGCCTTACTGGTTTTTTGATTCGACGTACGGCCCCGACGTCCTCGAAAACCTGGTCAGGGCGAAAAAGAATGTGGGCATCCACGTCCCGGTTTCCATCGCAACCAACCCGGCTGCACGGTCTGCCGGGCTGAAGGACAAAGACCTGTTCACAAAACCCGGTGAAACCCGGGTGATCGAAGACTGACCAAATCAGCTGACTTCGATAAACCGGTCCATCAACGGAAAGTATAGAGCGGTCCTGATCGGCAGTGTCTCGGTCAATGCCATGGCCTGCCGGTACCTTTCAAGCTGCTCACGGTAACGGTTGCGCTCATTTTCAAGAAAGCCTTCCAGGTCTCCGCCGCTGTGGCTGGAAGTCTTGTAATCGATGATCCAGCGTACCCCGTCATCGACAAAGGTCCGGTCCAGTACCATGCTGACCGGCCTGCCCTTATCAAGGGCGGCGGTGATGGCGAATTCGCAACTGGCCTGCGGATGGTTTTGGAGTATCCACCGACCTTTTTCCGAGGCCAGGCAGTTTTGCATCGCCAGTGTGACGCGCTTGATAATCGCTTCGGCCTTTTCCGCGGCAATACCCTCACTGGCCAACTGTTGACGGCACCATTTTACGTGACTGTACATACCACCACGGTCGTCCCAGCTTTGCCGGCCCCTTTCACCAATCCACTGTAAAAGGCGGTGAACGAGGTTGCCGGTATGGCGCGCATCTTCGCCTGCCCAGCTGAACTCAATGTACGACCGGGTTTCCGAATATTCGGCGCTTTCCTGCTTAACCGACATGGGTGCATCCGGCAATTGCCAGTTTTCGGATAAGCGGCGATAGCTCTGTTCCAGCTTGACCGGCTCGGCCATGTCATCCGGTTCATCGTTCGAAGACGGCAGGGCGGCGGCTTCGCTGATCAATGGCGCCTGTTCAAACTCGACCGCCGGCCACAGGCTGCCCAGCAGACTTCCGGCATTTGCCTTGATCTCGCCTTTTGCATTGGGTTTGATTGCCCCAAACAGGTACAGCTTATGCTTGGCGCGTGTGACGGCGACATACAATAAACGGCCATCCTCGAGCCTCTGCCGCTGGCTCTCGACGCCTGATATAAAGCTGATAAGGTCCCCTGCTTTTTTCTGCCTGTCCTTCTCTGCCTGGTTACGCATTGGAGACATGACGATCTGCCCCTCGCTGGCCAGTTCGAACCAATGTAACAGCTTGCCGTTGTCACCACTGGTGCCCCGGTTGAGTCCCGGCAGAATCACCGTGTCAAACTGTAAACCCTTGGCAGAATGCATGGTCAGGATTTGCAGTTTGTCGTTGGCAAGGGCATCTGGCTCCGCGTAAAGGTCTCCCAGGCGCAAGTCGAGCGTATCACGGTCGATGGGAATGCCTTCTGCCTGAAGTTTATCCAGCAGATCAAAAAAGGTCGACGCATCCAGCAACTCACTTTTGTTATCGACACAGGCGGGCCCGCCGAGTGCAATCCATGCATCTTCGACCACTGATCTGACGGATTGCCTGCCACGTTGCCCCACGGCGTGCAAAAGAATCGGCCCTGCCCTGCCTATTCTACGTAGTCCCGATTCCGAAAGAGCACATTGACCATCATGATGAACACTGGACTCAATGGCATCCAAAATAATGCTGCTGGAGTCACCTGCCACCAGGGCATCAAGATCCCTGAGATCCAGACCGATGAAGGGGCTGCGTAATGTTGCCAGCCAGGCAAGCCGGTCCGCGGGTTGTATCAGCGCCAGTGTCAGTGACACCAGGTCCTGTACCAGGTTGGTTTCGGCCAGGCATGTCAGCTTGATTGCCTTGTATCTGAAACAGGGTTCGGCGTTTTTGAGCTTGTCGAGTTCAGCCAGGATAGTATTGGCGTGACTGCGTGACCGTACCAGGATGGCGGTGTTCTTATCGGCAGGGTTTGCCCTGATCGCTTCAATCACCCTTTGCGCCTCTTCTTCATCATTGCGCTCGGGCAAGATGTGCAATTCGACCGCGCCTTCATCGGAAACATCTGGCCTGGTTTGTGCAGGGCTGTAACTGACCGAACCTGTCACCGGGTCATTTCTTGAAGGCATGACCGTGGGAAAGACCCGGTTGACCCACTCTACGATCGGGCGGTTTGAGCGGAAGTTGACACTTAAACCGAGCCGCTGAAGTTTAATGTGATCGAACAACAGACCATCCCAGGCCTTGATGAACAGGCTGACCTCTGCCTTGCGGAAACGGTAAATGGACTGCATTGGATCACCGACCAGGAACAGGGTGCGGCCATCGCCATCGCTCCATCCGGCGGTCAGCTGCTCCAGCAGGCTCACCTGGCCGGTGGAGGTATCCTGGAACTCATCAACCAGCAGATGCCGGATGCGGTAATCCATACGTAAAGCCAGGTCGCTGGGTGCATTCTCGTGGCCTAATGACCGGATCGCACGATTGGCAACCTCGGCAAAATCCAATTCACCGGTCTCGGCCATAACAAGCAGCCAATTTCCGGCTGCGCACATAAGAATGCGCATCAGCGATTCAAGTGAATCCCAGGCCTCATCCTCGTACCAGGGGTCGGGCAAATTACATATGGTTTTGTACTGTTCCCTGAGTGCGTCGTTGTCACGCAATGTATCCAGCAAGCCGATGAAATCCTCTTTCATCGCTTTGTACAGCAGCGCATCTTCACCCTTGGCCTGCGAGGGCGCCGGAAACCCGTCATTTTTGCTCACGCTTGAGCGCCACTTATCGCCTCTTGATGTGATCAGGCGTCTGATCATGGTTTGCCAATGGGGCAATGCATCGGCGGTCACCGGCAGGTCAAGAGCCCCGCCTTCCAGGCCACCGGCGAAATCCATCAGATCTCTGAGGCCGGGCTCATCAACGGGTGCATTTGACAGGGCAAAGTTAAAAAACTGCGGCAGACTGGAAAACAGGTGACCGGGTGTTTTCTCGCGAGCGTTCAATAACTCACGGTGAACCAGGTATTCGAGCGCGGCCTGCATACCCTGCCTGTTGAACGAGCCATCGCTGCGGGTGCTGAAAAGATGGCTCAACCACTGCTCGCGGTTGGCCAGCATGCCGGTCAGCAACTCGACAAGACGGTCGTACTGGTTGTCGTATCGACCCAATATGCGCTCAACATCCTCGCGCAATTCGTTGTTGTCCTCTTCAATCGCGGCCATGGTCCTGACCGCAGCCTTGCGGTACAGCGCGCTCGCATCCTCGGTGATTTTCTGTCCGCCACCCAGGCCTGACAGGATAGGCAGTTGACGCGCCAATTCGCTGCACAGGCTGTCGATGGTGCGGATTCGCAAACGGCTGGGCTGGTCGAGAAGACCCCAGCCCATTTCTGTATCATGATCCAACACCGCCAGCGCCAGGTCGCGGCTCACCTGTTCGTGTTCCTGCAGCCCCTGATTGCCGTCCAGGCCATTTCGCTGGCGCGCCGCAGCCTGAAGATGACCGATAAGGCGATGGCTCATTTCAGCCGCAGCCTTGCGTGTGAAGGTGATCGCGACGACCTCCTCGGGGTTTGCAACCCGGGCCAGCAAGCCCAGCATGCGCTGCGTCAAAAGCTCGGTTTTACCCGAGCCCGCCGGAGCCTGCACGATGTAGGAATGTGCACAATCCCTGCCATGCTCCCTCTGCTGCCAGTCGGCCGGACGATTCAAGATCCACCCCCTGGCAGATCACTGTAGTCGTCGGATTGCAGCTTCACTTTTGAATGTTGTTGTAATTCTCTTATCCGGCACAGGGGTTGAAGCTGGCAATAGGTGTTTCCACAGGTCATTTCGGTTTTCGGGTCAATGGCGGCATCACCCTCAAGGAATTCAGACATCAGGCGGTGCAGGGTTTGCCGCCAGTTGGCGATGGTTTCAGGCATGTTTTTACCGGCTTCGACCTGCTCGATCGTGTAGACGCTTTCTTTTGGTGGCAGTTGAGGCAGCAGACCTTCCCGCGTAACAATGCCTTTAAACTCGCATCCATCCTCACGCACGATACCAAAAGCCACTGCTGCAGGCTGCTTTTCGGCACTAATGGCATACAGGGGCAATTGGGGGTCATCCGGGCGCTCTCCAAACCATTTTTTTGGATCAACCTTGCCGGTTTTGTAATCAATAATGATCTCTTCGCCGGATTCGAGGCGGTCAATACGGTCGATGATCAGACGCACTTCCTGGCCTTCAATTTTCGCCAGGATTTCGCGTTCAAACCCGACCACTTCAAAGGCATCCCGTTCGGTTTCCAGGGCGAGATAATTCAGGACATGGCGCTTGACCCGTTGTGCTTCCACCTCTTTAAATGCCGGTCGTTGTTCGAGGCCACGTTCTTCACTGGTCACGGCCTCAACATGCTTTTGCACACGGGCAGAGAGCAATTCATCGTTGAGCTGCAGCAGGTTTGCCTGGGTTTTGGTTTCTTTCCAGAACAGCTCCAGTACTTTATGGACAAGACTGCCGTGTAAGGCCGGGCTGATGCCATCCACCGGTGTTTCCATGCCTTCGGCGCCAAGCCGGTTGCTGGCAAAAGCCCTGAATGGGCAAAGCGCCTGGTGCTTCAATATCGAGCTGCCGCCCCTGGCGGTGCCATGCGTCAGCTGGCCCGGCATTTCAAGAGCATCCCATTTTGGCCCTTCAGCACCGGCGACCGTTTCACGCCAATTCTTTTCCATCCATGCTTCGATGTCATCCACTGCCTGGATATTTTGCCCGGCGAGTAGGGGGCTGGGTAGCTGTGCCTCTCCATCGACCTGCCCGGGATAGCTGAAAACACACATTGGCGCCGTGTCCAACAATCGCTGCGTGATGATACGTGCTACCTCCAATTCGCGTTCGGGGCTGGAGTTGGGAAGGTTTGCCTCGCGCTGCAACTGGCCGGGGATAAAAGGATTGGGCTTGGCGCTGGTTGGCCAGCTGTCGTTATGCAGACCAATCACCCAAAGGTAATCAAAACGTAATCCGCTGATTTCATACAGGCCCAACACCTGGATACGGGTTGGCGGGGTGTGTGCCTGGAAAATATTTTCCCGACAAATCTGTTGCAGCTGGTGGATCGCCGCTGACCGGCCGATCGAGGGCGAGGTGGCATCAAGCGAAGCCAGTTCACGCAGGCATTCATGCCATTTCTGCAGGGCTTGCCAGTTTTCGGCATTTTCTTCCTGCATAACTTCCGGGTCCTGCTTACCCGGTGACCATCCCGCATTCATGAGCAGTTGATTCAATGACTCGGCCCAGGCGGATGGAGGGCGTACTTTATGATGATCGTTTCTGAATCTTGCCAGGGTTTTGAACGAGGCGAGCAACAGTGGACTGTTCCAGGCCTGTGGTGTGTGCTCCTCTATTGGCAAAGGTTGATTATAGCGGTCATATTTGTTGATCTCGCCGGCCCGAAAAATAAGCTCACCGAGCTTCAATTGACGCGGATAATGCTCACGCAGACACTTTTCCAGCAATGAGCGGTTGTTGCGTTCGGCTTCACTGCCGCGCAACCAGGGTGATCGCAGTACCCTGCCTATATCCTGGATATCGATGTTCTCATCCATCATCTTCAGCAGATCAAAGGCGGCTTCAATCACGGGGACACGCGCCAGTGAAATACCCATGGAAATATTCCATGGTTTTGCCCGCTGGCAGTCGTTTTGATGTCCTGGTGTCAGGATCTCCCCAAGCGCCCTTTCGATCTGTTGGCGGCAGGCCTGTAGTTCCGGCACCACAACGGCAATCCTGGCATCCTTGTTTTCACTGGCACAGTGACGCACCCAGCGCGCCATGCGGTCAATCTCGTCCTTGCCATCCCTGCTTTTCCACATGACGGCCTTGTCCCTTCGGGGGGTAACCGTCAATATGCAAAGCGAAAGACCCTTGTCATGCAAAGCCGCCAGCAAATCCCTGCGCGCCGGGCTGAACTCGTCGAAGCCAAGCAGGTCGATCGCTGCGTTCATCTCACCCATCAAAGCACCGGCGGATTCACACAGTATTGAAAGCCGGTCACCCGGGTTGATCCAGTCAGCTTTTTCGCACAGCCCGTCAAAGGCGCGGTTCCACTGGTGAAAGGCGGTATGGTTTTCATTGGTATCGCCAAACCAGGCAGGGTGGTTTTGGTTCACCTGCCACTCTGTAAGCAACTGCCGCGTATCCCTGAGTTGGCTGGCCAGTGATTCGGGGCGTATCAGGTCGGCGGATAATGGTTTGATATTGAGAATTTTCTCCCACAGGTTGATCAGTTGGCGGCTGCCGGGCACAGCCCGATCGGTGCCGGCAACCCCCAATAAGCCGGCTTTTTCCCACAGCTGGTTTATCCATTGATTCCAGGAGCAAATGTCCGGGCTATTCCACTGCTGTTTGCCGCTTTCGATATTCCACTGGTTGTACTGGTCGGTCAAAACCCTTGTCAGGCGGCTGTTGGCCGTGATCAATCGATGGCCTGCCCTTAACCGGAAAAACAGCTCGTCATAGTCCAATGTTTGAGTTAAAACGCCGGGAATTCGGGCTGAAATTTTTGAGAGGTCACGGGTCATGGGACTATCATACTGAATGTATTCTCAGAAACTGAGACTGTTCTGAACAAATTTGCATATTTGGTGTTCCAACATAGACAGTATTTAAACAATCCAGGAGTAAGGTGGGTTTGACTGAGTCCGATCAGCCAGACCATGAATCGATAAAGTGAAACGACTGAGTGACATCGTTAATGGGACAACACTGGCCGGCAGGGTTTCGCTGCTGTTTTCCGCCGTGTTCCTTTCAGCCTGTTCTTCAACCCCGATGGTCAGGTTTGATCCGCCTCCGCCCCTGTTGCATGAAGAGGCCCAAGTCTACATCAATGACGTGGATGTTCTGGAAGTGTCGCCGGAGATGGATGCATTTCTTGAAAAGTACATATTACCCTATAACAATTCCCAGACCCGCCTGCACCTGCTCAGCACCGCCATCAACAGTTCCGGGGTGCTGGGTTTTGATTACGACCCGGGTCAGACCTATACCGCTGCCGAGGCATTTGAAAAGCGATCCGGCAATTGCATCGCATTTGCCAACATGATGGTAGCACTGGCGAGGCGTGCCGGGCTTAGAGCGAGCTACCAGGAAATCATCAGGAACCCGACCTGGACCAGCGTTAATGATACTGTTCTGTTGGTCAAACACGTCAACGTTGTTATCGAGAGCAATAAATACACCTATGTCATGGATGCCAGTGACCTGGAAATCAGCCAGCGGGCCCAGCGACGCATCGTCAGTGACCATTATGCCAAGGCGCTGTACCTGAATAACCTGGGCGCCGAAGCGCTGTTCAGCAACGATCTGCCGCTGGCCTATGCCTACCAGTCCACCGCCATTCAAACCGATCCCCAGGTGACGGATTCGTGGGTCAATATGAGCGTGGTTCTTGCGCGCAATGATCAAATGCAGGATGCGGTAACCGTACTGAACAAGGCTTTGGAGATCGACTCTGACGAATACTCTGCGATGAATAATCTGTACGAGGTATATGTTGAACAGGGCAACCTGGCGGCTGCCGAGGAGCTCAAGGCCAGGGTCGACCGGTATCGAAAGAACAACCCCTATTTCCTGTTGCAGTTAAGTTACGAGGCGCTTGAGTCGAACCAGTATGAGCAATCCGTTGACCTGTTAAACCGTGCAATCCGTAAAAAAGACAACGATCACCTGCTGCATTATGCGCTGGCGAAATCCCTGTACCTGTCGGGCGAGGAGGCTGCAGCACTCG
>JBFFWN010000154.1:0-8584 GCA_041570235.1 Lysobacterales bacterium | reverse complement strand
CCGTCACAAACAGGAAGTTTGTGGACGAGGCCCCATGGATGGGTTCATGCCGGGTCCCAGGGAGTAGTACCTGCAGCGCGGCTGACGCTCGCACTATTCACTTCGAAGCCACCTGAAAGGACTGGGTGATCAAGAAAAAGACAGGGTTTTATAGTCAAGATCAAGTAAGGCGAATAAACGCGCTTAAACGAACCTACCTTAAACTCACTAAAAAGTTGCACTTCAAAAACTCCCAGATACTCAGGCTTTATCGGCGATGATCTGCGTGTTGGTTTCAGTAACGGTGGATTTTACCTGGCCATCCTGAAGCTGGGTCAACAAAACCTGCCTTGGCTCGATATCCCCGACTGAACTGATCGCCGTTCCGGTATTTGCATCCATTACCACGGCATAACCCCTTGCCAAGGTTGGTAATGGACTGACGGCGTTTAGTGTCCTTGCCAGGTTTTGAAACATCCGCCGCCGTTCCGGAACGATGCGTTTACCCGCAGGAACCAGGCGGTGCCGCGCCAGTTCCTGAAGATGTTGCCGTCTTTGCGGAACAATTCGACCGCCAGCCATCCGCAGTCGCTGTGACAGCTGTTCAAGCATTTTTTTCTGTTGTATCAACCGCTGGCCCGGATGCTGCTGTTTCAGTCGATGTTCGAGGTGGTCGAGTTTCTGGGATAGTGCCTGCAACAAGCGCTGACTGTGTTGCTGCAGGCGGTTTTCAATTGCGACCAGGGATTGCCTTAGCACCGCCTGGTCAGGCGAAATCAACTCGGCAGCGGCCGACGGGGTAGGGGCCCGCAAGTCAGCAACAAAATCACTGATGCTGTAATCAATTTCATGACCAACCGCCGATACCACGGGCAATTCAGATGCAAAAATCGCACGGGCCACGATTTCCTCGTTAAAAGCCCAGAGATCCTCCAATGAACCGCCACCGCGGCCAGTGATAATCACCTCCGCCCAGCCATGTTGGTTAACCGCATGGATTGCCTCGGCAATGGCAGCCGGGGCCTCGGCGCCCTGTACCGGAACGCTGTAAACCCGGACCCGGGCCAACGGCCAGCGACGTTTAAGCACGTGCAGGATATCCCTGAGTGCAGCCCCTGATGGTGATGTGACAACGGCAATGCGGCGCGGGAAAACGGGCAGGGCCTTTTTGTGGGTTTCGTCAAACAGGCCTTCAGAGGCGAGATTGTTTTTGAGCAGCTCGAATTTCGCCCTCAACAGGCCTTCGCCCGAGCGCACCAGCGAGTCCGCAATCAACTGGTAATTCCCGCGTGCCTCAAAAAGGCTGACACGGCCACGCGCCCTTACCAGCATGCCGTTTTCCGGTTTGAACACGATACCATAGGCGTTCGAGCGGAAAAGGGCGCAGCTGATCTGGGCCTTGTCATCCTTTAGCGTGAAATACATGTGTCCCGAGGCCGGGCGGGCGATGTTGGAGATCTCGCCCTCGACCCATACCTGGCCAAAACCGGCTTCAAGATGGAGCCGGGCCTCGTGGTTCAGTTCGCTGGGTGAGTAAATATTACTCACTTCCTCGTAATTGTATGTGTCTTCAGATTTCATGCGTTGATGATAAACTTATGCTCCACCTGTGTCCTGCTTCATTTGCCTGGGAGTAATTAGTGTTCAGATATCTTGTATGGTCCACCATTATTTTAGCGCTTGCCGCCTGTAACAACGAAACCCCGACCCAGGTGGTAAGACCGCCACAGGAGACCAGTGGTCAGAGCGCTGATATGCAAGCGCTTGCTATGACACTGATACATAACGGCAGGATTTACACCATGGACAGGGGGTTCTCAACCGCCGATGCCATGTCATTTGACAGTTCGGGCCGGATTCACAATGTCGGTGACGAGGAGGATATGCTCAGGGCGTTTCCCGATGCCCTGCATATCGACCTGGAAGGCAAAACCGTGATCCCTGGACTGATCGACTCGCATGCCCATCTTTACGGGCTTGCGCTGGGCTACAGCCAGGCGCAACTGCGTGACACCGGCAGCAAGGAGGAGATCATCAGGGTGCTTCGGGAGCAGGAGAAAAACCTGGCGGATGACGACTGGTTACTGGGGCGTGGCTGGGATCAGAATGACTGGCCGGTCAAGGAGTTTCCAACAGCCGGCGATCTCGACGCTGCATTTCCCGAGCGGCCGGTATGGCTGCGACGAATCGATGGTCACGCAGGCTGGGCCAACAGCGCGGCGCTGGCGCTGGCAGACCAGGACATGTCCGGTGATTGGCAACCGCAGGACGGTTTTATCTACCGTGATGACAATGGCGAGGCAAGCGGTGTGCTCGTGGACGGGGCCATGGGGCTGATCGATAAAGCGGTGCCGGATATCTCGCCGGAACTGTTGTCAGCATCATTGGACCTCGCCTTAAGTGAAATGGCCAGCCTGGGTCTGACCGGTGTGCACGATCTGGGCATCAGTCGACCCGTGCTTGAGTTGTATCAGCAAAAAATCGAGGCAGGCAATTTCCCCTCGCGGGTATATGCTTTCACCGATGGTGCAGGAAAAACCCTCGACTGGTTATGCGGAAATGGCGCGGTGAATCACCCATCAGGGCGCTTGCAAATGCGTGCCGTAAAACTCTACATCGACGGCGCCATGGGTAGCCGTGGTGCTGCACTGCTGGCGGACTACGCCGACGATGCCGGAAACCAGGGCCTGCTTTTCATGCCGCCAGAGGATCTCGAGGCCCAAGTCGACAAGGCCATCAGCTGTGGATTCCAGGTGGGCTTGCATGCCATCGGTGACCGTGGCAACCGGGTGGCGCTGGATGCATTTGAAACGGTCATTCCAAGGTATCCGGAGAACCCTGGCCGACACAGAATCGAACATGCGCAGACACTTACCGAAGCGGACATTCCGCGCTTTGCACAACTGGATATTATCGCGGCCATGCAACCGACCCACGCCACCAGCGACATGTATTGGGTTGAAGACCGGTTGGGGCCGGAGCGCGTGCGCTATGCCTATGCCTGGCGAAAATTGCTTGATCACGGTGCAAGCCTGGCATTCGGATCGGATTTTCCGGTTGAGCGGATCAATCCCATGTTGGGTATCCATGCGGCAGTAACACGCCAGGATCAAAAAGACTGGCCGGAGGGTGGCTGGTATCCTGAAGAAAACCTGACGCGTGAAGAGGCGGTACGCGGGTTTACGCTGGATGCCGCGCGGTCGGGATTCATGGAGCAGAGCGTAGGCTCGCTTGAATCGGGAAAACGTGCCGATTTCATTATCATCGACAGGAACATCTTTGAAGTGGATGCCTCGCAAATCGATGAAACCAAGGTGTTACAGACATGGCTGGACGGTGAGCTGGTTTATTCCTATCCCTGACTTCATCCTGTCCATGTACACAAAAATGTGGTTATAATACTCGGCTAACGCGCCCGGTTTGATCCGGGCGTTGCCATATTCAAATATGGAGTGCACCTGCCATGAAAGTAATCGGTGAAGCCCTCACCTTCGATGATGTGTCCCTGGTTCCGGCCTATTCTGCCGTGTTGCCAAAGGACGTCTCCCTTAAAACCCGGTTGACCACCGAGTTGAACCTCAATATACCTTTGATTTCGGCCGCGATGGATACGGTGACCGAGGCGCGCCTGGCGATTGCCATGGCCCAGGAAGGCGGTATCGGTGTCGTGCATAAGAATATGGGTTTGGGATTCCAGGCCGAACAGGTCCGCATTGTCAAAAAATACGAGGCAGGTGTGATCAAGGATCCCATCACCGTCAGTCCAAATGCAACCATCAGCGAGGTAATCGATATTACCCATCGGCACAATATATCCGGTGTACCGGTCGTTGACGGTGAAGAGCTGGTCGGTATCGTGACCTCGCGTGACATGCGTTTCGAACGCCGGCTGGATGATCCGGTCAGCAAGATCATGACGGCCAAGAAAGACCTGGTAACGGTTAATGAAAATGCCAGCCAGGATGAAGTACTGGAGTTGCTGCACCGACACCGGATTGAAAAGGTCCTGGTTGTTAATGACCATTTTGCCCTGCGCGGTCTGATTACTGTCAAGGATATACAGAAGTCTTCAGACTTCCCCAATGCGGCCAAGGACTTCCGCGAACGTTTGCTGGTCGCTGCTGCGGTCGGGGTTGCCGGTGATACGGAAGAACGCATCACCGCGTTGGTCGATGCCGGTGTCGATGTCATTATCGTTGATACTGCACACGGTCATACAAAAGGTGTTCTGGATCGTATTCGTTGGACCAAAAAGCATTTCCCCGAAGTACAGGTGATCGGTGGCAATGTCACCACCGCTGACGGCGCGCTGGCGTTGGTTGAAGCCGGCGCAGATGCAGTTAAGGTCGGGCAGGGGCCCGGTTCTATCTGCACCACGCGCATGGTTGCCGGTGTCGGTGTTCCACAGGTTACTGCGGTCAATAATGTCGCTCAGGCGCTGGCTTCCAAGGGCGTGCCCTGTATCGCCGATGGCGGAATACGTTTTTCGGGTGACGTTGCCAAGGCCATAGCCGCTGGGGCTTCCACGGTGATGATCGGTGGTCTGTTTGCCGGTACCGAAGAGGCGCCCGGTGAAGTCGAGTTGTTCCAGGGCAGGTCGTATAAGTCCTATCGTGGAATGGGTTCGCTGGGGGCGATGCAGGAAGGTTCAAAAGACCGTTACTTCCAGATGGATGTGGCGGCAGACAAACTGGTGCCTGAGGGTATCGAGGGCCGTGTGCCATACAAGGGCCCGCTATCCGGTGTGATCCACCAGATGACCGGCGGCCTGCGGTCTTCGATGGGCTATCTCGGTTGCAGCATCATTGATCAGTTTCGCAGCGAGGCGAAGTTCGTGCGTATCACCAATGCCGGTGTGCGTGAGAGCCATGCCCATGACATCCAGATCACCAAGGAAGCACCCAACTACAAGCTGGGTTAGACAAGGCCACTTTTATGACACAGGACATTCACCAGCATCGACTTCTGATCCTGGATTTTGGCTCCCAGTACACACAACTGATCGCCCGGCGAATTCGCGAAATCGGGGTTTATTGTGAAATCTGGCCCTGGGATGTCACAGAAAAAGAGATTGAAGACTTCAATCCGAAAGGGATTATTCTTTCAGGCGGCCCCGAGTCTGCAACCACCGATCTCGGCCCAAAGGCGCCGCCGGTGGTATTTGAAATGCAGGTGCCGGTTCTGGGTATCTGTTATGGCCTGCATACAATGGCGGCCCAACTTGGGGGCCTGGTGGAGCCTTCTGATGAAAAAGAATTTGGTTATGCACAGGTTGAGCTGACCGCAGCAGCGCCATTGTTTGAAGGGATCAGCAACGGCAGGTCGGACGCCGGAAACGATGTGCTTGATGTATGGATGAGCCATGGTGATAAGGTCACCCGTCTGCCACCCGGTTTTGACCTGGTGGCACGCACGGCTTCGGCGCCGGTATGCGCTATCGCAGATGCAGCCCGGCATTTTTACGGTGTGCAGTTCCACCCCGAGGTCACCCATACCAAAAGCGGCCTGGATATCCTGAAACGTTTTGTCATAGATATCTGTGCCTGTGATGCCTACTGGACGGCGGCCAACATCATCGAAGATGCCATTGCCCATGTGCGCGGGGAAGTCGGTAAAGATCACGTCTTGCTGGGCCTGTCAGGTGGTGTTGATTCCAGCGTTGTAGCGGCCCTTTTACACGAGGCCATCGGTGAGCAGTTGACCTGTATTTTTGTGGACACCGGCCTGTTGCGATACCGTGAAGGCGACCAGGTGATGGCCACTTTTGCCAAACATATGGGGGTGCACGTGATACGTGTAGATGCCCGCGAGCGTTTCCTGGCAGGTCTTGCCGGTGTTGAAGACCCGGAACAGAAACGCAAGGTGATCGGTAACCTGTTTATAGATATTTTCGAGGAACAGGCCAAAAACTGCACCCGTTCGGATCACGACGTCAAATGGCTGGCACAGGGTACGATCTACCCGGATGTGATCGAATCCGCTGGTAGCCGAACCGGCAAAGCCCACGTGATCAAGTCACACCATAACGTGGGTGGCCTGCCCGATTATATGCAAATGAAACTGATCGAACCCCTGCGCGAATTGTTCAAGGACGAGGTAAGGCGAATTGGTGTCCAATTGGGGTTGGCGCCAGAGATGGTCTTTCGTCACCCGTTTCCGGGTCCGGGCCTGGGTGTTCGTATCCTCGGTGAAGTCCGCGAGGAGTACCTCGAGCCATTGGCAAAGGCGGATCATATTTTTATTGAAGAACTGCGCAAGCATGATTTGTATGACTCTGTCAGCCAGGCATTTGCCGTGTTTCTGCCGGTCAAATCTGTCGGTGTGGTCGGTGACCAGCGCCGCTATGAATGGGTGGTTGCCTTACGTGCCGTTGAAACCATAGATTTCATGACCGCCATCTGGGCCAGGCTCCCGTACGAGTTCCTGGAAAAGGTATCGCTGAGGATCATCAACGAGATTACTGGTGTTTCCCGTGTTGTTTACGACATTTCAGGCAAGCCCCCCGCAACCATTGAATGGGAATAGGCGTGTTCCCCGATTTTGGAGCGACCAGGCGTTATCTGCGAAACTACTGGCGTAGATTGAACCGGGTTCGTCCTTCCGGGTTACCGGAACCGTTTGTCCATACAAAAGACATTGAATCGGTGCGCAGTCACTTTTCCGGCTTTTCCTTCAAAAATATCGACACCACGTCAGCATCCGCAACACGCGAGGGTGACTGCTTTGTATGTAAAAAGCGGGTTGTATTTTCCATCGACCAACCTGCCGATGGCAGTCCCGTCAATTGGCGGGAAACCCTGTCTTGCCCGATCTGCGGATTAATGAACCGCTGGCGTGGTAGCCTGCATGTTTTTGAAGCGATTTGTGAACCGGCAGAACATGACCGCATTTACCTGACAGAGACCCTGTCACCCGTCTATCAAAACCTGGCCGCCCGGTTTCCGATGCTGGTATCCAGTGAATACTTCCCCGGCCATGATTTTGGAGAAATGGTTGATACACCCGTCATGCCTGTCAGGAACGAGGATATCACCCGCCTGACGTTTGATGATGCCGCTTTTGAAATGGTCCTGTGCTTTGATGTCCTTGAACATGTGCCGGATTACCGGGCGGCCTTGAATGAGTTCCACCGCGTATTGTGCAAGGGTGGGCAGTTGGTTCTCAGCGTACCATTCAGTCATGCCCGGGAAACGTTGGTGCGTGCCAGGATTGACGGCGAAGGTCATATTGAGCACCTGGTGGAACCCTGTTATCACGGTGATCCCTTATCGGAAAAAGGGGTTTTGAGTTATTATGACTTCGGCATGGAACTGTTGGATGAACTGACTGAGGCAGGCTTTAAAGAGAGCTTCGTTGCCTGTTATTACTCGTTAAAGTGGGCATATCTCAATGGCAATGTCGTGTTTATCGCCCGCAAGCTATGAGGCGAAAATGACCGAATGCAGCACAAGTATCCCCGGCGGCCAGGATTCGCGCTGGATGTCGGAGGCCATGGATCTTGCCCGTGAGGCTGCGCGCCAGGGCGAGGTCCCGGTTGGCGCCGTGGTGGTTAAAAATGATGAAATTGTCGGCACGGGGTTTAATCGTAATATCAAATTGAATGACCCATCGGCACATGCCGAAATACTGGCGATGAGGGAGGCCGGGCGTAAGCTGGGTAACCACCGCCTGGTGGGATGCTGTCTTTCTGTGACGCTCGAGCCCTGCCCGATGTGCGCAGGCGCCATGATTCACGCCAGGCTCGACAGGGTCGTGTATGCAGCCACTGACCCCAAAACCGGTGCTGCAGGGGGTAAGTTTGATCTGTTAGGAGACCCCGCCCATAATCATGTTGTCGAAGTTGCTGCCGGTTGTTGTTTAGCTGAAAGTTCAGCCATGCTGAAAGATTTTTTCAGGCAACGCAGATAGGTTTTAAACACGTGCGCCTGACTCAGTCAGCGATTTTGCTGAAAACAAAGAACTTTGCCAACAGATAATTGACCAGCATTCCGGCCAGGCTACCCACGGCAACCCCCCAGACCGGCTGTTCGGCAACGGTGGCAACAAAGTAGATCAGCAGGGCATAGCAAGTGTAATTGACCGTGCCGCCACCGAGCATCGACACAAAATAGCGGCTAAATTCACGCCTCAACGTCACCCCGGACCCCCGCAGCCTGAACGTAAACTGCCGGTTCAGCAGCCATGTCGTGACCACGGCGCAGAAAAACGAAACCAGGCGGCCGGCGTACAGTCCGAGGGCGGGCTTGAACAGGTAAAGTACGCCGGTATCTACAACAAACCCTATGACACCAACGATGCCGAAGAGAAACAGTTCCCGAAAGACGATCATGCCTCGTGGCTTGGGTTAACCCCGGGGATGGCCAGGTAGGCAAATCGCCGCAGCTCCTGCCGACCCCTGGTGACATTATCCAGTAACAGACCGCAACCAAAGGAGAGAAGACCGGAAAGCATCAAACCGGTGCTGAGAATGGCTGTCGGAAAACGTGGCACCAGGCCCGTTTCAAAAAATTCCTGGAAAATGGGAATAGCAAGAATGATTGAGATCGCTGCCAGCACGAAACCGATAATGCTGAAAAATTGCATTGGTCGTTCGACCATATAGAGT
>JBFFWN010000153.1:0-8601 GCA_041570235.1 Lysobacterales bacterium | reverse complement strand
GCAAGACGGCGATCGAATACTCTGGTGGATCAAACTCATGTGATTCGACCACACTGTCAACTGGCTCGAGCATGCCTTGCGTTGCTACGATTCTTTGGGTAAGCAGCATAATCATGGCTATTGTTACGGTCGAAAGAACCAGCAACAGAACATAGTCGGAGGTGCGCAATGAAAAAGTGGTGGTTTCTTCGAGAACTGTTTGGGTACGGCGGATTCCCCGGGTAGTGATGTCGAATTGCCAACCAAAGACCACAGCCACCGGCAAACCCAGAATCGCCCCAATCCATACATAACGAATAGCAGATTCTGGTACGCCCAGACCTGGGAATGCGAGATCGGCAGCCTGGAGTAGTACCCATGCACCAACAACATACAGCCCCAAAACTCCGAACACACGACGGCGACGGGTTTCCTTGATGAACCTGGCAAAGCTGATAGTGATCATGGGCACTTCGCGCTGATGCTCCGATTACCCGATATTCTACACTGCGATGCAACAGACTGGTTATGGCGAGTGGCAGGAAGTCAAGACACCCACCAGAGGTGGCAGGAAGAGGAAGTCAAGACACCCACCAGAGGAAGTCAAGACACCCACCCAGGAAGTCAAGACACCCACCGGCTCCCAATCGGGTCGGGCCAGCATAACGCTCTGATCTTACAGATAAAACCCGGCAGGAAGTCAAGACACCCACAAGTTTTAGAGTCACCGTAAACAGAGACATCCACAACTCTACGAAATCAACTTCAATTTTCCTCAACAATATTTATTCTTGCACCTGTTGAATTTGTGCCAGTGAGTCAAATTTTTGTGGCACGATTAGAAAAATGGTGTGATTAAGACGTTCTGAACGCAGACTGGCCAGAATTGGCCAATTTGAGGGATTCGAAACAACCCGAAGACTCGAGCTGGCTACTAAGGTTTATTGCCTATATCTTTTCTGGCCAGAGTTGCTTGCCAAGCACCTGGCCTTTAACAAAACACTGCCCTAGAGACCGAGCAAATGCCCTGAGTGTACTCACAGGCCCAAGTGCCGAAAACGTTGGTTGGTTTGTCTTGCCCAGATAATCGAGTGCCGGTGAAGCATCCATGTTGAGGCGCTTCAGTAAGGGTGGTGTGTGAGCCGGAATATATCCCCGCTTATTGCGTTGAAATTTGCGAATTTTGGAATTGGCGAAAAACACTATCATATCCAGCCAAGATTTGGATCTGAGCGCGCAAAGTTGACCAGTTTGTGCACCATTTCAGTTGAACGATGCTTTTGTATTCCACCCTTTTACGGCCTTGCATCCCGACAATGATCGTTAATTCTGCCTGGCACGTATGTCCAGGCCCCATGGGGGGTGTTGTGGAATTGAAGGTCATTGATCAGGGACAAGGAAATACCAAATATTTCCTGATATTCTCGCCAAATGAGCAGAACATTCAGACAAAGTGAGAAAGCCCTGGCCAGGGCCACCAGCTACGCCGAGTGGTACGAGGCGGCGCTTGAACTGGACCGGCATGAAGGGCGGGATAAATGGCGCGAAGAGCTTGAATCGGAAGACTACGATTACCGCTTATTGGCTTCCCGTGTCAGGGTACTGAAAAAATTGCGGCACAACCGGGATGCTGATCGTACGATCTTCCGCCTGCGCGAAGAATTGCACGGCAACCTCGGCAACATGGCCAATCCCGCCCTGTATCATCATGCCCGAACCGGCACCAAGAAACTGATCAATCAGTACCTGGACGAGGTATCAACCTGTCTCCAACTCCTTTGCGATACTGAGAGCGAGGCCTTGCCGCCGATGCGCAAGCGGCGGTTTTTGAAACGCGCGGCGCGAAGTTTCGGGCGTTCCTGCCTGTTGCTCAGCGGTGGGGCGTCACAGGGCCTGTTCCACCTTGGTGTGATCAAGGAGCTGAAGGACGAAGGCATCCTGCCACGCGTTATGACCGGTTCCAGCGCCGGGGCGATCATTGCCGGCATCGTCGCCACTCACACCGATGAGGAGCTGGAAGAATTACTGCTTCCGAGCCGCATGCAGTTCGAATGGTGCCGCATGTTTGGTATTACCGATATGATCAAGGGTTCCGGGGTGCTGGACCAGTCACTGCTGAAAAAGGCCATTAACCGCAATATACCCGAAATGACGTTTCTCGAGGCCTATGTCCACACCAACCGCATCCTCAACATTACCGTATCACCGGCTGAACCCAACCAGTTACCACGCCTGCTCAACTACCTGACCGCACCCAATGTCCTGATCCGCAGGGCAGCGCTTGCGTCGGCCGCCATTCCCGGCCTTTTTCCGCCGGTGCAATTGCGCGCCAAGAACTTTAACGGAAAGTCCGTGGCCTACATGCCGCAAAGCCGCTGGATCGACGGCTCGGTGCACGAGGATATTCCGAAAGAGAGGGTCAACCGGCTTCACAATATCAACCACTACATCGTCAGCCAGACAAACCCACACGTGTTACCTTTTCTTAGCGATGACATGGACGAGAAAGGATTGCTGTCCTTCCTGCAGGGTGTTGTCATCAAGGGTCCGATGGTTCAGTTGGAGCATGTCCTTGAATTGGTTCACCAGCATTTTGAGTTGCCGGGCTTGAGCTCTGTTATCAAGAAAGCACATGCCATGGCGCGGCAAACCTACAGCGGTGATATCACCATCTACCCGGAGCGGCATTTGATTAACCTGGGGAAAACATTCTCCAACTTCGGGCCGGCGGAAGTCGAAAAAATATTCTTGCAGGGACGCCGCGCCACCTGGCCGAAGATCGAGCGCATCAGAAATACCACGCAAATCAGCAGGACTTTTGACGAATGCCTGCGCTCAATGAGTGAACGCTATCGTTATGTGAAGCGTTGAACTAAGATGCACCCATTATTTGAGGAGAGTAATTAATGCAACTTTTGAGTCGTATCAAGGTGGGTGTCCTGGGGCTGGCCGGGCATGTGCTGCAATTCCCCAAACCCTTTTCCTTCGTAGGGCCTGACGCCTCATTTTCAATGGTGCGGGAGATAATCGGGCTTGGTGTAAAGCGGGTGATGGTGATTACAGATGGACCGCTGTTGAAACTGGGCATCGTCGATCCACTCATCGACCTGATGAAAGATAATGGCGTAGAAGTCGGCCTGTTCAGTGAGATCGAACCCGATCCGGGCTTCGAGTTGGTGCTCAAGGGCGTTGATTATATTAACAATTTCAAGCCTGATGCCGTGCTGGCCGTGGGTGGTGGATCATCGATCGATGGTGCAAAAGCGATGCTGCTCAGCCACGCCAATGACTGTCACCCATCCAAATTGACCGGTGTCTGGCTGTATGCCCGGCCACGTAAGCGTTGCCTGCCTTTTTACGCCATTCCCACCACCGCCGGCACCGGTGCCGAGGTAACCATCGCGGCCGTGGTGTCGGATAAGGCCGCGCAGATCAAATATGCCATCATCGATCCCAAAACCGTGCCGGCGCTGGTGGCGCTGGATCCCAAGCTGATGGTTGGCTTGCCGCCCTATATCACGGCGCCCACCGGAATGGATGCCCTTACCCATGCGGTCGAGTCCTACATTTCCACCATCGCCACGCCCGAGACCGACCAACTGGCACGCATGGCGTCGGCGAGCATAATGCGCCATCTGCTGGTCGCCTACACCGACGGTGAGAACCTGGAAGCCCGTGAGAGCATGGCCGTTGCAGCCTGCATGGCCGGCCTGGCTTTCACACGGGTTGGAGTTGGTTATGTTCATGCCATCGCACACCAGTTGGGTGGTCTGTACCACGTGCCGCACGGCTTGGCCAATGCCATCGTGATGCCCTATGTGCTGGAGTTCTCCAAGCAAAACTGCGCCCACCGCCTGGCCGACCTGGCACGGGCTTCAGGTATTGGCGAAAAGGGTGCATTGGATGCAGAACTGGCGGATGCCTTTATCGAGCAGATTCGCAAAATGAATGCTGCCATGCAGATTCCCGCGACCGTCAAACAACTCAAGCGCGAAGATTTCGACAAAATTATCGACCGCGCTTTTGCCGAGGCCCACGGGACATACGCCGTACCACGCTACCTGACACGCGATGATGCGGCGGCAATACTGGAAAAATTGTTGCACTTATCCTGATCGGGGAACCGGGGATCAGATAAGCTTTGCAGGTCATTACGTTAATTTCACAGGCAACCTGAACGAATGAGTAAACTACGCGCGGCGCTAAAACATCTCCTGGCGAGTACCCCGGTGCTTGCTGTGCTGGCTGCACTGGTACTGTTCGTTTGGTACCCCGGGCCTTTCCTGGAGTTTCGGGAAAGTGGCAGGGCGGCACTGTTGTTGATGCTTGTGGCTTTTATCATCGGCCCCGCCTTGACCTTCGTGGTCTACTCCAAAGGTAAGCGTGGCCTGTTGCTTGATTTATGCGTAATCGTGTTGATCCAGGTGGCGGCAATTGGCTGGGGTACGCTATCCCTTTATCAAAACAGGCCCTACTTCATGGTTTATACCGTGGACCGGTTTGAAGTGATTTCTTTGCGCGAAATTGATGTGAGCTTCATTAGCAAACCGGAGTTTCTGGACAAACCATTTGCGAGCCCGGTTTTAATATATGCGAGCTTACCCGATGATCCACAGAGCTTTCAGAGACTGTTGCAAGAGGTGCTGTTTCAAGGTCAGCCGGATTTGCAGTTCCGCCCCGAGTACTGGAGCCTGTATGCCACAATGCAGACACGTGTTCTGGAAAAGGCCCAGCCTCTCGTCCGCTTGCGTGAAGCCCGCGCGGATTCGCTTAAAGCCATTGAAAAACTGGTAAAAAATCACGGCGGTGACATCGACAAACTGGCCTTTGTGCCATCCCTGTTAAAGAGCGGTCATTTCGCCGCTATCCTTGATGCGAACAGCGGCGAAGTGGTTGATACCCTGAAGATTGATCCCTGGTTGGATTAACCCCTGTATTTCACCCGGCGGTTCGAGGCCCTGATCAAAGTCAGGGTATCTGCCAGCCTGTTCAATTGGCCGGCCTGGCCTGCCGGTCCAGTTCCACCGGTTCCCCGTAAGCAAAGTCGGACAGGGCCTTGCGTTGGGTCGCGCCGTCACCCACCACGATCCAGACCATCTCTTCTTCTTTCAGGTATTGATTGATAACCCGCTGGAAATCAGCCGTGGACATCTGCGACAACATGGCCTGCTCGCGCTCGATGATATCGTGTGGCAGATTTTGCCTTGCGATACGGTTCAGCAGGGCCGCCTTGGCCTGCAGGGTTTCAAAGGCCCGCGAGTTACGTTTGATGACCTGGTTTTTGGTGACAGCCGCATCCTCATCAGTAAAGGTTGCAGCGTAGTTGCTGATCTGCTCGCGGATCAGTTGTAGAGATTCGAGCGTCACATTGGCGCGTACACTGGTAACGGCCGCCCACGGTGAAAGATCATTGATGGTTCGTCGCAAACTCGAATACGCTCCATAGGTATAGCCTTTTTCAATGCGCAGCAATTGCGTCAGGCGGGCGCTCGATCCACCACCCAGTCGTTCGTTGGCAAAGTCCAGACGGGCGTAGTCATCTTCATTTGACATCACGGTACGTTTGCCAACACGGATGACCGACTGCTTGGAGCCGGGTACATCGATGAAATAGACCTTCTGGCCCGTGGGCGCGGCGGGCAGTTGGTAATCGGGAATGCTGATGGCCTCGCCTGTCCATTTTTGTGCCAGCGATGAGAGTGCCGCAATGGCCCGCTCGCTGTTGACGGCACCGGCCATTTGCAGCTTGGCGCCCACCGGGGTGAGTCTGCTTGCATGCCAGGCTTTCAGATCGTCCAGCGTCATCGCCGCCACCGATTCACGGATGCCGCCCATCGGAATGCCATAAGGATGGTCATCACCATATAAAACACGGGACATGGCGCGCGATGCCAGTGCGCCGGGGTTGCCCTCGGCGCTGATGATGTTGGCCTCCGCCTCGCGTTTCAGTCGCTCGAACTCCGCCTCATCCCATCTTGGCTGCAGCAATATCTCTTCCACCAGGTTGATGGTTTCCTCGAGGTTGCGCTCCAGTGTCATGGCGGTCAGGGTTAACGCCTCCATGCCGGCGTCAAAACGGATTTCGGCGCCCAACAGGCCGATGGCTTCTTCCAGTTCTGCCGGGGTTCGGTTAAGGGTTCCCTGCATGGATAATTTTGCCAGCAGCGAGGCCGCGCCAACGCGCCCGGGAGCATCCAGCCATTGGCCACCCGGCAGCAGCAGGCTGAAGGTAACCAACGGAACCTCCTTATCTTCGATACCGGTCACTTCAATGCCGTTGGCCAGTGAATGTGACCAGATCTCCGGCACTTTGAGGACCGGCGGCGCAGACAGCGGCGGCTCGGAACGGTCGTGTTTGGATGGCGTCATGACGTAATCGGCCTCTTCGCCCTGGCTGACTTCATCTTCAGCGCCTTGAACCACTTGCTCTTCTACCACACTGGCAAGTCGGGCGCCGGTGATGGCCAGTTCAGGCGTGTCTTTCGGCACAAAACTGGTTTGTACGAAATGTTTGCCGCGCAGGTACCTGTCATAAACACGCATCACATCATCGCGTGTCACCGCCTGCATGCGCTTGATTTCCTCGCTGGCAAATCCCGGGTTGCCGGCATATTCATTGTAGGTGGCGAGTTGAAAGGCCTTGTTCAGCACGCCGGAAAGCTCCTGGTAAAAGCCGGTTTCCAGTTCCGCCTTGATGCGGGTCAATTCGGTTTCCGGAAAACCGTTTTCTTCAAACCGGGCGAGGCCCTCATCAATGGCAGCGGCGACCTGATCCAGCGGAACGCCGGCAAGCGCGCGAACACGCACACTAAATTCACCCGCAAGCTCGTCCGATGAATTACCGGCCCTGACTTCCGGCGCCAGCTTCTTCTCTTCCACGATCACCTGGTAAAGGGGCGCGCGCTTGGTGCCGGCCAGAACACGGCCCAACACATCCAGCGGGTAGCTGTCGGGGTGGTATTGTTCAACGGTGGGGAATACCATCCGCAATTCCGGCAGCTTGGCAAAGTTGTCGGGGTACCAGAGTTTCTTGGTTTCGCTCAAGGTCACTGGCATCGGCTCGTTGTTTTGTACGTCCGGGCCGCGGCGCATCTCACCAAACCATTGCTCAATCTGTTTTTTGATCAGTTCCGGATCAAAGTCGCCGGCCACCACCAGCGTGGCGTTGTTGGCGCCGTACCAGCGTTGATAAAATGTCTTTACATCATCCAGCGTGGCATTTTGCAGGTCTTCCAACGAGCCGATTACGGTCCACGAATAGGGGTGCCCCTCCGGGTAAAGGTTCTTGCGGATCACGTAACCGGTGTGGCCGTAGGGGGCATTGTCCACGCGCTGACGTTTTTCGTTTTTTACAACCTGCTTCTCACGCTCCAGTGCGGCCTCGGTCACCGTATTGATCATATAACCCATGCGGTCGGAATCGATCCAGAAGATTTTCTCCAGCGCATCGGTGGGTACTACCTCGTAATATACGGTGCCATCCGTCCAGGTGCCGCCATTGCGGCTGCCACCCAGTTCTGCGATGTATTTGCGGTTGGCGCCGCGTGGCACGTTCTCCGAATCGTTAAATGACATATGCTCAAAAAAGTGCGCAAAACCGGTCTTGCCGGTCTCTTCCCGGCTGCTGCCGACATGAAAAATGGATGCCACCGCCACAACCGGGTCCGAGTGATCGGTATGCAGGATGACCTCGAGGCCATTGTCGAGCGTGTATTTTTCATAATCGATACTGAATTCGGGTTCAGCGTCAGCGGCTTTGACGATGTCTTCAGTGGTATCGGCTTCAGCGCCTTGCTCAGCAGAGCCAGTGGTGTCTGTTTCGACCTTGCAGGAAAATAAAAACAGGGAAAAGAGGGTAATGAACAGAATTCGGAATAGCGCAGGCATGGGTTTCTCCGGAATAGTTACCGGCTGCATTTTCCCACAAAAACGATGGTTATATCTGAGGAACCTCTGGTCTATTCACAAATCGTGTCTTGCGTTCAAATGTTCAGAGTAAAACAGGGGCTTCCTGACTTGACTGGCTAGGCAAAACCAGGCGCATCCCACTGGTCCATCATCTTGCGACGCGCAGAGTTCAACCTTTCAGACATCAGGCCGGTAAAGCGCTTGTAAAGCGCATAGCCAAACGCATTGTCCTCTTCACAGTGCTTGAGAATGGCTTCGCCATTGAACTCGATCAATTCGGCTTCCGAGATTACGCTTGCCTGGAAATCCCAGCGGTAGGGATCAATCAGCCAGGACCAGCCGATCATCTGGCCGCCGGTCAGCTCCTGCAGTTGTAAAACGGGGCCCTGGATGGCAGGAACGCCAACGGTAACTTCACCGCTTATCATCAGGTAGAAACACTTGGCAGGCTGGCCTTGTCTGAACAGGACCTCCCCGCTATCTACGTGTGTAAAGTGCGCATTCTTTACCAGGAAATCCAGGTGTTCTTCCTTCATTCCGGCGAAGAAGCTGTTTGCGGAAATGATCTCGCGTATTTTGGTTGAAGCAGTTGTTTCGTTCATTTCACACCCGATTGTTTTGCGACCCAGTGGATTGAATTCGACTCTAGTGAGTGAAGGGGTCAGAGTCAAGTGCCAGAGTGGGGTAAGGTGTGAAGGGGCCAGAGTCAGGGGG
>JBFFWN010000152.1:0-8626 GCA_041570235.1 Lysobacterales bacterium | reverse complement strand
GCTGGCGGTGGCACTGGCATTGAAATCGCTGGCGGTGGTACTGGCATTGAAATCGCTGGTGGCGGCACTGGCATTGAAATCGCTGGTGGCGGCACTGGCATTGAAATCGCTGGTGGCGGTACTGGCATTGAAATCGCTGGTGGCGGTACCGGACTCGAAAGTATATTTTTGACCCTTCCTTCAGGTACAGGGTTAGAAATGGAGTTAATTTTAGATTGTGACACTGCAACTGTATCAGTTATGGATTCTTCAGATGGTTCCGAGGTTGTTACATTCAACAACATTAGTGTTGTCGGAAACACCGGCCTCTGCCAAACAAATACCGGTACGATTGCTCCGAAATTTGGCGGCTCTGCTAATGCGGAGAAAAAGAACAAAAATTAGGATGAGTAATTGAATTTCCTTCAAACATGTAGTTTGTTGAAATTCAGAAGTAATATGTTTTACCAACGAGACTTTTGCCCCTGCAAAATTTGCAGGGGCACCTTCTTTTCCAAAGCGGCAAGAAGGCCATGAAAGTGTCTTGTTAAGAAATGATCCGGCTTATATGTCTGTGTTTATAAGCAACTGATAAACGAAGTTAAAAAATACAAATAAATCCTGGGGGTCATTAAGACCCGATCGTGATTTTCGAGTAAATATATTTAACCCGGGGGCCAGGAAAACTCTCTGCCCGCAAGCATATGCAAATGGATATGAAATACCGTTTGTCCGGCTGCAGCGTTACAATTCATAACAACCCGGTAACCTTCTTTTGAAAAACCCTGTTGCGCAGCAATATCCCGAGCAGCGGTAAACAATTTTCCTACTAAAATCTCATCTTGATCCTGAATTTCATTGATCGTTGCTATGCGTGTTTTAGGAATGATCAGAACATGAAAAGGCGCTTTGGGATTTAAATCCCTGAAGGCCAGTACATCGTCAGTTTCAAATATCACATCAGCAGGAATCTCCCTGGCCACAATTTTAAGAAACAAGTCGTTAGACATCTATAATCACCTCAACTTTAAGGTTTAATGGTAATCGAACCGGGCCAACTGTTAATGGAAAAATCAAAGCTGGATCACAGACCGAAAATAGCAAGAATCGGGTGGTTCCCTGCCGCAAAACTCTTACAATAACCCCATGGATACTCAACATCATTATCAACTAATTAGTGATACGCTGCACTGGCTTTTCCAAAACCAACATAACCAGCCAACACTTGAGGAAACAGCAAGGCACGTCGGCCTGAGCCCGCACTATCTACAGCGGTTATTCCAGGGCTGGGTCGGAGTTTCCCCCAAACAGTTCATGAAGTACCTGACCAAGGCAGAGGCGTTGGAACGCCTGAAGCAAGGTCAAACCGTGCTTGATTCAGCGCTCGCCTCTGGACTGTCCGGCCCTGGAAGACTCCATGACCTGATCATTTCAACAGAGGCCATGACCCCGGGTGATGCACGGCGCAAGGGCCTTGGCGTTGAACTCAAATACGGTTCCGGCATCACCCCGTTCGGGGATGCGTTGCTGGCCTGGTCGGAACGCGGAATTTGCTTCCTGGGCTTTTATCTTGAAAATGGAAAACCACATATCCAAACCGAACTTCACAATCAATGGCCTGATGCCATAATGACTGAGGACACTGCCAGGGCAGTAAGCAAGCTGGCTGATATTTTTACAGAAAAAGACCCGAAGAAGCTCAAAATATGGCTTCGCGGCAGCCCGTTTCAACTTCGCGTCTGGGAGGCCTTGTTAAAAATACCCCCGGGGGCACATTGCAGCTATGGCCAGGTTGCCACTTTCACCGGTAACGCCGGCGCCAGTCGAGCTACGGGCTCAGCGATTGGCCGTAATCCCGTGTCCTGGCTTATTCCCTGTCACCGGGTTATCGGTAACCTCGGTACAATGGGCGGATACCGCTGGGGCCTGCAGACCAAGCAAGCGATGATCGGTTACGAGGCAGCGCTAAGCGGTAAGTCGCCTCAAAATCCAGCATAGGTACCGGACCGGCACCTAGTCGTCTCTCTGAATTTATTGGCAGAACCAGCATTTGAGCCGACTGGCTCAACAACAGGTGGTGAAGCCTTGCTCCGATATGCAGCTAACCCGATACGAGACAATGCCAGCCTGGGTCAAGACGAGGAAAAATCGACAATCAGTTCAATCGAAGCGTTTTTTCCGGTCAGGATATTTACAATTTTTGATGCCACCAATGCGGGTTCGGGTTGTTCCAAAGGATTTTCAGCATGGAAAACCTTCGCGCGAAAGTCTGTACGCATCGCTCCTGGTATTATTCCATGTACGCTAACGGCCGTATTGCTCAAAGTATCATGGAATTGCTTAATCAAGCCGGCAATTGCGGCTTTTCCGGTGCCATAGGCGCCCCAATAGGCGCCAGTGACTTTCTCAAGGTCATCCAACAGAAAAATCAGTTTACCGCTTTCCGACTTCTTGAGCTCCGGCAACAGTATGCTGCTCAACAACCAGGGTGCATTCACATTCACTTGCATCGACCTCAGCCACTCCTGCGGCTGGATCTGTTCCAGTGGCTGCAGGCTGTCAAAATCGAGTGCACAATGCACCAGTGCATCAAGCCCCGCATACTCTGACACGATAACGCCCAGTAAATCAGCGAAATCATCAACACCGGCACCCGCCAAATCCATCGGGTACAAGCCCGGAGGAGCAAAACCCCGCGCTGTCATTTCATCGCTTAATTTGCCCAGACCGCGTCGATTCTTGTCAAGCAGGATCAGTTCGGCGCCGAGGGTCGCACACTCAAGTGCCAGCGCACTTCCCAATCCACCGGCAGCTCCGGTAATCAGGATGGTTTTATTTTTGAGATCCATTTTATGCTCTCGTATAGACATGTTTTACTGTGAATTGTGAAATAGTAGTGAATTGTGGCATGCCATGATACAAAATATCACAACAACTGGTTGAGCAGATTTCAATAATTGCAGGTGAATTGAATGCCCATATACGAATATCAGGCCAAAGGCGAAGATAATTGTGAGTACTGTGCAAGTGCGTTTGATGTTATGCAAAAGATTGCAGATGAACCGCTGAAACTCTGTCCGAAATGCCACAACCCGGTACAACGAAAAATTTCGAGACCAAACCTGACGCGCCCTGCCCCTTCACTGTCAAAAGAAAACATCGAAAAGCATGGTCTGACCCAATTCAGAAAGGTGGAAAAAGGTGTTTATGAAAAAACCGCTGGCAAGGGCCCGGACTTCATCACCGACAAAGACAACGACTGATTGACTCAACCTGAATCGTTTGCCCCATCGACAATTTTCTCGATGTTCCTGCTCCAGTTTCGCCCATCAAACGACTTAATCTCCACCCGAACACGATCATCCAAATCAACACAGTTGAGATTGACGCTAAAGGAATCGGGATGTGACCTCGGTACATAATAGGATTTGATGCCACACGTGCCACAAAACAAATGCCGGGCGACACCGGTATGAAACCGGTATTCAACCAGGCTTTCCTGGCCCGATAACAAAGTGAACCTTTCAGACGGCACGATCAGGTGAAGGTAACCCGACTTCCGACAAATAGAACAATTGCACTTGTGCACGTTTAATTCACCGGGCAACTCAATCTCGAACCGCACGCTGCCACAATGACATCCACCTGAATATGTTTGCATTTATCAGCGCTCCTCTACTTCGTGTTTGGCCATCAACCGGGCTAACAGGGCAACTTCCGCAAAAATCTCCACGCATACCAGGCATCGGCCAGGCCAAAGCGTGTTCCTGATTGAAGAAAACCCGCTATATCCTTGCTGATGCTCTCCAGTCGTCTCTTTTCCATTGCCCATCGCAATTGCAAGTGACTCGCCACGCCCGAATCCGCAGCAACAGCTGAGGATAGCTGCAGCCCTGAAAAACCCTTGTCATACCACTCGAGGTTGAGCCTGATCAGTTCAGCAATCGCATCCACGAGCTTTGCGGTATCCCGGCTTTCACCAAGGTCATCGCTGCTGAGATTAAACCTGGCCAGCAAATTCAATGGCAACATTTCTGTGAGAGACCGCTTAGCGGGCGCAAAACTCTCTATCAGGGCGAACAGGGTTGTGGCGCCTGCCAGAGACTCGCGGTTCTGATCCGCAATATCTGCCTTTTCAAGGGCCAGTTCCAGCTCGATTTCCGACTGACCCTGAAGTGAAAACCGCTCGAACATCGCAATTTCGTCCACGAACGGAGCCATGTCGATTCGCATAATGGCATCCGAAACCAGCCTCAACATCAATGAGTCATGAATTTTCGACCTTGCCCCGCAAAAATGTAATGCGCGCAAAACCGGGTGTCTTCCGGGTGACTCCGGATCGGCCAGCAACTCTTCACCCCACCATTTCAACTTTTCCCATTTGATAGAATCATCCACCTGCGCATTGGGGATGGTGCTGATGGCCTGCTTCAGGGCATAAACTGCCAACAGGGGTTCCATTGAAGTCGCTTGTAAATACCGGCTGGTGAATTCAAACACACTCCCAGGACGCAATGCCAGCTCCCGGCAATGATCCAACTCCGAAGATGACATATCGGGTTTCAAGCCTCTGCAGCGCTGGAAAAAAGGTTGAGGAGGTCAACAGGTGAGTCAATCAACATGGTCTCATCAGTTAGGTCAGACAGGGATTCCCTGGCGCCATAACCATAACGTGCGAATGCGGTTTGACAACCGGCGCGCCTGCCGGCCTCAATATCACGCATATCATCGCCGACCATCAGTACCTGTTGCGGATCAAAGCCAAGGGATTCACAGGCTGCCAATACCGGTTCCGGTCGCGGTTTTTCCTGCCCAACAGTATCACCGCAGATGACCACCGAGGCGGTCGACAAATATCCGGCGCATTCGAGCAAAGGCTGACACAGTGACCCCGTTTTGTTGGTCACAATACCCCACGGCACACCTGCATCCCCGAGGCCGGACAAGAGCGATTCAACCTCGTCAAAAGGCCGGATCAGCTTGTGGCGGTTGGCGCTGGAACGCTGCATAAAATCGTGCCGCCAACGGGCAAGTGTCTCATCATCACAGGGTGGCATTCCCGCCTTAATAAACCCACTCACTCCACGTGCAACAAAATGCCTCAGGTCTTCCACCGGTATGGAGTGAAAACCCTTATCCGCACGCATTTGATTAAGCGTTGCCACAAGGTCGGGGGCTGTATCCAGCAAGGTCCCGTCAAGGCCAAATAAAATGGCCTTAATCATGCTGGATTTCTGGCTTGACCGCATGCACAAGATAGTTGACCTTGACATGTCCTCCGGTGCGGGCGGTCCTCTCCAAAGGGTTGTAATGGATTCCGGAAATGTCCTCGACCTTCAACCCGGCAGCCCTGATCCAGCCACACAACTCCGAGGGCTTGATAAAACGGTCATACTGGTGCGTGCCGCGAGGAATGATCCGGGTGATATGTTCTCCGCCGAGTATGGCAACCGCAAACGACAAGGCATTTCTATTCAGTGTGCTCATGAAAAGATGACCGCCAGCGGCAAGCATATTGGCGCAGGCACTAACCACTGAATATGGATCCGGTACATGTTCGAGCATTTCCATGCAGGTAACCACCTTTGCTGAAGCGGGGTTCTGCGCCGCAAAGGATTCAGCAGTGGCCTGCTGGTAATCGACCTTCAGACCAGATTCATGCAGGTGCAATTTTGCAACCGATAAAGCCTTCCCTGCGATGTCAATGCCGGTAATATCAGCACCTTGCGCGGCCAGGGATTCGGACAGGATTCCACCACCACAACCCACATCGATTACCCTGACACCCTTCAGTTCAACCTTCTCTGAGATATATGCAAGCCGGGCCGGATTCAGGTCATGCAATGGCCGGGATTCGCCATCCGGATCCCACCATGATGCGGCAATTCGATCAAATTTCTGTTGTTCCGAAGGGTCAATATTGTCGCTGAACTCAGTCATGAAGCCTTACTCCTGTCGCAACGGGTGCCACTGCAATTTTTTTCGCCCAATATTTTGCTCGGTCTATAATTTCGTTTTCATCCATGTTCAAAAACTGCCCATCCTCCAGTAATAGACGTCCCGCCACCCAGACATGTGTAACCTGCTGACTGGATGCTGCGTAAATCAAGTGTGAAACCACATCATACATCGGCGATGTGCGCAGTGAATTCATCCTGATGGCGCAAAGGTCTGCCAGCTTTCCGGCTTCAATACTGCCAAGTTGGCGGGATTTTCCAAGCGCCATCGCCGCATTGATGGTCAGCATCTCAAGTGCCTCAAATGCCGGCACCGCACACGGATCGGCGGTAAAACCCTTGGCGAGCAGTGCCGCCGTACGTGCTTCTTCGAGGATATCCAGGTTATTATTGCTGGCCGCCCCATCTGTTCCAAGTGTCACGTTGACGTTCTCTTCCAGTAAGGTCGCCACCGGGCAAATGCCATTTCCCAGCTTGAGGTTCGATTCGGGACAATGCACAACATTTACCCGCTTTTCCGCCAGCAGCTCGATTTCGTCATATTCCAGTTGGGTCATGTGCACCGCCAGCAGGTGCTCATTGAGTAAACCGAGATCCCCCAATCGTTGCAAAGTGGACTTGCCATGCTGCCGCATGGATTCCTCAACCTCCCAGGCCGACTCCAAAACATGCATATGGATTGGCATATCGCCATTGGAAGATATGTCCGCAATCCGGCTCAAGGCCGCATCACCGACCGAATACGGGGCATGCGGAGCAATCGCGGTCGAGATCAGTGATTCACTTTGCCAACTGGCACTGACATCGATCCCCTTTTCAATATATTCACCTTCATTGCCCGCCCAAACGGTAGGCACGTTGATAACCGGTAAACCTATACAGGCCCGCATGCCCGTTTCCACCGCTGTGGCGGCCGTGACTTCGGGATAAAAGTAGAGATCATTAAAACAGGTCGTCCCGCCGCGAATCATTTCCGCGATGGCAAGTTTGCTGCCATCGTGGACAAACCCAGGGGCCAGCCAGGCCTTTTCTGTCGGCCAAATGTACTCATTCAGCCATACCTGCAGGTTCAAGTCGTCTGCATAACCCCTCAACAGGGTCATGGCTGAATGGGTATGCATGTTGATAAAACCGGGCAACAGGACATGCTCCGGCAATTCAATGCGCCTGGCATTTTCATACAACGCAAGTGCCTCATCCCTGGGCAATACTGCTGTAATCGAGTCACCCTCAATCACAACAGCCATTTGTTCAAGCACCTGCAAGCGGGGCCGGATCGGCACCAACAAACCTGGCAGCAACAGCACGGGTTCCATCAGGTTCAGCCTTTTACCCGCGAAACATACTCTCCTGTGCGTGTATCTATCTTGATCACCTCGCCTTCCTGCACGAACAACGGAACACGTACAGTGGCACCGGAATCCAGCAGGGCTGGTTTGCCTCCACCACCGGATGTATCGCCACGCATTCCCGGGTCAGTTTCAACAATCTGCATCTCAACGAAGTTTGGCGGCAGCACGCTGATGGGTTTCCCGTTGAATAGCATGACATCACAAATACCCTGTTCCTGCATCCATAAAGCCGCGTCACCGATGGCCTCTTTGCTAATTTCATACTGCTCGTAGGATTCGCCATGCATGAAATACCAGAATTCACCATCGTTATACAAATACTGGGCCTGGGTTTCAAAAACATCGGCCGCTTCCACGGACTCGCCAGATTTAAAGGTTTTCTCCACCACCCTTCCTGTCAGCAGGTTACGAACTTTTACACGGTTGAACGCCTGGCCTTTACCCGGTTTGACAAACTCATTCTCAACGATGTTATGCGGGTCACCGTTGATCATTATCTTGAGACCACTTTTAAATTCACTTGTACTGTAGGTTGCCATTTTACTCTCCGGAAAATTCGTTCTATGTTACACACCCTTTCTGAACAGGTGGGTTGCGTAATCAAAAAAACTCCAATCTATGAATAATTATGATCAGGTATCATAGATGCAATCATTTGATTGGGATAATTGGCTAATGATAACTCGAACCGGGAACTTGCGATAGAATTTGGCTAAACTAAACCCAACCGGGAATTTACTGCTAAACTTTCCACGCGACGCTGATGTCCTACCTACTTTGCCCACAAACAGATTACAACGGTGTAAAATGACAGCCATAAATAAAATATATGTCGCTGCTGCAGTTCCGGATTCACGGGATGCATGTAGTTGTTTTGAATTTCGGTCTGTGAGTATTTCTATATACAACGAGGCACCGCCGATATCATCAGAAGTTCTCAAGGAAAGAGAACCGGAGAATGTTTGCAATGGATAGCGCTTATATTCTGGTCATTGACGACTCGACTGATCATGCTCAAACCATCAATAGCTTTTTGCGTAATGCAGGTATCGCTGTAAGGGTACTAAGCGCTTCAAATATTCTTGACCTCGAAAATGTCCTTAAGGAAAAATCACCGTTTCTGACGATCATCGGCAGCCGAATTCCGCCAACACTCAAGATCAGCCATGTTCTTCAACTGGCGGAGATGTTCGCATCTCCAGTGGTTTTGGAGTATGACAGGGAAACCCCCGAGACCCTGACCGACGCCATCGCCACACATCCGGTGATGGTCATCAGCGCTGATGAAAGTGATCAGTTGATGCAGGTTGTCAAGTGGCACCTTTCCGGCGGGAAATC
>JBFFWN010000151.1:0-8688 GCA_041570235.1 Lysobacterales bacterium | reverse complement strand
CCGTCACCGTGCAGGGAATCGTCACCCTTATCCAGCGTGGTGACGGGATTTTTATTGAGCAACCCGAATCCGATAATAACCCCCGTACATCCGACGCCATCTTTGTACAGTACTCCCAGGTACCCGATGACATCAAAAAAGGGGATTTAATCGCCCTCAGCGGAACGGTGGCCGAGCTTGGCGAAAGCCGTGACACCCAGACCGCGATCATCAACACGCTTGATCTGAGCCAATGTGCATCCTCTCGTCCTTTACCACTGTCAGGCATCAATCTGCCACTCGATTATTCAGGGCGCGAGTCATTGGAAGGCATGCGGGTTCAGGCCAGTGGCCCATTGGTCGCCACCGATGTTTTTCAGTTTGCGCGCGGCAATGTCACGCTCAGCAGCAATGGATTGCAGTACGTGGCCACAGAGGTGGTGCAGCCTGGCCCGGAAGCTGTTCGATACCGGGCACGTAACGCGGATAACGCCCTGCCTGTATACATTCCCGCAAGCCTCGCGTTCCCCGGGTTGATGGTCAGCGGTACCGCGCTTGATCAAATCACCGGTGTCATGGGGCATGACAGGCGAGGAAAGCGGGTGATCCTGCAAGACCTGTTGGGTTTTCATGATGCAACTTTTACCCCGCCCGAAACCGCAGCCCCGGATGCCCTGCGTATTGTCGGCATGAACCTGCACAATTATTTCAACGGCGACGGTTACGGCGCCGGTTTTCCCACGCCCAGGGGCGCTGAAACCATCGAAGAGTTCCAGCATCAGCGCGCACGCATTGGCGCCGCTATCGGGGTACTTGCCCCTCACGTGGTGGCCGTTATGGAGCTCGAAAACGATGGTTTTGACGAAGCCAGTGCCGCGCAGGATTTTATCCGGCTGGTCAATAATGCGACCGGTCATAGCTGGCAGGTGACCAGGCCGCTTAATGATGACACTGGCACAGACGCCATTGCAGTCGGTATATTCTATCGACCTGATAAGCTAAGGGCCATTGGCCCCTCCCAGGTACTGAAAGGCCCGGAATTTAAAGCCAGCCGCCAACCGCAGGCTCAGCTTTTTCAGCGCCTCGACAATGATGAAAAGCTGCTGGTTGTCGTCAACCACTTAAAGTCCAAGGGTTCATGCCCGGAGACCGGTGAAAACGCCAATCAAAACGATGGCCAGGGTTGCTGGAACCCGATGCGCCGCGCCTCCGCGCAAAAGATGGCAGCCTGGGCCAGTTCGGTGGCTGCCTCATCCGGAACCGATAACATCCTGATACTGGGTGACATGAATGCCTACCGCAATGAAGAACCCATACAGGCCATCCGCCAGTCCGGGTTTATTGAATTAATCGAAGCGCAAAACCAGGGCGCAAACTACAGTTTTGCCTTTTACGGCCAGCATGGCGCGCTGGATTACGCCTTCGGCTCAGGGGCTCTGCTAAACAAGGTGCAGCGGGCATATATCTGGCAGGTCAACTCCACCCTGCCCGTCAATATGGAACTCCCGGAACCCTGGTTGGGGTTTTCAGATCACGACCCGGTGGTGGTGGATTTGCGCTGACGCCATTCCAAAACATCTGCCTGAATTGCCGGAAAAAATGTTCTGAACGCAATCTTGAATTCGGGCGCCAGCGAGGGCCAGATTTCCGCAACGCGATGTAACGGGTTTGGCCGGCTCAGACGGGTTCCAAGGCCAGCCAGGGCAAACAGTATGACATCCGTTTCCCGGTAAGCCGTAAACAGGCCATGCCGGTCGGCGTAAGCCATAAACCTGGTCAGTTGTTCCGGCACGATGTCATTATGGTCGCGCAACAAATCGCGTGTTTCAACATCAAACCTCTCCAGGCTGCCGGGCATATAGCGCCACCAGTTAGCGGCCAGCTCATGATCAAACGCAAGATCGATAACAATGCCCGAAAACCGTCTGAATTCCCGCGGAAACAGCGCCCTTAAATGTTTTACCTCGGCAGAGCGGTCGGTGAGCTTGTCGATGTAACGGTGAAGGATGATTCCTTGCCTGACCGGTTCGGGGAAAGCCCGCAATGCTCTGCGGCCCCGGACAAAGTCGCCGAAAAGCCCACCCAGCATCAAACCGGTATCACCGGTGGCAAGACATAGGTGGGCAAGAAAATTCATGCGTGCAGACTACCATAGAGTCACGCTACAGACTGCGGTATGATGCATACCTGCCCAACAAACACGAGTCAGTTTATGCCGGAGTCAAACGACGCCAGACAAATCGACACATTCCCCGAACAAAGACAGGAATTTTTCCTGCGTGGTCCGGCGGGAAAGCTGGAGTGCGTGGCGGATGTGCCCGAAGCTGAAGACGAGCGCCCCGCGACCATCGTGCTGTGCCACCCGCACCCTTTGCATGGCGGCACCATGCACAACAAGGTGATCACCATCATGGAGCGGGCCATGCGTGAGCTCGGTTTACGCACTATCCGTTTCAATTTCCGCGGTGCGGGCGAAAGTGAAGGTGAACACGATGAAGGTTATGGCGAAACAGACGACCTGTTTGCCGTCACCGAGTTTGTGCGTCACACACGGCCGAATGATGAACTCTGGCTGGGCGGCTTCTCATTTGGCGCCTATATTGCCACGCGCGCGGCGCAGAACCTGCAACTGGGCCAGTTGATAACCATTGCCCCGGCAGTTGACCGCTTCAAGTTTGATGAACTGCAGCATCCCGGCTGTCCCTGGCTGGTTGTCATGGGTGACGAGGATGAAGTGGTGCCGTTTGAGGACGTCAGCAACTGGGTGGAGACCGTCGATCCTCCACCTGATTACCTGGTCATGGAGCAGGCCGGTCACTTTTTCCACCGTCGACTGATGGATCTGCGCGGTTTGCTGAAAAACGGCGTTCGTCCGAATTTGCCGGACAAACGCCCTGCCTGATGTCGCAGACTAGCTGACCCTTGCACCGCAGACCGCTCGCCATTTATGAATCGCTGATTGCCGGTGGAAGGTATAAGGCCGATCCCGCACAGCAGAACGTCATAGCCGAGCTGGACCGGGTCTGGCATGAACTCACAGCCCACCCGGTTTCAGGCTGGTGGTCCAAAATTCGCGGTAAAAAACGTCAACCGGTCACCGGTTTGTACCTGTGGGGTGGTGTCGGGCGTGGCAAAACCTGGCTGATGGACATGTTTTACGACAGCCTGCCCGGAAAAGACAAACAGCGCATCCATTTTCACCGTTTTATGGCACGGGTGCACAATGCGCTGAAAGCCAGGCAATCCACGCGTGACCCCTTACCGGACATTGCCCGCGATTGGGCCAGTCAATACCGGGTGCTGTGTTTTGATGAGTTTTTTGTATCCGATATTGCCGATGCCATGTTATTGGGTGGTTTGCTGCAGGCCCTGTTTGATGAGGGCGTGACACTGGTGGCCACATCCAATGTCGCACCGGACGATCTTTATCGTGATGGCCTGCAAAGGGCCAAATTTCTGCCGGCCATTGAATCCCTGAAAACGCATTGCCTCAGTCTCCATGTTGATGGAGATACGGATTTCCGCCTGCGTTTGCTGCAGCGTTCCAAAATCTACCTGCATCCCCATGATGAACATGCCCTGGCCAGCCTGCATGAAGCTTTCCAAACGATGTCGGGCGGCGCCTCGATGGATACCAGCCTTGAAGTCAATGGACGAAAACTCAGGGCGAACAAACGCGGGGATGGCATCATCTGGTTCAGTTTCAGCGAATTGTGCGAACGACCCACCAGCACCGCAGATTACATCGAAATCGCCCGCGCCTTTAATACCGTTCTGCTGTCAGAAGTGCCGGCAATGGGCGAACAGAATGCCGATGCCACGCGTCGTTTCATCAACCTGATCGATGAATTCTATGACCGCAACGTCAAGATGCTGGTTTCCGCAGATGCGCCCATTGATGAGCTCTATCAAGGGAAACGGCTCAAATTCGAGTTTCAGCGCACCGCCAGCCGTCTGACCGAGATGCAAAGCAACGATTACCTTGCCAAGCCGCATTTGCCCTGATCGCTTGAACGGATCAGCGGTTTCCAACCAGTCTTGTAACAACCTGGTCTGCAATGGCAAGACAGGCGGTCAGGCCGGGGCTTTCAATACCAAATAACTGGACCATGCCGGCTATGTTGTGAGACTCGCTGCCCGCGATGACAAAATCGGCGCCCGGCTCTCCAGGTCCGGTGATGCGCGGGCGGATACCCACGTACCCGGGCTGAAGCCGGCCGGTCTCGAGCGACGGGTAATACTGCCGGATACGCTGCTCAAAATAAGCCAGCCGCTCATCGACATCACCAAACGCATAGTCCAGGCTGTCACGCCACTCGACATCCGGACCGAATTTCATCTGCCCGCCAAGATCCAGTGTCGCGTGCACGCCCAGGCTGCCCTGCTCCGCCACCGGGTACACCAGGTGACGGAAGGGTGGCTTGCCGCTGTAGCTGAAATAATGCCCGGCCGGATAATGGTTCTTCGCGGGGTATGCTTGACTGGAGGCTTTCGCCAGCGGCAGGGCCCCGTGACCGGCAGCATTGACCAGCCAGCGTGACTGTAACGTCACCGCCTGGTCACCTGCACCACTATTGATCTCGAACCCATCCTGCAAACACTTATAACTGCTCACCGGACTTCGGGTAACCAGCGTTCCACCGGCATTTTCAAAGTCGCCCAGCAGGCTGAGCATCAAGCCGTGCGAATCGATAATACCGGTCGAGGGTGACCACAACGCCGCCACGCCCCTCACTTCGGGTTCCATCCGCAAAAGCTGCTCAGCGGACAACAACTCGAGGTCATCAACACCGTTGCTGCGCCCCTGTTCGAGGTAGGACTCGAGCACACCAACCTGGGCATTGGATGTGGCCACAATCAGCTTGCCAACCTGCCGGTGATTCACGCCGCGGCGCCGGCAATAGTCATAGAGCTGTGTCTTACCTCGAACACAGCTTAGGGCTTTCAGGCTACCCGATGGGTAATAAATCCCCGCATGGATCACCTCCGAGTTCCTGCTGGAGGTTTGAGTGCCAAAGGTCTCTTCCGCTTCCAGCAGCAAAACCTCGTGCCCCTTCAGGGCAATCGCGCGGGCAATGGCCAGTCCGGCCACGCCCGCGCCGATAACGACACATTCGACCGTATCGGTCATGTCTCAATCGCCTGCGAGTTCCCTCAGGATAATGCTCCAGTGGTCCAGTGCATCATAAAAACCTTTCACCGGCACCCGTTCGTTCAGGCCATGAGCGTACATTTCATCAGGGTTCATAAATAAGCCACTCACCGCCCAGGTTGGAATACCGGCCTTGCGAAAGTGCATGCCATCGGTACCGCCGGACTCCATGTAACCCATCACCTCGATACCCGGATAACGGGTATGTACCGCCTTTTTAACGGCCGCTACCACGTCCGGTCGCAACCTGGAAATCGGGCTCTCGGTGGCCTCATAAGTCTGCTTAAACTCGATTTCATCATTATCAATGACATGTACCAAGGCGTTCTTGACCGCCTCTACCGGCACCCCCGGAAAAACCCGGCAATTGACTGTGGCAGTCGCAGACTGCGGTAGTGCGTTTTCCGCATGACCCGCTTTCAGCATCGTGACAACGCAGGTGGTTCGCGTTGTCCCGACATATGACGACTCAATCGCCAGGCGGTCAGAAGCGGTCTCGTCACTCGGGTTGTTGGCAAAGCGGATCATGGCATCGCCCAACTCCCCACCCAGTTGCTCACCGGTGGTTTCGAAATAGGCCAACGTCATTTCGCTCCAGCGCACCGGGAAACGGTAGCTCTGTATTTTCGTGATGGCATCAGCGAGGTCGTAGATGGCGTTGTCCGGTCTCGGGCGGGAGCTGTGTCCGCCCGGATTGTTCACCGTTATCTCCCAGGTCACATAGGTCTTTTCCGCAGCCTGCATCAGGTAGATGACAGGCTGTCCATTGGCATCAAGGTCGCCACCACCGGCATCCGAGTTCAGGGCAAATTCGGCCTTGGCCAGGTCCGGACGCTCGTAGGCCAGCATCCGTGTTGTATCCATGCCGCTTTCCTCGTCACCGGAAAATGCAATGATCAGGTCCCGGTTCGGTACAAACCCTTCTTTTTTCAGGCGAATAAAAGTCGATGTCAGCTGGGCCACGCCGAACTTGTTGTCGGTGGTTCCACGCGCATAGAAATAATTACCATCGGTGGTGAGTTCAAATGGCGGGCGTTCCCAGTCTTCGGCGAAGGCCTCCACAACATCCATGTGCCCCAATAACAGGATCGGCGCTTTTCCCGAAGAGCCATCCCCCCGGTACTTTGCAATCAAAGAGGCTGCTTCACCTAATGGCACCACCTCGATATCCTCCTCGGGAAAACCTGCCGCCAGTAACTCTCCGGCCAGGTAGTTGGCGATCTCCGGCACGTTGCCCAGGTTTTTAGATGATTCCACCTCGATGATCCTGGTATAGATTTCAAGGGTCTTCAACGCGTGCTCGGACTGCCTGTCCACATCGCCAATGGCAAATGGAGAAAGAAGCAGCGTTACGAGAAATACAGCAAATTTGTTCATGGAAGTCTCTTTTTTGATAACTGAACTATAGTTTATGAGTAAAGAGACTATTCGTCATGAACATTTTTGAGGTAGGCTACACCGCTGTGGAAATTCTGGACGAAAAATCGATCCGCCAAAGAAGGTGGAACCTGCTGTTTGCAGCCTGGATACTGGTTACAGTGGCCACGTTGGGCAGCCTGTTTTTCAGCGAGGTGATGGATGTGCCGGTCTGCGTGCTGTGCTGGTATCAGCGTATCGCCATGTACCCGCTGGTGATCATCCTGGCCATTGGCCTGTTTCCGCTTGATACCGGGGTGGTGCGCTATGCAACACCTCTGGCCGCTATCGGATGGTTGATCTCCCTGTACCAGTTGTTACTGATCGCCGGCATTATCCCCAAGCAGGCACAGCCATGCGTGCAGGGTGTGCCATGTTCGGAAACCCATATTTCATTACTGGGCATTTTCAATATCCCATCGCTGGCATTGATAACGTTCACAGTGATCTGCATATTGTTTTTCTATGTCAATAAATTGGAAAAATCATGAATCAAAAAACCATGTTCGCCTTTGTCGGCGCTATTCTCGTGTTGGCCTTTTTGATGGCAACCCTAATCTACCGCAACCACCAGGCCAGCAGCCAGACGGGCTCTACGGGTCAATTCCAGGCAATTGCTGAAAGAGCGGGCGCTCCCACCAAGGGACCGGATGATGCCAGGGTGACCATTGTTGAATTTTTTGACCCGGCCTGTGAGACCTGCCGTGATTTTCTGCCGATGGTGACATCGTTAATGAACAAGTACCCGGGCAAGGTCAGGGTGGTTATGCGTTACGCACCCTTGCACCCCGGCTCCGACCAGGTGGTCAAAATGCTTGAGGCCGCCCATCTGCAGGGCAAGTTCTGGCCGGCGCTGGAGCTGTTGTTTAGTACCCAGAATCGCTGGACCGCCAATCACACATCCCAGCCCATGCGGGCGATGGCCATTCTGAATTCACTGGATATAGACCAGGACCGTCTCGCCAGCGATATGAACAGTGATCGGGTCAACCAGGTGGTCATTAAAGACATCCAGGATGCCCAGGCCATGGGTGTGCGGGCTACCCCGGAATTTTTTGTGAATGGTCACCCGCTTCCAAGCTGGGGTTTTGAGCAATTGAGTCAATTGGTGGATAAAACCGTCGAAGAGTTATATTGAATGGGGGCTGGTGCTACCTGGCGCTGATGTAATTAATCGGCACACCTATATCGGTATTTGCGGTTCTGACCATCACCAGGCCATTGGGAAAGTTATCACTCTTGGCCTGGACCTCGAATGCTTCACCCTTATATTTGACGCCATTGTCCAGGGTTACCAAAACGGGAATGGGGGGTTCAAATGTGCAGGGCGCCCTTTCCTGAATCGCTTCTTGCAACTCGGTTTGAACCTTGTCCAGTTTCGCCTTAGTCATATAATTCTCCTTTTTTTATCATATTTGCACCCCCATCCTAGCGCATTCATGAAGCAGGAATGCCAAAAACAAAAAAATAATTATGTTTTGAGCCGAAAACCCTCGAAATGATGCCATTGACGGCCGGGGCGGAAAATTGTCCTGCAGACAAAAGAAAGGACCAACAAGGGGTCAGTTGGTCCTTCCTGTGAAGCTCGATACAAGGGGTATATCGAACCTCAGTACGAAAAAGGCATAAGGGGGAACGCCAATTTCGATTCTATAGCCCTTTCAGGTCAATTCAATAAGGTGAGAAAAACCCCCTTTGCCCTCTAAGTGTAGCCCAACACCGGCTATTTTGAAATATCAACATTCGAATGGATTTCGGAAACATCATTCTGAACTTATTCGATCATCAACTCAAGACCGGCGCCTAAGCGCATCCACCGAAAATGTTGCGATGTCCCCCTCAGGCGTTTTCATCGGTTGACCCTCTGCCGGTGCAAATGCGGTGCCGTAGATAATCTCAAAGCTGGCTGGATAACGCCCGTTGTCCAAATACCGTTCATATGCCTCCAACAAACGGTTCAAACTGCTTTTTGCAGTCAGGCCCCTAAATCTTTCAGCGGCGACATTGCTTTCGCCCAGCCCCCGCAGCTCGCGCAGCAACGACATAACATCCGGGTATTGCAACGTGAGCCGTTCGACATCCATGACCGGTTCACGGAAACCGGCCGCCAGTAATTCGTCACCTATGTCGTGCATATCCGG
>JBFFWN010000150.1:0-8705 GCA_041570235.1 Lysobacterales bacterium | reverse complement strand
TTTACGGCAGGCAAAAAATGGCAGCAGCCATGTTGATTGCACTGGCGATTCGCTATCCACTGGTTTCTGTTTTGGGTGAGTCCTCCTTGTGGCTGGGGTGGGTGGTTCCCGGTCTGATGGCTGCGGATATGCAGCGACAGGGGGCATTAGCCACCATGACCGGCGTCACCATTGTCAGCATTGCCACGGCCATGGCAGTTCAACTGGTGCAAATGCTGTGGTTCTGAATAAGCTAACTGCCCCACACCCGTCCTTGTTCTCCCTGGCCGCCAGGGGAAAACTGCTGATTTTGGCCGTCATCATGCTGCTGCTCTGGCACCTGGGCTCGTTATCGAGCATGACGGCCGATGAACAACTGCTGTGGGAAAAAGTGCGTTCGGCGCAGCAGCACCTTTACCAGTGGAAACCACGGTTTGGTGATGAGGCCGACAAGCGGGCAGATCCCTGGAAATGCGGTTTGATCGGCGTGGAATGGAGTGGCATCACCACCACCCTTGGTGACCTGCGAGCCAAACGCACGGCCTGTAACCCGGCCTGGGCCGTGCAATTCAAACGCTGGTTCGAACAACAGGGTCTCAAAGCGGGTGACCGCATCGCCATCTATTCATCCTCATCGTTTCCCGGTCTATTGCTGAGCGCCATTGCGGCTTCGGAGGCCATGCAACTCGATCCATTGCTGGTAGTGTCGCTGGGCGCTTCTACCTGGGGCGCCAACCAGCCCGATTACCCCTGGCCTGTATTGGCATCCGAACTCAGGCGCAGCGGTTTCATAAAGACGCGCGCCGACTTTTACACGCTCGGTGGCGGGGCAGAAATGAGCCATGACCTGGCCGCTGAAGGTGTAACGCTATTACGCAACAGCGCCCTCCAGGCGGGCGTGGAGTTGCTGACAGCGGATCAACTTGCAGGCATGGTCGAACTAAAATATCGCTTACTGAAAAATCACCGGGCAAAGCTGCTTTTGAGCATCGGCGGCTCACATGCGAACCTGGGTGACGATTATGACGTATTGAATTTACCCACCGGACCCGTGCCGGCAAAAGATGTCGCTTTTTCCGGTAACGGTGTGATCGGCTTCGCCATGCGCGATAACATTCCGGTCATCCACATGCTCAATATCAAACGCCTGGCAGAGGTACACGGAATTGCCTATGACAGCCCACCCATCAAGACGGCCCCCGGCAGGAGCAATGCCTGGTTACCAGGCGCTGGTCTTTTGCTGTTTTTAATCGTCCTTTTCAGACACCAGCGCTGGAAACTTGAACCCCCGGAATCGAACCTATGAGCCTGATAGCAGCTGACAACACATTCGCATTGGCGGCCATCTTGCTGTTGCTCGCCACCTTTGGTTTCTGGGCCGAAACCACGCAAATTGGGCGAAAAATATCCGGCCCCCTGATCATCCTGGCACTGGCGCTGGTATTTTCCAATATCGAGCTGATCCCACATTCGGCGCCGATGTACGGCACCGTCAGTGACCTGCTGGTTCCACTGGCGATACCCATGCTGCTGTTTCGCGCCGATCTCGGGATGGTCATACGGGAGATCGGTCCGATGCTCAAAGCCTTTATTGCATCCGCCGTGGTGATTGCCTTTTCCATCATTATCCTGTGCCTGGCATTCGATTTTGGTCCCTACGAGGCCAGGGTTGCCGGCTCGCTTGCCGGCAGTTACATCGGCGGCTCTCTGAACTTTGTCGCCACGGCCCAGGCCGTGGAGTTGACCGATCCCAACCACTATCTCGCAGCATTAACTGCAGATACCATTGGCGCTGTATTTTTTCTGGCCTTGTTGATGATGTTACCTGCCTTGTCGTGGGCCAGAAAAGCCATGCCATCACGCTACATCAGTGAGGATGGCGTAAACCTGGGCGTGGAAATGGCAGACCATGAAAAAGAAGTAAAGCCGTCATTTGATGTACTGGGCCTGGGCGCCGCCATTACCGTCAGCATGATAATCTGCGCGGCAGGGAGCTTGCTGACCGATGCGCTGGGTGCAGCACAATACTTTATATTGGTGATCACGGTGCTGGCGCTTTTGGTTGCCAATTTAGCCAGGCCCCTGGTGCAGCGTTTTAATGCCGAGTTCGATGTTGGCACGTTTTTCATGTACGTGTTTTTCGCCACCATCGGTGCAAGTGCAGACCTGGCAACCATCGCCGGTATCGCCCTGCCCTACGTGATCATGATATGCACGGCGATAGTGTTATTCATCATACTGATATTGATCGTTGGGAAGTTCCTCAAACTGGATCTTGCCGAGTTGCTGATCGCCGCCAACGCCTGCATCCTCGGGCCTGCAACAGCCGCCGCCATGGCTGCAGGCCAGAGGTGGAACGACCTGGTTACACCCGGCATGCTGGCCGGCATACTGGGGTACTCCTTTGCAACCTTTATTGGCGTGGCGGTAACGCAGTTACTCAGTTAAGGCGAGTACCCTCTAAGGCATATAGTCTGCTAGCGTGCCGGTTTTGAATTCACCTGCACGTCCGGCGCAACTTTGACATTGCCCGTCAAGGCGCTCAAATATCCCCTGATATCGTTGGCGGCCAAAACGATGGCCGGAACCAGCACCAGTGTCACGGCGGTTGCGAACAGAATGCCAAAACCCAGGGAAATCGCCATGGGAATCAGGATCTGCGCAGCCGAGGCCTTCTCCGACAACAGCGGCAACAGGCCGAAAAAGGTTGTCAGCGATGTCAGTATCACGGGCCGGAATCTCAAAACACCGGCTTGCGTGACAGCTTTCCACATCGAGGTCCCGGCACGCTGTCTCTGGTTGATGGAATCGACCAGCACCAGGCTGTCATTGATCACGACACCAGACAGCGCCAGCAGACCCAAAATGCTGAGGAATGAAAGCGGGTAGCCCATGATCCAGTGGCCGATCACCGCGCCGATAAAGCCAAAGGGTATCACCGACATCACGATCAGTGGCTGGGTGTATGACTTCAACGGCAACGCAAGCAGTATGTAAATGGTAAACAGCAGTATCGGCCAGCCAACCATCAAGCTGCCGAAAGAGTCACGTTGTTGCCTTTGCTCACCTGCCATTTCATAAGAAATGCCGGGATACCTGGCAAGCATTCCATCAAGGTAATCACGTAACTCGGCCTGCATTACCACCGAATTGACTTTTTCCTTGTTGACATCCGCGGTGACATTCAGAACCCTGTAGCCATCGATTCGTGTAATTTGCGAAGGACCTTTACCGGGCACCAGCGTGGCGACATTGGCCAGCGGAATGCGGCTTCCGTTGGGTGCGGCAATGAGCATCTCTTTCAGTGATGAAAGCGTTCCGCGCTCTTCGATCGGAAAGCGCACCAGGACCCTGATGTCATCGCGGCCGCGCTGAATACGCTGTGCCTCAAAACCGCGGTAGGCCTGGCCAACCTGTTGAACGATACCTGCTCGTGTCAGTCCCATCAGGTGGCCCTGGGGACGTAACTCGATTTGTATTTCCTGCTTGCCATCCGAGAGGCTGTCGGTGATGTCGAACACTCCCGGATAACTCGTCAAGTGCTCTTTCAGAGACTCGGCTGCCGAACTGAGCTCATTCAGTGAATTACCACTAAACTGCACATCAATTGGTTCACCCGGCCGGAACCAGGAAGCGCGGAAATTGACGTTCACCGCACCGGGTACCGGCCCCACCAGTTCGCGCCATTCATTGATCAACTGGGTCACAGTCAGGTCGCTCGTGCGGGTTTCCCTTGGCGCGGTCTCGAAACGAACCTGGGCCAGGTGTGGACCGCTGTTGCGGCGTATTGAACCCACCGTCGATAGAATATTGGTAATCATGCCGGCGCCGTCTGCCTCATCGGCATACTTTTCCTGCAGTGTTCGAGCAGCCTCGAAAATTCTTTCAGCATGCCGCGATGTGACATCGTAGGGTGTCCCCACCGGCATTTCGAGAACGGCGGTGGCGGTTTCCGATTCCACCGAGGGAAAAAACACAAAGCGTGTCCAGCCAGTGGCAACCAGCGTGAGCATCACGATCAGCACGCCCGTAAAACTGGCCAGCGTAGACCAGCGGTGGCGCAGCGCGAATTTCAGAAACGGCTGGTAGTAATCGAGAATCACATGCTCAAGCCGTTCAGCGACCCGCCGTTGCCATGCGGTAAAACCGGTTGTCTGGTCTCCCGTCGCACGGGGCTTGATCTTGGCCAGGTGGGCGGGAAGAATCAGCTTGGACTCAACCAGGGAGAACAGCAGAACGGGTATCACCACCATGGCAACCGGCGAATACCAGGTTCCCAGGAACCCCTCGATAAACATCAGCGGCACAAAAGCTACGATGGTGGTGAGAATACCAAAGGTGACCGGTATGGCGACCTCCCTGGTTCCCTCGATGGCGGCGGTCAAGCCGTCCCCGCCCAGTTGCAGGTGTTTATAGACGTTTTCACCGGTAACAATGGCATCGTCGACCACGATACCCAACACGATGATAAAGCCGAATGCACTCATCATGTTCAGGCTGATATCAAAGATGCTCATCAGGATGAAAGCACCCAGGAAACTGATCGGAATGCCGATGAAAACCCACACGGCGATCGCCGGGCGTAGAAACAGGGTCAGCAACAGAATCACCAGCACCCCGCCCTGAAGGGCGCTTTTTGTCAGGATACCCAGGCGGTTTTTCAGCACCTGCGCGTCGTCATCCCAGTAACTCAACGAGACACCCATCGGCAGGCTTGCCTGGCGCGACGCGATGAACTCCTTGACCTGGCTGGATATACGCAACGCGCTTTGGTTTCCGGTACGGGAAACATCCAGAAACACCGCTTCCTTGCCATTAAAACGCGTGCTGATCGAGTCTTCCTCGAACCCGTCCCGGACCTCGGCCACATCACCGACACGCACGATCGTCCCGTCCGGGTTTGACTTGACAACAATGGATTCAAAATCGGAGCGGCTGTAGGCCTGGCCCTTGGAACGGATAAGCACATCACCGCCCAGCGTCCTGACATTGCCTGCTGAGAGGTCCACCGAACTCTGCCTGACAGCCTGCGCAATTTCTGCGAGGCTCAAATCATACTCGCGCAAGCGGTCGGCTGACGCTTCGATAGCAATCTCGTATCTGCGGGCGGAATCAAGCTCGACGAAGGATACCTCGTCGAGCATTAACAGCTCTTCGCGAATCTGCTCACCAAAGCGACGGATTTCCTCCTCGGCCTGGACACCTGAAATCACCACGTTAATAACCGCGAAGCGACGTTCAGCCAGGCTGACGATGGGCTTTTCAGCCTCGGCGGGAAAGGTGTTGATAGAGTCAACCCTGCTTTTTACCGTGTCCAGCACGACAAGCGGATCGTAATCCGAGTCCACCTCAATCCGCACCCGCGTGCTGCCCTCCACGGACTGCGATACAATTCGATCAATGCCCTCAATATCCTTGACGGCCTCCTCGATTCTCACCGCCACACCCAGTTCGATATCCTCCGGACTTGCGCCACGCAGTGGCACCGAAACGGAAATCGTGTCGACATCAAACGGCGGGAATGCTTCCAGCCGGACCCAGTGATTCAATGCGATCAGACCGCCAATGACAATCGATAGCATCAGCAGGTTGGCAGCGACCGAATTTTTGGCAAACCAGGCGATCATCAACCCTCTCCGGCCACGGCCTTGTTACGGCCAGCAATTTCCATCGTGGGTAGTGCTTCATCCATATCGACAGTAACGCGCACACCGGAAGTGACCTGCCCCAGGGGCGTTGTCACAAGGATCTCTCCATTAACGAGCCCTTCTTCAATAATGGCATCATGGTCATTCTGCCAGGCAATTTCGATGTTCCGTCGCTGCAGAAAGCCATCCTCGACGATGTAGACATAGCTGCCCTGGTAAATTGCAGAATTGGGAATGACCAGGACATCCTGCAGGGTGTGTCCCTTCAGCATTGCGGTAACATATTGCCCGATCTTAAGTTGCGGCCGTCCGCCACCGCTGCTCGAGAACGGATCATTGATCTGCGCGATGACATGAAGCTGACGTGCAGACTGATCAATCGCACCCTCGGTGCGAACCAGCGTGGCATCCCAAACGGCACGTCCCATAAGATCAGAAACAATCCGTGCATCCACACCCATGGATGAGGCATCGATATCACGATAGATCTCGGGCAGGTTGATAAACTCGAGGTCACTGTTTCTGATCGGTAACCGCACCTCCACCGAGTCCGTCGCATAGATGGCAGCTATCTCTGAATTGTTTGAAACGACCTGGCCGATATCAGCATTCTTTCGCAACACCCGGCCGGCAAAAGGTGCAACAATATTTGTGCGCTCCAATGCAAGTTCCGCTTTTTGAAGACTTGCTTCAGCTGAGATGACACCGGCTCGCGCGGCTTCCAGCTGCGGTAGACGCAGCACCAATGCGGGTGGCTCACCCTTGTTCCCGAGGTTTTTCCAATCTTCCCGCGCCTGTTCACTTCTCGCTGTGACATCAGCGAGTGCCTGGTGGGCGTCCATCAAACCCGCCTCGGCGATTCGCACATTGGCCGCGTAATCGCGTGGATCAATAGACACCAACACATCACCCTTGTTGAAAAAGCCGCCGTCACGGACGTTGGGATTAACATAAACGATCTGCCCGGAGACCTGTGCCGTGAGTGTTGTCTGGGTTCGAGGCTGCACGGAACCATAGCTCTGCAACTGAATGGCATAGCTTTGAGATTGCAGGGGCATCGCCGTGACGACCATCGCGCGCTCCACGGGAGCAAACCTTTGCGGCTGTTCCGGCGGGTTGGATTTTATGATCATCGCCATACCCAGCAACAGGCTGATAATGCCTACCGGAACTATCATTTTCATATACTTTTTCATGTAAGAGTGACTCCGTGGTCGTTTTTGACCTTTCATCCTGGACCTGGCTATTTCCTCAACACCATCCCGACCCGTCAAAGCACAACAAATCTGACCTAAAGCTAACGTAAAGGCAATGGAAAATATCATCAAGTATAGTTATTGTATAATTATATTTTTATAATATACAAGATTATAGACTATATGTATAGGTCTAATATATATATTAAAATAAGGCAAGCGCCCCGGCAGGATAGATAAAGCAAAGCTACCGGGCTTCGCGTGAGCCCGGTAGCTTTGCTATCCAGTTTTAGCTGTGTTTGCGGGTGCTGTGCCGGCTATTCGCGGCAGCCCATCACGGCCTTGGTTTCAAGAAAGTCTTCAAACCCGAACACGCCGCCCTCCCGTCCGTTGCCAGACTGCTTGTAACCACCAAAGGGTGTGGGTTCTGTTCCCCACGAACCGTTGATATGCACGTTGCCGGCACGTAAGCGGCGGGCAACATCCAACGCCCGGTCGATATTGGTGGAAGCGACATAAGCGGAAAGCCCGTAATCGGTATCATTGGCAATGTCGACCGCTTCATCCAGGTTGTTGTAGGTCAGGATACACAATACCGGGCCGAAAATTTCTTCAACGGCGATGGTCATGTCATTGCTGACACCGGCAAAAATCGTAGGCCGCACGTAATACCCGGTTTCCAGGCCTTCGGGTTTACCGGGCCCACCGATGAGCACCTCGCAGCCTTCCTCCATACCCTTTTGGATCAGGCCCTGGATTTTATTCCACTGCGCCTCCGATACCACCGGACCGATATCGACATTACTGTCCTGCGGATCACCGACCACGATGGATGAGGCCGCCCTGATGGCAATTTCCCTGACCTCATGCAAGCTGTCGGCGGGAACCAGCATGCGACTGGGCGCATTGCAGGACTGACCTGTGTTCTGCATCATCATCTTCACACCCTGGGTGATAGCCGTCTCAAGGTCGGCATCATCGAGGATAATATTGGGAGACTTACCACCCAGTTCCTGTGCAACCCGCTTGACAGTATGGGCTGAAGCGCGGGCGACACATACACCGGCCCGGGTTGAGCCGGTAAAGGACATCATGTCGATATCCGGATGTGCCGACATGGCCTCTCCAACCGTCGGGCCATCACCGTTCACCAGGTTAAAAACGCCAGCCGGCACACCCGCTTCATCGATAATTTCGGCCAGGATCATGGCATCAAAGGGGGCCACCTCACTGGGTTTTAACACCATGGTACAACCACATGCCAATGCGGGCGCCACCTTGATAGCAACCTGGTTGATTGGCCAGTTCCATGGCGTGATCAGACCACACACGCCAATACCCTCGCGGATGATCTGTGAATTACCCAGTGGATATTCAAACTCGAAACTTTTCAGTGCCGCGAGCGCCTCTTTGAAACCAGAGTAACCGGCGCCGGTCTGACTTGACCTGGAAAACGCCATCGGCGCACCCATTTCCATCGAAATCACCTCGGCCATTTCGTCCCAGCGGGTCTTGTAAACCTGCAGGATTTTTTCCAGCCAGGCGATCCTTTCATCGCGACTGGTCAGGTGGTAACTGGCAAATGCCTTCCTGGCCGCCGCCACGGCCCGATCCACGTCAGCCGCAGCACCCAGGCTGATCCGGCCCATGGCTTGCTCCGTTGCAGGGTTGATCACATCCAGTGTTTTTGGCGCCAGGGGATCGACCCACTGACCATCGATGTAAAATTTCAGTGCGTTTTTCATCGTATCCATTGTCATACCCTCTCAATAACCATTGCGGCACCCTGTCCAACACCAATACACATGGTGCAGAGCGCCAATTTACCGCCGGTTCGTTGCAGCTGACGCATGGCGGTGAGGATCAGGCGACTGCCACTCAT
>JBFFWN010000149.1:0-8708 GCA_041570235.1 Lysobacterales bacterium | reverse complement strand
TCCGAGCAGCGGCAGGTCTGGATATCCAGTAACTCACAGGCGGTATTGGTGTAATAAAGCTCACCGTCATCGACGTCTTCGATCTTGTTGATGCAACACAGTGCGCAACCATCACACAGCGCGTCCCATTCGGCAGGATTCATCTGCTCAAGGGTTTTTTGTTTCCAGAATTGATCATCCATGACCCGTGCATTATGGCAGTATTGCCATAAAATGAAACAGGCCAAGATCGCATATCGTTTGCAAACGGCGCCTGCTGAAAATCCAGGTCAAAGCAAATCATGATGAACGGCACATTACTTTCGTGACCGGGAATAGGTAAAATCTGCCTGTGTGCAGTTTTTCATTGGTATCAATCAAGCAAGGCAACGTCAAAACGGTTCCGTATGCGACAATCTGTTCACCTGATGTTGGCTTTTATACTTGTCCTTTCCGCAAGCAATGGGCTTGCAGCGCGAAAGGATAAGGAAATCGCCGACAGCTACTATCAGGATGCCATCGAGTCGCAGGGAACGTCTCGACTTGAGGATGTTTTTCAGTTGTATGCCCGCTCGGCGGAACTGGGCAACCCGGTTGCCCAGTACAACCTGGCCATGATGTATTCAAACGGCGAGTCCGTCTACGTGGACTATCAACAAGCGGTCTACTGGTTCAGAAAATCCGTCGAACAATCCTTCGCGCCCGCGCAGTATCGGCTGGGCGAGCTCTATTATTTTGCCAAGGGTGGTCTGAACCGTGACCTGGATAAGGCCATTAAACTGTTCAACATGGCCGCAAAGCAGAAAGATGCCGATGCCCAGATGAACCTGGCCATGTTATGCGGCACCGGTGAGGGTGTGCCCCTTGATAAGGAAAAAGCCCTGTCCTGGCTTCTGAAAGCCCGGATCGGCGGTAACCCGTTAGCCCATGATTTTCAGAAAATGCTCAACGAATCCGCCCAGGGAAGATTTTCGCCGCAGCAGCAGCATCGTTATTGGCTGGAAAAAGCCGCTGAACTGGGCATCTGGGAAGCGCAACAGGAATTGCAGATAATGGAAGCCTCCGCCAACCCCTGAGCAGCATCACCCCGACCCGGTAAACGCGTCGGTTCAACCGGTGTTCTGAATGCCCCTGGCAATACCGTTGACGGTTACCAGCAGGGCCTCAAGCAATTGCTCATCCTGACACTCCGCCGCCCGCCAGCGCTTCAGCAGGTCCACCTGTAACAGGCTCATCGGGTCCACATAGGGGTTACGCAGGCGTATGGAACGTTGCAACGTCGGCTCCCTGTCCAGCAGTTCGTCCTGTTCCTTGATGCTCAATATCATCGAGCGCGCCAGTGTCATTTCGGTACTGACCAATGGATAAATCAATCGACTGGCTTGCGGCGCCAGCTCGCTGTAGTGCCGTCCGATATCCAGGTCTGACTTTGCCAGCGCCATTTCAACATCAGATAACATACTGCCGAAAAACAGCCAGTCCCGGGACATGGATCTGAGGGTGTCCAATCCATACTTCTCCTGTGCCAATGACAGCGCTGTTCCCACACCGTATGCTGCCGGCAAACCAATACGGGATTGCGCCCAGGAAAACACCCATGGAATGGCCCTGAGGTTTTCAACGCCCAGGCCTGAGCGACGGGAGGCCGGGCGCGAACCGATGCCCATCCGCTCGATCACGTCTATGGGAGTGGCATGGCGAAAATAATCGATAAAATGGGGGTGCTGGTAAACCAGTTCGCGATAGGCCTGCCTGGAGCTCTCTGACATTTCATGCATGACCCCAAGCCATTCTTCACGCGGCTCCGGTGATGCTTTAAGGCTGCTCTTCAATGTCGCAGCCGTTGCCAGTTCAAGATTTCGTTCGGCCAGCGTACGGTTGCCGTACTTCTGGTTGATCGTTTCACCCTGTTCGGTGACCCGCAAAAAACCATTCACGGTTCCGCGCGGTGCGCCCAGTATTCCACCCACAAAGTTGCCGCCACCCCGGCTGACGGTGCCGCCACGGCCATGAAAAAAACCGGCCGTAACGCCATGTTGCCTGGCAACTCCTGAAAGCTGCGACTGCGCGGTCGCCAAAGCCCACCGGGCTGAAATCAGACCGCCATCCTTGTTTGAGTCAGAGTATCCCACCATGATGATCTGGCGATTATCTCTGGCAGCAAGGTGTTTCTTGTAGACCGGATCGATGAACAGGCGTTTGAGGATCGCTTCGCCATGTTGGAGATCATCGACGGTTTCCAACAATGGCGCGACATCCAGTGGAATATTGCCATGCCAGTCACTCAAGCCCGCCAGGCGAGCCAGGAACAAAACGCTCAACACGTCATCGGCGCCCTGTGTCATGCTGATGATGTATGGCCCCAGTGCGCGCTTGCCGAAATGCTGCTGGCCCCACTTGATGCTGCGGAACACCTCGATGGTTTTTTCAACACCGACATCATCGGGAATATCCGGCAACCTGTTGGCTTCAAGCAATTCAGTCAGACGATCGGCGCGCTCCTGTGCGGCCATACCGAGCCAGTTTTCCTCATTCAGAATTTTACCAATGACCTGCCGGTGGACCAGCGAATCCTGGCGTATGTCCAGCGTGGCCAGGTGAAAGCCAAAGGTCTGTTCACGGGTTTGCAAACGATTCAGCAGGAAAACTCCGGCATTTTTGCCCTTGTTGGCTTCCATCGATTGCCGAATCAATTCAAGATCGGCCTGAAACTGCCCGGAACTGGTGTATGCGCCAGTGGAGTTTTCCAGCACTCCCCGCATACGGGCCATCATCAGCTTGAGCAGACAACGGTAGGGCATGTTGCGCACCCGCTGACCGATTTTTTCGGCCTCGTCCGGCATCATATCGATATAGTTTTGCAGTTGCTCCATGACCGCCGGGCTAACCTCGACCTCACTCAGCGACTGGCTCAGAAAACGAGACAGGGAGCGCATCTCGGGCAGGTATTTACCGATAATTTCCCGGCGTTGATATTCAAGCGAACGCCTGATGGTGTTGGCATTGACATTGGGGTTGCCGTCCATGTCACCACCTACCCATGAGCCGAAATGCAGCAAATGGGGCAAGGTACACCCCTTGGCATCATCCCAACCCGTTTCAAGTGCACTGCGCAGGTTCTCATAGAACGGCGGCACAATCCGGTACAAAACATCGGTAAGATAGAACAACACATGTTCCATTTCGTTCCTGACCGACAGTTTCTGTTCAGGGTACATCTCGGTCTGCCAGTTACTGGTCACTGCTGCACGGATACGATCCAGCGCCGTGATTTCTTCATCGGGAGTTCTGGATGTATCCAGGCGGTCCACCAGCCGGCGCAGAATCAGTTGTTCTTTTTCCAACAGTGTTCGACGTGTTGACTCGGTCGGGTGGGCTGTCATCACCGGTTCGATGGTCAAACCTTCGAGCGTCTGCATCACCACATCCAGCGGAACATCAGCCAGTTCCTGCATGACCGCCAGCAAGCCACCGGGCTGTGCATTGATCCCCCTTCTCAGGTAATCCCTGCGGCGCCGGATACGGTGCACTTTTTCAGCCAGGTTAACCACCTGGAAATAGGTGGTGAATGCCCGCACCAGGCGTTCTGCGGTGCCAACGTCCATATCCGCCAGTAAGCGGTCCAGGGGCTCGGAAGGATGATCCGCATCTTCCCGCCGTATGATGGCCGCACGCCTGACATCCTCCACCAGGCTGAGGAAATCTTCACCCTGCTGTTCGGCCAGAACTTCGCCCACCAGGGCGCCGAGCACGCGAACGTCTTCGCGCAGGGGTTGATCTTTCGGGGGGAATTCTATTTCTCGCATAAGTTTAATCCGGCCAATTCGCAGTTGTTGGCCAGATAATAGCGGATTTTTCCCGATGCCGTTCAGCTGCCCAGTTCGACAACCAGGTCACCCTGACCCACCAACTCCCCGGCCTGAATGTGTATGGCCTTGACGCAACTGGCATAGGGCGCCGTGATCGTGGTTTCCATTTTCATCGCCTCGATCACAAACACGGGCGTATCTTTACCGACCTCCTGGCCCACTTCGACCAAAACCGACGCCAGCCGCCCCATCAATGGTGAACCGATTTCATGGCGCTCAACAGCCTTGCGTTTGGCGACATTCCTCGGCACCACGTTTTCATCCCTCACCTGCACGCTTCGTGCCTGGCCGTTGAGTTCAAAGGTGACCTTGCAAAATCCGTTCTCATCGGTATTTGAGCGGTAGATAAAGCGGATCACGATGGTCTTGCCCTGCTGCAATTTGACGACTATCTCATCGCCCTGCTTCAGTCCATAGAAAAAAGCCTTTGTAGGCAGATAATGGACATCGCCAAATTCCTGTTGATGATCATAGAAACCGCGGAAAACTTCGGGGTACATCAGGTAGGAAAGAAAATCCAGCTCAGTCAGGTTCTCATCGAATTCTTCTCTGAAAGCAGCAAACCCGGCTTCAAAGTCTATGGGTTCGAGCAAGGCGCCCGGCGGACCGTCCAGGGGTTTCCTGCCCTTTAACACCAGTGCGGATAATTCGGCCGGAAAGCCCCCTTCCATCTGCCCGAGTTTGCCCGAGAACAGGTCAATCACCGAATCCGGAAATGCCAGTGTATCACCCTGCGACATGACATCACTTTCATCCAGTCCGTTGGCGGTCATGAACATGGCCATGTCGCCGACCACTTTCGATGATGGCGTGACCTTTACGATATCTCCAAACATGCGGTTGACCGTGGTGTAGTTCTTCTTGATCTGCTCAAACCGGTGTTCAAGTCCCAGCGCAATGGCCTGCGGACGCAGATTTGAATACTGCCCACCGGGTATTTCATGCTCATAGACCTCGGCGGTGCCGGCTTTTAAACCGGATTCAAACGGGTAGTAATATTCACGCACCGCTTCCCAGTAGTTGGCATATTCATTCAGGGACTTCAGGTCAAAAACCTGCTCGCGTTCATGCCCCTGCATGACAGCAACCAGTGAATTCATGTTGACCTGGGATGTCAGGCCGGACATCGAACTCAAACATACATCGACGACGTCTACATCGGCTTCGATGGCCTTGAGCAGCGTGGCGCTTTGCATGGATGAGGTATCGTGCGTGTGCAGGTGAATCGGGATATCGACTGCCGAGCGCAGTGCCGGAACCAGCATCTCGGCTGCATAGGGCTTGAGCAGGCCGGCCATATCTTTGAGAGCCAGCATGTGTGCGCCCTCGTCTTCCAGGCGGCGCGCCATGTCGAGGTAATACTGTAAATTGTAGCGGTTGGCAGGATCGCTATTCAGGACATCGCCGGTATAACAGATAGTGGCCTCGGCAATTCCGCCGGTTCTCTCCCTGACAATCTGGATAGAACGCTTCATACCCTCGATCCAGTTCAAAGAATCAAAAATACGGAAAATATCGATACCGTTTTGCCACGATTTTTCAATAAACGCAGCGATGACATTATCCGGATATGCCTTGTAGCCCACGGCATTGGATCCGCGGAACAGCATTTGTAAAAGAATATTCGGTACAGCCTTGCGTATTCGCTGCAGACGCTGCCACGGACACTCACGCAGAAAGCGCAGGGCCACATCAAATGTCGCACCACCCCACATTTCCAGTGAAAACACCTGCGGGTTGGCCTTGGCAAAACCTTCGGCCACTGCCAGCATATCCAGCGTGCGAACACGCGTTGCCAGCAGCGATTGATGCGCATCGCGAAGTGTCGTATCGGTGTAGAGGATGCTTTTTTGATCCCTGACCCAGCGACAAAATGCTTCGGGGCCCAACTCATCCAGACGGTTTTTGGTGCCGGCCGGGTAAGGCGCCATGCGACCGGCATGCGGGATATGCGGCTTACGAAAAACGTGATTGCTGTCGATGGCGCTGATATCCGGGTTTCCGTTGACCGTAAGGTTGGCGATATAGCGCAGGGTCTTGGTGGCGCGGTCAAAGCGCTGGCTGATCTCAAACAGTTCAGGGTGGTCGTCGATAAACGCGACGGTGGCTTTACCGGAAGCGAACGTCGGGTGATGCAGGACGTTTTGCAGGAAGCCGATATTGGTTTTAACCCCCCGGATTCGAAACTCGCGCAGAGCTCTGTGACCACGCGAAACAGCCCCGTTAAGGGTTCTCCCCCAGGAGGTCACCTTGACCAGCATGGAATCAAAAAACGGCGAGACACGGGCGCCTGTATAAGCCGCACCGACATCCAGGCGGATACCAAATCCCGCGGCGCTTCGATATGCGATCAGGGTGCCGTAATCCGGTTGAAATCCATTTTCGGGGTCTTCGGTGGTGATGCGGCACTGGATCGAAAAACCATTGCACTTGATGTCATCCTGCGAACCAATTCGCAGTTCCGGGTCACTCAACAGGCAGCCGCGCGCGATCTCGATCTGGCTGCGAACAATATCGATACCGGTCACCTGTTCGGTGACCGTGTGTTCCACCTGGATTCGAGGGTTGACCTCGATAAAATAGATGTTTTCCTGGCGGTCGACCAGGAACTCGACCGTGCCGGCATTGCTATAGTTGACATGCCGCGTAATCGCCAGTGCATATTGAAATAATTTTTGCCGTGTTGCTTCCTGCAAGGCGACACTCGGCGCCACCTCCACCACTTTCTGGAAGCGGCGCTGCACCGAGCAGTCACGCTCAAACAGGTGTACCAGGTTGCCCTCGTTGTCCCCCAGTACCTGGACCTCGATGTGCTTGGGCGCTTCGATGAATTTTTCCAGGAAAACCGTATCGTTACCAAAGGCCTTGGCGGCTTCGCCGCGTGCTTCCTTGTAGGCGGTTTCCAGTTGATCCTCGCTGCGAATAACCCGCATCCCGCGGCCACCGCCGCCGGCAACCGCCTTGAGCATCACCGGGTAACCAATGCGTGCTGCCTCGGTGCGCGCCACCTCGACATTGACAAGGTCTTCGTGGCTGTCTTCAATGATCGGAATCCCGGCAGCAACGGCATTGATCTTGGCCTGCATCTTGTCACCCAGCATGGCCATGGCCTCGGGCGTCGGGCCAATGAAGATAATGTCTTCCTCACGGCAACGCCTGGCAAATTCAACGTTTTCAGACAGAAAGCCATAACCGGGGTGGATGGCATCGACCTGGTTCAGCCTGGCGGTCTCTATGATCGCCTCGATGTCCAGGTAGGGCTTTAACGGTTCGTCATCCTCACCGATCTGGTAGGCCTCATCGGCCTTGTAGCGGTGCGTGGAAAAGCGATCCTCATAGGTATAGATACTGACTGTACGGATGCCCAGTTCGGACGCCGCCCTCAGTATACGGATCGCGATTTCACCGCGGTTGGCAACGAGGATTTTATCGATTTTCTTACGCATATATATCTCTCCCGGACTGAACTTATATTTATGCAAATATAAGGGAGCTTTGTCCAGCCCGATTAATTCCGATACCGGATAAAGAACAGGTCACTTATCCTTCAGAACAAGTGACCTGAACACCTATACGCTGCTCCCCTTTTCGCCTCGGGGAGTACCGGGGCAATTAACCTGCGAGAAACTGCTGTCCGCTTTTGGCGCGCGACCTGAGCCAGTCTGACACGGCAAATCGCGGCCCGTATGCATTCGCCATCCGGTCACATTGATCGACAAAATGCTGGATACCTACCGTATCGATAAACGAAAGCGTTCCACCGGTCCAGGGCGGAAAACCCCAGCCAAAAATGGAGCCGATATCGGCATCCGCCGGGTGATCCAGCACGCCTTCCTCGAAACAGCGGGCCGCCTCAAGCGCCTGGCGATACATCAGGCGGTCGATAACTTCCTGTACCGGCGGTTGTTCCTGCAGTTGCGGATACAAATCGGCGAGACCGGGCCAAAGGTATTTCTTTCCACCCTCGGGATACTCATAGAAACCCTTACCGAAACGTTTGCCCTTGCGGTCGAGTTCCTCCACAAATTGCCTGATGACAGGAAAACCGGAATCAAAGGTGTACTCATCCCCCATGTCCTTTGCGGTCTGCATGGTGATCTTGTAACCCAGGTCAAGCGTCACCTCATCCATGACCGCCAGGGGTCCTACAGGCAGTCCCGCCATTTTGGCCGCGTTTTCAATCAGGGCGGGATTGATACCCTCCGCCAGCATGGTCATGCCCTCGTTGGTGGAGGTGCTGAAACACCGGGATGTGTAAAAGCCCGGGCTGTCATTGACCACGATGGGGGTCTTGCGGATCTGCTGGATGTAGTCGAGTCCGCGTGCAATCGCCTCATCCGAACTCTTCTCACCCTTGATCAGTTCAACCAGCGGCATCTTGTCTACCGGAGAGAAGAAATGCAGACCGATAAAACTCTCTGGACGTTTTGAAGCCTCTGCAAGCCCGGTGATCGGCAGCGTGGATGTATTACTGGCGAAAACCGCGGTTTCAGGAATCACCGCCTCGGTTTTCGAGGTGACGTCAGCCTTGATCTCACGGTTTTCAAACACCGCTTCGATCACCAGCTCGCAACCTTCAAGATCAGCATAATCGGTGGTTGGTTTAATCAGACCGAGCAGCGCATCTGCCTTTTCCTGGGTCGAATATCCACGTTTGATGGCCTTGGCCAGCAGACCTTCGGAATAGGCTTTTCCACGCTCCGCGCCTGCAATATCGGTATCCAGCAATACCACCTGCATGCCGGCCTTGGCCGAAACATAGGCGATACCGGCGCCCATCATGCCGGCGCCCAGCACTCCCAGTTTGGTGACCCTGGCCTTATCGATACCCTTGGGGCGACGGGCAAGCTTATCGGCAGC
>JBFFWN010000148.1:0-8791 GCA_041570235.1 Lysobacterales bacterium | reverse complement strand
AGATGGTAATGCCTGGTGATAACGTGCAGATGAAAGTTGAGTTGATCGCGCCGATCGCGATGGAAGAAGGCCTGCGTTTCGCAATCCGCGAAGGTGGCCGTACGGTAGGTGCTGGCGTTGTTGCCAAGATCTTTGAATAAGGCATATTGAAATTTGTTGAGTTGCAGGAAGCTGGTGGGCCAAAAAGGCTGCCGGCTTTCTGGTTTGAAGCAGTAATGATAGGCCAGTAGCTCAACTGGCAGAGCAGCGGTCTCCAAAACCGCAGGTTGGGGGTTCGAGTCCCTCCTGGCCTGCCACTACTGCAAACAAATTGAAAATCAGCAGCTATTGAGTGGCTGCGGCAGGCATAGAGAACAGGTAGAGCGGCGTAAAATGAACAGCAAAGTAGAACACACCAGGTCGGCAACTGCAGATACGCTGATATTGCTGATCTCGGTCATCATGCTGCTGGGCGGTATAGGCGCCTATTATTATTACCAGGAACTGGCTATTACGCCGGTCCGGGTTGCCGCCTTGTTGGCGGTGGTGTTGGCGGCGTCCTGGATCGCGGCCCAGTCTCAGAAAGGCGCGATGTTTTTCCGTTTTCTGAAGGAATCGGATATCGAGCGCCGCAAGGTTGTATGGCCAACACACCAGGAGGCGGTGCAGACCTCGCTAATGGTGATCGTTGTGACGATCCTCATTTCCCTGTTTCTGGCCAGTGTCGACTGGGCGATCGGTGCCATAGTTCGCAGTTTGCTTGGCGGGGGCGGTTAAAAAATGAGTAAGCGGTGGTATGTAGTGCACGCTTTTTCCGGCTTTGAAAAACAGGTCCAGCGGTCTTTAACCGAGCGCATTGCGCGGGCGGGAATGGAAGACATGTTTGGTGAAATCCTGGTGCCCACCGAAGAGGTTGTTGAGATGAGGGGCGGCCAGAAACGGCGCTCCGATCGTAAGTTTTTCCCCGGCTATGTGCTGGTGGAAATGGAAATGAATGACGAAACCTGGCATTTGGTGAAAGAGGTGCCAAAGGTGATGGGTTTTATCGGCGGTACTTCTGATAATCCGGCGCCAATTACGGAAAAAGAGGCCAGTACCATCCTCAGCCGTGTACAGGAAGGCGTTGATAAACCGAGGCCGAAGATACTGTTCGAGCCGGGCGAGATGGTTCGGGTTGTGGATGGTCCATTCAACGACTTCAACGGCACAGTTGAAGAAGTGAATTATGAAAAGAACCGCCTGCGGGTGGCCGTACTGATTTTTGGACGTTCAACCCCGGTTGAACTGGATTTCCACCAGGTCGAAAAAGCCTGAGTCCGGAGTCAAATTGATTTTTAGCGGTGCAGTTTTTTAGAAGGCTGCAGCGAAAACCTGACACGAGCGAAGGCCATAATGCCTTCATGGTGTCTCAACACAAACGGGGAGCTTTGCCACATGTTGGCAGGCGTTTGAACCCGGGGAGTAAAATATGGCTAAGAAAGTCACTGCATATATCAAGCTGCAGATTCCTGCAGGACAGGCTAATCCCAGTCCTCCAGTTGGTCCGGCACTTGGACAACACGGCGTTAACATCATGGAGTTCTGCAAGGCATTCAATGCCCAGACGCAGAAAGCCGAGCCGGGCCTGCCGTTGCCGGTTGTGATCACCGTATACGCTGATCGCAGCTTTACCTTCATCACCAAGACCCCTCCGGCAGCCGTGCTGCTGAAAAAGGCCCTGGGCCTGGCGAAGGGAAGTGGTGAGCCCAACACCAAGAAAGTTGGCACGGTTTCGCGCGCTCAGCTTGAAGAGATCGCCAAGGCTAAAGAGCCTGATCTGACCGCTGCTGATCTGGATGCAGCCGTTCGTACAATCGCCGGGTCTGCCCGTAGCATGGGACTCAATGTTGAGGGAGTGAACTAATGGCCAGGTTAAGTAAACGAACAAAAGCCATCCGTGAGCAATTGGAGCCCGGTAAGGTTTACGCGGTCGAAGACGCACTGGAAATGCTGAAAAAATTCAGCAACGTGAAATTCACGGAATCCGTTGATGTGTCAATCAGGCTTGGTGTTGATCCCAGGAAGTCTGACCAGAACGTGCGCGGCTCAACCGTATTGCCAAATGGTACAGGTAAAACCGTGCGGGTTGCTGTTTTCACCCAGGGCGACAATGTTGAGAAAGCGCTTGAAGCAGGCGCGGACGTTGTGGGTATGGATGATCTGCATGATCAGATCAAGGGTGGGGACCTCAACTTTGACGTGGTCATAGCCACACCGGACGCCATGCGCGTTGTGGGTAAGCTGGGCCAGGTTCTGGGTCCCAGGGGCTTGATGCCCAACCCGAAGGTTGGAACAGTTGCAACCGATGTGGCCGCTGCGGTCAAAAACGCGAAGGCCGGCCAGGTGCGTTTCAGGACTGACAAGGGCGGTATCATTCACAGCACTATCGGTAAAGCTGACTTTGAAGTAGCCGCCTTGCGTGAGAATCTCGCGGCATTGCTGGCTGACCTGAACAAATTAAAGCCGGCATCCGCTAAGGGCCAGTACCTTAGGAAGGTTGCAGTTTCAACCACTATGGGACCGGGCCTTGTTATCGATCATGGACCATTTAAGCCCTGATTATTGATTTTTAGAATTTCTCCGGTGAGAGCCGGAGGGGTAGGCGGGCTGATTCCGGCCATTATGATTTCGGATTATTCGAAATCAAATAACCGGAAGTAGGCCGTCAGAGACCGCAGGTATCGAATCACTGCCAGATATAGTGATCCGGTTTAAGCGTGAACCAGGAAACTGGACATAGCCTGCGCAGATGGTGGAGCCCCCGCTTCTCAATTGCGTTTGAAATAGCGCAATTGAGAAGCGGGGTAGCCACTGAAGGACCGTTTTTGGTCCTGTGACAACTGTGAAAATGGATGTCATGAGTCTTTATTCGTGCCGGGTAACCGGTTATTTGACTCTTGGAGGTATCATATGGCTCTGAGTATTGAGCAGAAGAAAGCGGTCGTAGCGGAAGTGGCGGAAGTTGCCAAGGTCGCTCTGGCTGCAGTGGCAGCAGAGTATCGCGGTTTAACCGTTGAGCAAATGACAGACTTGCGTGTGAAAGCACGTGAAAGTGGTGTTTATCTCAAGGTTGCCAAAAATACGCTGGTGCGTCGTGCTGTAGAAGGTACCGAGTTTGAATGCATGCAGGAATCCCTTACGGGACCACTGCTCCTGGCTTTCAGTATGGAAGATCCGGGTGCTGCTGCGCGTCTTGTCAAAGACTATATCAAGTCGAATGACAAATTGATTACAAAGCTTGTCGCTGTGGGTGGAGAGGTTTATGAGGCCTCTGAGCTGGATCGTTTATCCAGCCTGCCGACATACGATCAGGCGATTGCAATCCTGATGGGCGTTATGAAAGCACCAATCGAGAAGTTCGTACGTACGTTGGCCGAGCCGCATACCAAGCTGGTTCGTACTTTCGCCGCAGTTCGCGATGCCAAGCAGGCTGCCTGAAACTATTTAACTTAACCCCGGCAACCATATGGTTGCCATAATCGACATTAGGAGAGACGACAATGGCCGTTTCAAAAGATGATATTTTAGAAACAATTGCTGGAATGAGCGTGATGGATGTAGTTGATCTGATCAGCGCCATGGAAGAGAAATTTGGTGTATCTGCTGCTGCTCCTGTCGCAGTTGCGGCTGGCCCTGCTGCTGGCGGTGAAGCCGCTGCTGCAGAGGAACAGACTGAATTTGACGTGGTTCTGACCGGTTTCGGCACCAGTAAGGTTCCAGTTATTAAAGCGGTTCGCGAAATCACCGGTCTGGGCCTGAAAGAAGCCAAAGACCTGGTTGAAGGCGTGCCTGCCAATGTGAAGGAAGGCGTCGAAGCAGCTGAAGCTGCAGAGTTAAAGAAGAAGCTCGAAGAGGTAGGTGCTACCGTCGAGGTCAAGTAAATCAGTTTTTTTGATTTACGTAAGTAAGAAGGAATCGGCTGGGGATGATCATCCCCGGCCTGTTCCTGTTTGTCATTTGATGACGCGACCATTGTCCAGGTCGCAAAGAGGCGGTTGGTAACATGAATTACTCATTTACTGAGAAAAAGCGTATCCGCAAGGATTTTGGTAAGAGCCAGGCCATTTTGGATGTGCCTAACCTTTTACAGACCCAAATCCGTTCCTATGCGGAATTTCTGCAACTTGAAAAACGTCCGGATGAGCGGCGCGATCGTGGTCTCCACGGCGCATTGACTTCCGTATTTCCAATTATTTCATATTCCCGCAATGCAGCGTTGGAGTATGTCAGTTACAAACTCGGGACACCGCCTTTTAATGTCCGGGAATGTAAACTGCGGGGCATGACCTATGCAGCGCCCTTGCGCGTCAAGGTCCGCCTGGTCATTTATGACAAAGAGAGCTCGGCCAAGCAGAAACCGGTCAAATATGTAAAAGAGCAGGAAGTCTACATGGGCGACCTGCCCTTGATGACCGATACCGGCACCTTCGTGATCAACGGAACGGAGCGCGTTATCGTCTCCCAGTTGCATCGTTCGCCGGGTGTGTTTTTCGATCACGACAAGGGTAAAACGCATTCCAGCGGAAAACTGTTGTTCTCCGCGCGCGTGATTCCATATCGTGGTTCATGGCTGGATTTTGAATTTGATCCTAAGGACGGGATTTTTACCCGTATTGATCGGCGCAGAAAATTGCCGGTAACGGTGTTGCTGCGTGCATTGGGTATGACCAACGAAGAGATGCTGGACACATTCTTCGATACCAGCAAGGTCACCCTGCTCAAGGAAGGCGGCAAGCTGGAATTGATTGCTGAGCGTCTGCGGGGTGAAGCGGCGCTATTTGATATCGTTGACAAGAAAGGCGAGCTTATCGTTGCCAATGGCAAGCGAATCACCGCCAGGCACGTCAAGCTGATCGAGGAGGCAGGTATCAAGGCCTTGCAGGTACCGGATGACTACCTGATTGGCAAAATCATTTCACACAATATTATCGACAAGGATTCCGGTGAGGTTCTGGTCGATGCCAACGCTGAAATCACTGAAGAATTGCTGGCCAAATTCCGCGAGTCAGGCGTTAAGAAGTTTGAAGTCCTGTATGTCAACGACCTCGACCAGGGGCCCTACATATCAAACACATTGAATATCGATGCATCCACAAATGAGTTGGAAGCACTGGTTGAAATTTATCGCATGATGCGCCCGGGCGAGCCGCCCACCAAGGAAGCAGCACAGAACCTGTTCAAGAACCTGTTCTTTACCGAAGATCGCTATGATCTCTCAAGCGTTGGGCGTATGAAGTTCAATCGCCGCGTGGGTCGTAAGGAAATCGAAGGTCCGGGCGTACTTGACCGGGAGGATATCCTGGCTGTACTGAAGGTGCTGATTGATATCCGCAACGGCAACGGCAATGTCGACGACATTGACCACCTGGGTAACAGGCGTGTCCGTAGTGTCGGCGAAATGGCCGAGAACGTATTTCGTGTGGGTGTCGTGCGTGTAGAGCGCGCTGTTCGTGAGCGTCTGTCAGTGGCCGAAAGCGAAGATTTGTCTCCGCAGGAACTGATCAACGCCAAGCCCGTAGCGGCTGCGATCAAGGAATTTTTCGGTTCAAGCCAGCTCAGCCAGTTTATGGATCAGAATAACCCCTTGTCTGAGGTGACCCATAAGCGTCGTGTGTCAGCACTGGGCCCTGGTGGTTTGACCCGTGAGCGTGCCGGTTTTGAGGTGCGTGACGTGCATCCGACCCATTATGGCCGCGTCTGTCCTATCGAGACACCTGAAGGGCCGAATATCGGTCTGATCAACTCGCTGGCTGTATATGCCAGGACCAATGATTATGGGTTCCTCGAGACACCTTACCGAAAGGTCACCAACGGCAAGGTCACCGATGAAGTCGAGTACCTGTCGGCCATTGTTGAGGGTGATTTCGTTATTGCCCAGGCCAACGCTGAACTGGATGACAAGGGCAAATTTGTTGACGATTTTATTCCCTGCCGTCACCAGGGTGAATTCACGCTCAAGATTCCGCATGAAGTCAACTATATGGACGTGTCACCAAAACAGATCGTATCTGTAGCGGCCTCCCTCGTGCCGTTTTTGGAGCACGATGATGCAAACCGCGCGTTGATGGGTTCGAACATGCAGCGCCAGGCCGTACCAACATTGATCGCTGAAAAGCCGCTTGTGGGTACCGGTATGGAGCGGGTGGTGGCCACCGATTCGGGTGTAACAGCCGTTGCCAAGCGTGGTGGTGTTGTTGACCAGGTGGATGCAGGCCGTATCGTCGTTCGTGTGAACGAAGAAGAGGTCCCCACCGGTGATCCGGGTGTGGATATCTATAACCTGGTCAAGTACCAGCGTTCAAACCAGAACACCTGTATGAATCAGCGTCCATTGGTCGTTGTTGGTGATATAGTCACCAAGGGTGACGTGTTGGCCGATGGTCCTTCGACAGACCTTGGTGAACTGGCGCTGGGTCAGAACATGCTGATCGCATTTATGCCATGGAATGGTTACAACTTCGAGGATTCGATCCTGATTTCGGAGAGGGTCGTTGAAGAAGACCGCTTCACCACGATACACATCGTTGAACTGACCTGTGTTGCGCGTGATACCAAGTTGGGCTCTGAAGAAATTACCGCTGATATCCCCAATGTCGGTGAGCATAACCTCAACAAGCTCGACCAGTCCGGTATCGTCTATATTGGCGCCGAGGTAAAAGCGGGCGACATCCTTGTGGGCAAGGTAACGCCAAAGGGCGAGACCCAGCTGACACCGGAAGAGAAACTGCTGCGTGCGATTTTCGGTGAGAAGGCATCTGATGTTAAGGATACGTCCTTGCGTGTTTCATCCGGCACAGACGGTACCGTTATCGACGTGCAGGTGTTTACCCGTGATGGCGTTGAAAAAGACGAACGCGCCATTTCCATTGAGAAGGATCAACTGCGTCAGGTCAGAAAAGACCTGGATGATCAGCTGCGTATCGTAGAAGCTGCCATCTATCAGCGTCTTGAAAACGTTCTGGTCGGTAAGGCTGCAGAAAAGGGTCCGAAGGGTCTGAAGAAAGGCACCGAGATTACTGCTGAACTGTTGTCCACTATGGAGCAGGAAGACATATTCAAACTGCGTATGAAGGACAACGATGTGAATGACCTGATCGAGCAACTCGCCGACCAGGTTAAAGAGCAGCGCAAGGCCTTTGACGAGAAGTTTGAAGAGAAGAAAGGCAAGATCACACGTGGTGATGACCTGGCGCCCGGTGTGCTGAAAATGGTCAAGGTTTACATGGCTGTCAAACGGCGTATTCAGCCGGGTGACAAGATGGCCGGCCGTCACGGTAACAAGGGTGTGATCTCGATGATCGTTCCGCAGGAAGACATGCCGTTCATGGAGGATGGTACCCCGGTTGACGTGGTGCTTAATCCGCTGGGCGTACCTTCACGTATGAACATCGGACAGGTGCTTGAAACCCACCTGGGCTGGGCCGCAAAAGGGCTGGGCCACCGGATCACCGACATGCTGGAGCAAAACGCCAAGACCGAGGAGATACGTAACTTCCTCGGGAAGATTTATAACAGCGACCAGGAAGGCCGGGTCAATATGAACAGCTTCTCCGCCGCTGAAATCAAGGAGATGGCGCACAACCTGAGAGGTGGTGTGCCGATGGCCACACCGGTATTTGACGGTGCACCGGAAGCGGAGATCAAGCGTCTGCTCGAGTTGGCGAATCTGCCAACCAGCGGCCAGACCACTCTTTACAACGGTCGTACTGGTGATCCTTTTGATCGACCGGTCACCGTTGGCTACATGTATATGCTGAAGCTGAACCACCTGGTCGATGACAAGATGCATGCACGTTCAACCGGTCCATACAGCCTGGTAACGCAGCAGCCATTGGGCGGTAAAGCACAATTTGGTGGTCAGCGATTTGGTGAGATGGAGGTATGGGCGCTCGAAGCTTATGGAGCTGCTTACACCTTGCAGGAAATGTTGACGGTCAAGTCCGATGACGTAGCCGGTCGTAACCAGATGTACAAAAATATTGTCGATGGTAACCACGAGATGGCGGCAGGTATGCCGGAATCCTTCAATGTACTTGTGAAGGAAATTCGCTCGTTGGCTATTAACATCGAACTTGAAGAAACGTGATTCGCGGGCCTATTGATAGACCCCTGGGAGATATGCAGTGAGAGACTTACTTAATCTCTATAACCGTCAGCGCCAACCGCTGAATTTTGATGCAATCCGAATCGGATTGGCGCCGCCGAACCTGATTCGTTCATGGTCGTTCGGCGAGGTCAAAAAACCTGAAACCATTAATTACCGGACATTCAAGCCGGAACGTGATGGTCTGTTTTGCGCTTCCATATTTGGCCCGGTTAAAGACTACGAATGCCTTTGCGGCAAATACAAGCGTATGAAACACCGCGGCGTGGTATGCGAAAAATGCGGTACGGAAGTGACACTGACAAAGGTCCGTCGTGAGCGCATGGCGCATATCGACCTGGCCAGCCCCGTGGCGCATATCTGGTTCCTGAAATCATTGCCATCGCGTATTGGTCTGATGCTGGATATGACCCTTCGTGACATCGAGAGGATTCTGTATTTTGAATCTTATGTTGTACTTGATGAGGGTATGACCACGTTGGAACGTGGCGCTTTGCTTACAGATGAGCAATATCTTGATGCGGTTGAAGAGTTCGGTGATGAATTCGTCGCCAAGATGGGCGCTGAGGCTATTTTCGAATTGCTGCGCACCATCAACCTGGCCGAAGAGCTGAAACAGCTGCGTGAAGACATCGCCGGCACCCGTTCTGAAACCAAACTCAAGCGCTT
>JBFFWN010000147.1:0-8850 GCA_041570235.1 Lysobacterales bacterium | reverse complement strand
TCCATTTCCTAAGAGGATACAAGGAAGCATCAAAGCTAAGTTGTCATAAACCCGAACGAAATGTGGCCGGCATCTGGGGGCGTCAGAAACATGGATGTCCTGACTCTCTGCAGGTATATATACATCCCCGGTGGACGCGTCATCGTGGAACATCCCCGGTTTCTGATAACCGCAGAGCGCTTCGGGCTTATCCCTTTCTGGGAAAAGCATGGCTACCCGATGGGTTGCGAACGCATCGATGACGAAGGCGGCGCCAGGCTGGTGTGCGCCGATTGGCCCGAGTGAGTGGATCATTCACCCAGGTTACTTATTTATCAGCAAACACAGAACTCCATCGGGCTTGCAGCTCTGGAATGACCTTGGCATTCGTGATGATCAACACCTCGTCACCCTCCTGCAATACCGTTTTGCTGTCGGGTAGCATAAGTTTATCCTTGCGGTACAAAAACATCAGCCTGCTGCCACCAGGCAGGTCCAGGTCGGCAAGCGAAACTTCGTCTTTCTTACCGGCGACAAACGCAAAAACCCGTGCATCGCCTTTGATCAGCGCCGCGAATTCCAGGGGTTTTCGCCCTTCGCACATATCGACAAGGTAACGGGCGATCGCGACATCCGGCACGATAATATCTTCCAGCCCAAGCTCAAGGCATATGTGCTCATAGGATGGGTCTTCGATACGCGTGACAACACGTCGATATCCGAGGGAACGCCCAACCAGGCTGGCAATGATATTAAATTGGTCACTGCCGCAAAGGCAGAAAAGGAAGTCGGTCCGTTCGGGATCCGCCTCGCGTAATATCGCCGGCTTGCTTCCGTCACCACAGATAAACCCGGCGTCCATGTCGGCACTGAGTTCTTCAATGCGATTTTTATCCCGCTCGATGATGACAACTTCGTGACGATTCTCAAGTAGCTGTCGTGCTGTCATACAGGTGAGGTCACCCGCTCCGATGAATACGGCTCTCATGGTTGTTTACTCCTTCGACCAATCCAGGTCCGGGGATACAAGACCACCAACAGGGCGATAACCTCCAGTCGCCCTGCAATCATGTCAAAACAAAGTATGCCCTTAAGCACGGGCTCCAGTTCGGGGCGCGTGATGCCCGAACTCAAACCCACCGTGCCGCAGGCGGAAACCACCTCGAACAATGCGTCGATGGGCTCATACCCAAGCAGTACGAAGGGCAGCCAGGAAAGGATCACGATAACGATAAAAATCAGGATCAACACCAGCGCGCGCAGAATGTCATTGGCTTCAAGTTTTTGACCGGCCAGGTAAGGTTCTGCCACGGCGTGCGACGGCAATGCCGACCGGCGTATCGTAAATTGCAAAAATCTGATGAGAATCAACAGGCGCAACAATTTAAACCCGCCTGCTGATGAGCCCACGCTGCCTCCCACCAACATCGATACGATCATCACCAGTTTTGACGCTGAACCCATGTCCGCCACCGCGACTGAGCTGAAACCCGTGGTGGTTTGTGCACTGACGCCCATTATGAAGCCGTGGTACCAGGGTGAAGATACACCGTTCCACCACGCCAGCAAGGTCAGCAGGCTACCGACAGTGACACATGCCACGATCAAAGCGCGCAATTCCACATCAGATTTCAGGCTAAGGAAGCCTTTGGCGCCTCGTAGATGAAATATACGCCAATACAATGGCAGCGATACAGCCCCCAAAAAGGACAGGCCCTTGATTGCGACTGCTGCTGCCTTGTCCATGTTGCCCAGGCTGGCATCGAAATTTGAAAAGCCGCCGGTGGAAACCGCCGCCAGCACATGCACCAAAGCCGTAAAACCATCCCCGATCAATGGCCAAATCAGCACCAGGCCCAGCAGCGTAAGAATAAGATAAACGACCAGCACGTGTTGGGCATGGGTCCGTGCCGTGGCAACCAGCGTTTCGCCGGTTTCGATAGGTTCCGCCAAGCGGCGGGCAGCTGCCCCGTGCCTCATCAGCAGCGCAACCGAAAGGACCACGATACCCAGCCCACCGAACCATTGCATCCATGCGCGTGCGAATAAAAATATGTCTGGACGATGCTGGACGCCCCCAAGCGTCGACAGGCCCGTCGTTGTCACGCCTGAAATGGCCTCGAACAGGGCATCCATGGTCGGTATTCCCTCTACCGTCAGTGGCCAGGCCATGAGCAGGGGAGTGAGCAGAAAGGCCATGGCTGTAATGGTCAGTGCTTCATGGTCCCGGATATCCTCGGGAGCTGCCAGCCTGGCCATCATGCCACCGCCGAGCAATAAACCGGCACTTAAAACGCCATAGCGCACTGCCTGGGGCCACTCCGCTTTTAGTAAGGCAAATCCCAGGGGCAGCAGAGCAAGCAGCGACACCATCATTGCCAATTGACCGCCATATTTCGCCAATACGCGAAAGCGCACCGGGTATGTCAGGACACTGATTCTATCCTCCATAATCACAAGACCTTGGCTTGGCCTGTCTTGTCAGACGGGTTTCCATCCAAAAAGCGCTTTACATCCGGTCTGTGCAAAGGGACGGTTTTCGGCCTGTACACAATAGCCTTGTTAATCATTGTCCCGTTCCAGCGCGCAGCAGTGCGCGCCCGCTTTTGGTTCGTGAAGGTCTGTCTTTTGCAGCACCGCCTCAAGCAGCGAATTCGGCCGGAAAGTGGTACAGCCCTTCAACCCCAACCGGAAGGCCTCGTCGTACAGCGACCGAAAAGATTCAAAATCGCAATCCCTCGGCACGTTAATGGTCTTGGAGATGGCGCCGTCAACCAACGGCTGCAAAACTGCCTGCATGGCGAGGTGGTCGCGGGGGGGCAGTGAATGGGCATTGACGAAGTAATCCGGCAGGCTTCGTTGCCCGAATTCACAACGCCATCGACGCAGGGCAAAATCCTGTAAATCGTGCCACACGTACTCCCCTTCCCGGTTGCGCAGCCGGCGCCTGTACTCAAAGTCGAATACCGGCTCAATACCGCTGGAGATATTATTGGCCAGCAGGCTGATGGTGCCGGTTGGCGCTATCGCGGTGAGGTGACTGTTGCGTATGCCGTGTTCCGCGATACCCCGCTGAATATCCTCAGGCAGGCGCCGTATGAACGGTCGCTTCAGGAGGGCTTCGCGATCAAGCCAGCGAAAACTGCCTTTCTCGCTGGCCAGGTTGACCGAGGCTCGATATGCACTATGACAGATGGTCTGCATAGCCCGGGCCGCCTGTTGCCTGCCCGCTTCGCTGCCATAATGCAGGCCCAGCATGATCAGCGCATCCGCCAGGCCGGTCATCCCCAGCCCGATGCGGCGGCTACCCTGAGCCTGCTCTTTCTGTTGTGGCAAAGGGAAACGCGAGACGTCGATAACATTATCGAGCAGGCGAACCGCAGTTTTGGTGGCTGCGGCCAATGCCTCAAGATCGAAACGGGCCTCGTCACTGAAGGGCTGCAGTACAAAGCTCGTCAGGTTAAGCGATCCAAGGTTACAGGCGCCGTATGGCGGTAACGGGACTTCGCCGCAGGGGTTTGTGGCCCCCAGTACCTCGCGGTACCCCAGGTTGTTTTCATGGTTGATACGGTCTATGAACAGAACACCCGGTTCAGCACAGTCGTAACTGGCGCGCACGATTCGCTGCAACAGGTCGCGAGCCGGCAGTTCCCGAATGACCTGGCAGGCAACGCTACCTGTTTGCCCGGGCCAGTTTCGATAGACTATTTTACGACCGTCGTGGTCTTCATCGTCACCCATGGCCGTGGCGGGAAATACCAGGGGCCAGGCGGCGTTTTCTTTCACGGCCTGCATGAACGCATCGCTTACCAGCACCGACAGGTTGAAATTTCGCAATTCGCCGGGCTTGCGCTTGGCGTCGACGAAGGCTTCAATATCCGGATGATCGCAACGCAGGGTCGCCATCATGGCCCCGCGCCGGGTGGCGGTGGAAAGCAGCGTATCGCAGGTGCAATCCCAGATACGCATGAAGGAGACGGGGCCTGAAGCGACACCACCGGTGCGCCAGGCGACAGAGCCTGCGGGTCTCAACGGGGAAAAATCATAACCCACACCGCCGCCCTGCTGCATGGTCAGGGCGCCCTCCTTAAGGCCGCTAAAAATCCCCTCCATGGAGTCAGTAAGTTGCCCCATGACGAAGCAGTTGAACAAGGTTATATCGTATTCGGTACCGGCCCCGGCGAGGATGCGTCCGCCAGGCAAAAACCGAAACCCCTGGAGTATCCGGAAAAAATTTTGCTGCCACTTTAAGCGATCACCCGGCTCGGCTTCCGCCAATGCGGTTGCCACCCGATCCCAGCTGTCTGACAGGTCGTGGTCGCGCTCTGCACCTTTTAGACGGTAACGATAGCGGCTATCCCAGATTTCCCGGGAAATACCCGTCTCGAAAAGGTCCTGGCTCACGTCCCGCTCCGCCTCGAAAGGATCGGATAGCCGGTTGGCAACTCCAGGTGCATCATCATCGTCAATGTTTAGTTGGCCGAATCTGTCTCTATGATAATCCTATTTATTCCCGGGGTCAGCCAGGGTTTCAGTTTCGAGCCTGGATATTCGGCTGAAACGTTGATTCGAGGCCCTGTCTGATCGTCGATTAACGGCCATCTGAGCATTGATGAGCCCTGGCAAAATGCAAATATGGATGCCTTTTCCGCTCTTTTCTGGCAATATATAGCCAATGCTTCCTTTGCCCCGGCCGGGGCACAATCGGAGCCTGAAAATGAACGCCGACATGAGAACCACGCATGATTCATTGGATCAACGCGTGGTGTTTCATGTCCATGATGTCACCAAGATCTACCAGATGGGTGAAGTGCAGGTTCATGCCCTTCGTGGTGTCGATCTCGACCTCTATCGCGGCGAATTTACCGTGTTACTGGGTATCTCGGGTAGTGGTAAATCGACGCTGTTGAATATCCTGGGTGGACTCGATACACCCACCGAAGGCCATGTTTTTTATGGTGAGCAGGACCTTACCCGCGCGACCGATAGCGAACTGACCGAATACCGGCGTTATCATGTCGGTTTCGTCTTTCAGTTCTACAATCTGATTCCCAGCCTGACGACCATTGAAAATGTGGCCGTGGTGACTGAAATCGCGAAATCCCCGATGAAGCCACAAGAGGCCTTGCAGCTTGTTGGCCTGGGCGAGCGTCTGAACCACTTTCCGGCACAGCTCTCCGGTGGTGAGCAACAGCGCGTGGCCATTGCCCGTGCGATTGCCAAGCAACCGGATGTGCTTTTATGCGATGAACCGACAGGCGCTCTCGATTCCACCACGGGTATCGTGGTGCTGGAAGCGCTGCAACGGGTCAACCAGGAATTGGGTACGACGACTGCCGTGATAACGCATAACGTTGGTATCGCGCAAATGGCAGACCGCGTTATCCGACTGGCGGATGGTCGTATTACCGACGTCAAGGTAAACCGCACGCGTGTTGCACCACGTGACCTGACATGGTGATGCCGGGATGAGGGCGATTGACATTAAGCTTTGGCGTGAACTCTGGGCCATGCGCGTTCAGGCGCTGGCGATTGCCATGGTCATCGTCGGCGGCGTGGGCATATTTATCATGTCACTCAGCACGCTGCATACCCTGTTTGAAACCCGTGAAACCTATTATCGGAACAACCACTTCGCCGACGTGTTCGCATCTCTGAAACGTGCTCCGCTGGCGGTTGTAAAGCGCATCGAAGAGATACCCGGTATCGACAAGGTTGAAACGCGGGTTGTCGCCTATGTCAATCTCGACGTGGAAGGTTTCGATGATCCGGTGAGCGGTCACCTGTTGTCTCTGCCGGACAACAGTCGCGGGTTGTTGAATCAGGTATATCAGCGCAGGGGACGCCTGTTTGAACCGGGGCGCGACAACGAGGTATTACTCAGCGAAAAATTTGCACTGGCGCATAATCTGCAACCGGGTGACAAGCTTCATGCAACGATCAACGGCCGGCGCAAGGAACTCACCGTGGTCGGATACGCCTTCTCACCGGAATACATTTACCAGATCGCCCCCGGCGCCATGTTTCCCGATGATCATCGATATGGTGTTCTTTGGATGGCACGGCAACCCCTGGCAGCTGCCTATGACATGGATGGCGCCTTCAATAATGTGACATTGACCCTCGGCAAGGGTACCAATGAGCGCGATGTCATAGATCGTCTGGATGAAATACTGAAAACCTACGGCGGCATCGGCGCCTATGCGCGCGTCGACCAGCTTTCGAACCGGTTTTTGTCGGAAGAACTCAAACAGCAAAAAACCATCGCCACCATTTTTCCCATCATATTTTTTGGCGTCGCCGCTTTTCTGCTGAACGTTGTCATCACCCGCCTGATCAGTTTACAACGCGAGCAGATCGCCAGCCTCAAGGCCTTTGGCTACAGTAATTTCACCGTGGGAATGCATTACACCAAGCTGGTGATCATGATTGTGAGCATCGGTGTGATCATCGGTATCGGCGTCGGTGTCTGGATGGGAAAAGGCTTGAGCAATATCTACATGGATTTCTACAGCCTGCCTTACATGATATATGTGCTCAAACCACAGGTGATTGTTGCCGCTGCACTTATCAGTATGACCGCGGCCATCGTGGGCACTTTGTTTGCCGTGTTCAAAGCTGCAAGGTTGCCGCCTGCGCAGGCGATGCGGCCCGAACCCCCACCTGTCTACCATACGACCCTGATTGAAAAACTTGGATTGCAGCGCTGGTTTTCACAACCGACAAGGATGATCCTGCGCCATATTGAACGCCATCCCCTGAAGTCATTTTTAACCACCCTCGGTATCAGCATGGCTTGCGGCACGATGATGATGGGTGGTTTTCAGGAAGGCGCCATCGATCAGATGGTTAAAGTCCAATTTGGCATGAGCCATATCGGTGACCTCACCGCCATTTATACCGAACCCGCTTCAAAGCGCTCACTGTATTCGCTGCGGAGCTTGCAGGGTGTAGAACATGTTGAAGCTTTTCGTGAAGTACCGGCAAAGCTGCAGTTCGAACACCGCTTTTATCGCACCTCGGTAAAAGGGGTCGATGCTGACGGCCAGTTAACGCGGTTGTTGAATACACAATTGCAGCGTATCGACTTGCCGCAAGACGGTGTCATCCTCACAGATTACCTTGCCGGTTTGTTGCACATTAAACCCGGTGACATGCTCAGTATTGAAATACTCGAAGGCAACCGGCCGGTTGTAGAGGTGCCGGTGGCTGGCCTGGCCAGGGAGTATTTGGGTGTGAACGCCTACATGCAACGGACATCACTTAACCGTCTGCTGAAAGAGGGAGATGCGATTTCGGGCGCCTGGCTGAAAGTGGATCAGAATTACCAGAAAGACATTTATGCCAGTCTGAAAGACATGCCGAAAATTGCCGGGGTGGTAGAGCAGAAATCCGCCATCAAGGCCTTTTATGAAACGCTGGCTGAAACGGTTCTGTTTTTCACCTTTATTTCTACCCTGCTGGGCGGCAGTATCGCTTTCGGTGTGATTTACAACAACATGCGCATTGCCTTGTCGGAACGTAATCGCGAACTGGCCAGTCTGCGCGTGTTGGGTTTTCATCGTGGTGAAGTGGCCTACATCCTGTTGGGTGAACTGGCTTTGCTGATCCTCGTGGCGATCCCGCTGGGCTATGCATTTGGCTATGGCCTGTGCTCCTACCTCGCGCTTAAATTTGAATCCGATCTGTATCGCGTACCGATGGTGCTGGGCCTGGATGTCTACGCCTTTGCTGCGGCGGTGGTGATTGGTTCATCCATTATTTCCGCCATGATGATCTGGCAAAATATTGCCCGTCTCGACATGGTGGCAGTACTCAAGACCAAGGAGTAAATCGATGTTCACACTGTTGCAAAAACATCCCGTGATTATCGTTATCGTGGCAATACTTGTATTTCTGCTGTACTGGGGTTTCCGGCCACAGCCCGTGCTTGTTGAAGTGAACCCGGTGAAGCGCGCACCGCTCACGGTAACGATCGAGGAGGAAGGCCGTACACGGGTTATCGATCGCTATGTCATCGCCGCCCCCGTGGACGGTGTTACCTGCCGCCTGCAACTTGATGTGGGTGATAGCGTCGAACAGGGCCAGGTGCTGCTGGGTATTTCGCCGCTGGCATCACAGGTGCTGGATGCCCGCAGCCGGAGCCAGGCTGTTGCGAAGGTCGAAGCCGCCAGGTTTGCACTGCAAGCCGCAGAAGAGCATGCCAATGCGGCAGCCACCGCCTCGCAACTGGCCGCCAGTGAGCTCAAGCGTCTGCAGCCATTGATGCAAAAGGGCCTGATCTCCAGGGATGCCTATGACAAGGCGGTCGCCGCAAACAATACCGCGAAAGCCAATCAACGCTCCGCCAATTTTAATGTCGATGTGGCCCGTTACGAGTTGGAAGCCGCCAGGAGCGTGCTCGAATTCAATTCTGACGATATGCAGCAGGCAACCGAGCGCGTCGAACTACGTTCACCCATCAGTGGCAGGATTCTGAAGGTCGACCGTGAATGCGAGGGTCCGATCCGCACCGGTGAACCGTTAATGGAGGTGGGTGATCCCCTGGCGCTTGAAGTCGAGGTGGATGTGCTTTCAGCCGATGCGGTAAAGATAAAACCTGATATGAGAGTCCTGTTTGAACGGTGGGGCGGGGATAAGCCGCTGGAAGGTAAAGTACGTACGGTCGAGCCGGTCGGGTTCACCAAGATCTCCGCCCTTGGTGTGGAGGAGCAACGCGTGCTGATTATTTCCGACTTTACCTCACCGGCGAAAGAATGGAACCGATTGGGTGATGGATACCGCGTCGAAGCGCGGTTTATTCTTTGGCACGAGGACGAAGTCCTGCAGGTTCCCGCCAGCAGCCTGTTCCGCTACAACGCTGGCTGGGCC
>JBFFWN010000146.1:0-8861 GCA_041570235.1 Lysobacterales bacterium | reverse complement strand
CCATTAAAAGCGATGCAAATTAAATACGGAGAATTCAACGCTCAAACGACTCAAACAGATCAACCAGTTTCTTCCGCGCGGTTGCCAAAGAAAAATGCTCCTCGACCTTTTTGATGGAAGCATCCGAAATACGATTCCACAATGCCTCATCCTCGTACAGCCTGACCACCTCACTGGCAAACTCCTTCGCATCTTTGTCGATCAGAATTTCCCGTTCATGTTCGGCAAACATGCCTTCAGCCGCGGCAGGTGTGGCCACTACCGGTTGACCGTGGGCCATGCTCATGTTGACCTTGCCTTTCACACCTGCGCCATATCGAAGTGGTGCAACGGCCAGTCGGCAGTTGTTGAGAAACGGATCGATAGACTCGACAAAACCGTGAAAGACAACTCCATTGCCGTCCAGCGCCCGTATCTCATCAGGCGCCTTGCTTCCAATCAGGTGGAAACGAAGCTCCGGCAACTGCTCGTGTATCAAAGGCCAGATGTCTTTCACAAACCAACAGGCCGCATCAACATTCGGTGGGTGCTGGTAGCCGCCAACAAAGAAGATGTCTTTCCTTTCTGCAAAACCCTTGTCACGCCCCGGCACCTTGTGGATGTTGGAGAGGATATGGACCTTGGCATCGGGCGAATCCTTTGCCAGGACCTCTTTCTCAACCGTGCTGACAACCAGGGTTGCACTTGCTTCCTTGATGACAACCAACTCGGAACGCTTGGTCTGCTGGGCTGTGCGTTTTAGCGTTTTACTCTGTTCCAACTCAGCCAGGCGTTGTTCACGCAGATAATGCAGGTCAACGGTGTCAAAAATGAAGCGGGCCTGTTTCGCGTAGCGCTTGATCAAGGACACATAGTTCACGGCGATGTAATGCCGGCTGATGAAAATATAATCAAACTCGGCGCCACGATGACGGAAAAAATCATGCAGGGAAACCAGCCATGGGTGGTAGAGAACCTCGATGCCGGATTTTTGCAGGTCTTGTGTGTATTTTCCCGCATAAGCACGGTTGTCAGCAAAAAAGGTCACGGCAAAACCCAGTTCCCGGCAGCATTGCATCAGGTTGGTCAGGCGCACGCTTCCCGAATCCTTGTCCGGTTCCGGTGTGGTTGCGTCAATAATCAGGATGCGTTTTTTGGCCCGGTGCTGACTTGCCCGAAAAATCCCTGGCCCTTCAAAAGGGTTATCAACAGGCGCTGGCTGCAATTGAAGCTCGTTTTTCCAGCGTTCTGCAAACTTCTTCTGGTTGATCAATTGGTATTTTTTGATGCCGCTGGAGGTATCCGTGCCCGAAGTAACGCCTTCGTGGTGGATAATGACCGACGCAGGTTGAATAAATACCTTCAGCCCGGACTCCCTTACCTTGAAAGCCAGGTCTGTATCTTCGTAATAGGCGGGCGCATAACGCTCGTCAAGTGCGCCTATTTGGTGAAAATATTCGGTTTTTAATGCAATACAGGCGCCGGAACAATAATCCACTTCACGCAAAAAGTGGTAAATGGGATTATCTGAAGCCTGTTCACGGCCATAATTCCAGCCTGAAGCGTCATTGAATATGATTCCTCCGGATTCCTGCAGTCTGCCATCGGGGTATACCAGGCGTGAACCAACCATCCCGGCCATTGGCTCACGATCGAAGGTGTCGATCAGTTCATCCAGCCAGCCGGCTGTCACCTGGGTATCATTGTTCAGTAACACCAGGTATTCACCGCGGGCATGCTTTGCGCCCCGGTTACAACTTCCGACGAAGCCGAGATTGGTTTCATTTCTGAGATGGGTCAAGCCTTCGATTTTTGCCAACTGATCGGCTGTTTCATCACTGGACTGGTCATCCACAATGATAATTTCAAATGAGTACTTGCCTTTGAATTCCAACAGGCTGCACAAACAGGCGGCCGTGTAGGCCCACTTGTTATACACGGGGATGACAATACTGGCCTTTGGATGTTTTGTTAGCGGGAACGCCAATGGTGCCTTTGCTGGTTCAGCCTTGGCCTCGGTTCCTGCCTCTGGCTTATTGTCAGTACTGGTATCAGTGTCAGTCTTTGTCTCAGTATCTATACCTGTTTCTGTGTCAGTCTTTGTCCTGCTATCTGCCTGGATATCAACCTCGGCTACCTGGGGCTTCACCTTGATAATTGGCGGCTGAGGCTCGTGCGTAACACCTGTCGTCGCTTGAATACGCCGCAAAGTACCGCTTACGCCCTGGGTCGCCAGAAGTCTCACGAGCTGCGAGATCAGGTATGGCCATCTCGCGGGATTCCAGGCGCGTGCCTGCTTGAAGTTGCGCAACACGCGACGGCTCGCTCTTAATGGTTTGGTGATCTTCCAGGACAAACTGCCGAGTACTGTTGCGTATTGATCACTAACCTGGTCATATTGCCCCTGAATTTGCTGGCGGCTCTGTTCCAGGTGCTGCAGGTCAACTTCCAGTTGTTGATGTTCAGCTTGAATTTGAAGGAGGTTAGCTTCCAGGTAGTTGTAATCTGCTTCAAGCAGTCGAAACTCACCTTCGGTGAATTGCAAACTGGCCTGTCTTTCTGCAACCATTTGCTGTAATCGATCGATCTCGATTTCAAGCAACCCAACCCACTCAGTACGGCGTTTTTGCTCCATGTCGAGTTGCCGTCCGGTGTCTTTCGCCCATTCGGTTCTTATATCGACTTCTTTCAACAGTTCGGTGTTTCGGTGGACCGCTTTATGAAGCGAATTGCCCAATTGTGCTTTTTCAAAAGCCAGGGCGGCTTTCTGGTGTTCGGTTAAACGTGGTACATCCCGGTTTAATTCAATATGCGATTCCGAAGGCGGACACAGTTCGTTGTAGGCAGCCAGCATCTGACCGGGCGTGTTGGAACGAATGCCGGCCAGGTTTTTACGCACCAGCTCTATCTTCTCCGGATTTTCGCTGAGGTCAGCAACCTGTTTAAGCAAAGCACCCGCTTCAGCGCCGATCAGCCAACCGGTAGTGTCGTGTTCAATACGGGACGGAAAGCTTCCCAGCCTGGTGGCCACCGTGGGTATTTGCATTTGCTGCAGTTCAGACAAGGTAAAGCTATAGGTTTCCGGCACCACTGAAAGCAGCGCTGCAAAATGAGGGCCAATGCTTTCGACGATACCGGGCAATTCATCCCGTTTGTATTCAACGATCACATCCACACCCGGTGTGCCAAAGAAAACATGGCCCGGTTTGCCCGTGCCCAGCAGATAAACCTGCACATATTTGGTCAGTTCCGGCAGCGCTTTGGCCAGCAATTCCTGTCCTTTGCCGGTTTGCATGCGGCCCGGTATGATCATCCTCAAGCGCCCATCATCACGTTGCCTTGGGGATATGGCCTTCAGTTTGCCCATGTCCGGAAAACCATGCGGTATGATTTTTGTTTCAAGACGGTTAAAAACGGCGGACATGCGGGCCTGCAAATCCAATACAGTTTTGCCGGGAGCGGCTATCTTTACATGGTTCTCTTCAAGCGTTCGCACATATGCTGCACCCAGTTGAGACCATTGATCAGCATTCTTGTCTGTAAATTCCAGCTTGGTTTTGTGATCTCTCATTGCTGTTTCGAGATCAGGTGTACTACCGTCCCGCAGATAGGGTTCAGGGTTCACACTCAACAGGGGCCACAAAGGGAAATGGTCATGCAGTATATGCAGGCTCGGCAGACCACTGCGATATACTTCGAGGCTATGACCAATCAGTGAGGAAATTAAAATCCTGCCGATACCATAACGCTGGCAAATTGCTGTCAGGATTTCCCGGTATTCTTCATGGTTGTCAGTGACCGATGGTATCGCGGGGTTCAACCACCAACTTGTAATTGGACAACGCAATTCATTTCCGGCATAAAGACTGATTCTTTGCCCGAAACTCCGGTTTTTCTGCGGCTGTTCCGATTGCAATTGGTAATGTTGATGCCCGGCATCGGTTTCTATAAAAGATTTTACCCACTCGGCCACGCCGCCGCCCCAACTGTGGGTGATATGCAAGGTGGCTGACTGGCCGGCATTTTCTGCCAGTGGGGTTTCTTCGATGCCGGCATCGAACCAGCCCTGGATTCTCGAGCTAAGTTCGCCGAAAGGCGGCGGGCAGGCCGTCTCATTGGGATCGAGTTTTAAAGGGGCAATTACACGGTTAGCTGGATCGGCTAAAAATATTCGGTCTGACATCTTCAAAGAGCCGCCAACTGCTGCGATGCTTTGAATCATGGTGCCGTCATGTGTATGCCCGGCAAGCCTTTTGACCAGTTCTGCTGAAAACAATGTGAAATGGTCGCACCATTGGTCCAGGGTATGGATTTCACCGGGTGCCAGCAGCCTCACCAGTCCTGCGAAATCATATTCTGATTCGGGTATGCTGGTCTGCAAGCCGGCAAACGGATTAACCATTTCATCCGCGTTTGACAGCACGGTCAGGGCGACGGGTTGATCACCCGCATATGCCATTTCCAGCAGTTCATCAAGCTGCTGCCTGTCCGGTCGCATGCCGGCGCGCATAAAAATAACGGGTCTGCCTGGAAATGATCGTGCCAACTCGGCCATCAGCAGACCGGGCTGATCATAACCATTAACGGTTTGCGTCCAGCCCTCGTATGCCAGGCGGCTGCAAAGCTGAAGGCCCTGCTCCAGCAGTGCTTTGGCCTCACTTCGACTGATTTTTGCCCGACCTTTGGCATGAATGTAAATTACTGGGCCGAGGTGATCTGGACTGGGCATTTCTCTGTCGTTCATTACTGTTGTGGTCAAACCTGTATTTGAAAGGTGTTGTATACCGTTTTTCTCAAAAAATGCCCGTTGGAGATGCAAGTTTAATGCATCGTCGCAGGATTATACCAAGACAAAAGGCGGCCATTATGGATAATGGTCGACTGGATGTCATGCAGTATGTAAATTTCTAACATTTATGGTCAAAAAAGCTAAAAAAACCAGCAGCAAAAAGCGTTCATCGACGAGCCGCAAGGCTTCGTCCAATAAGCCGTCGTTGATCCGCCGCCTTTTTCGTGTGCTGATGTTATTGATCGGACTCGGTATTGGCCTTGCAGTTCCGTGGACCGTATGGCTGGACATCCAGGTTCGGGATGAGTTCGAAGGGCGCGCCTGGGATGTGCCCAGTCGCGTATACGCTCGTCCTTTGAGCCTGTACACCGGTCAACAGATATCAAAACAATCCCTGTTGCTTGAGCTGGAAGCGGCCGGCTATCGAAAAAAAACCAGCGCAACTGAACCCGGAAGTTATTCGGTCAATGGCGGTAGCTACGAAATCAACCGCCGTGCGACCATCTTTGAAGATGGCTCTGAACCGGCTGTGCGCTTTAAGCTGAGCCTTGAAGGCGACTTGATCAAGTCCCTGCGTGACAGTTCCGCCGGTTCAGATCCCGGCCTGGTGCGTTTGGATCCGGCTGAAATCGCTTCGATCTATCCATTGCACGATGAAGACCGTACGCTGGTTGAGCTGGCGGATGTGCCAGAGCTGCTGATGACCGGCTTGCAGGCGGTGGAAGACCGCCAGTTCAAACATCATCACGGCATCGCCCCGCGCAGTATTGCCCGGGCGTTTTGGGTCAATCTCAGGGCCGGCCAGGCGGTGCAGGGTGGCAGCACGCTTACCCAGCAGCTGGTGAAAAACTACTTCCTGAGCAGTGAACGTTCGCTGTCACGTAAAATCAACGAAGCCATCATGTCGGTATTGCTCGAGTTGCACTACGACAAGGCGCAGATTCTTGAGGCCTATATCAACGAGATATTCCTCGGCCAGCAGGGCAGCCACGCCATTCATGGTTTTGGCCGTGCCAGTGAATTCTATTTTGACCGTTCGCTGAAGGATCTCGAACCCGAGCAGATCGCATTGCTGGTGGGCATGGTGCGCGGCGCGTCGCTCTACAATCCAAGGCGAAACCCCGAGCGCGCCCTGAAGCGCCGCAACACGGTGCTCGACGTGTTTGCCGAAACCGGCCTGATGAGCGCGGCAGAGGTGAAAGCTGCAAAGGCGCAAGCCCTGGGTGTTACGGCAAAACCGCGCTCCGGCGGCAGTCGCTACCCGGCTTTTCTCGACCTGGTAAAACGCCAGCTGAGACGCGATTACGATACTTCAGACCTGCGCTCGGAGGGTTTGAAAATTTTCACAACGCTGGCGCCTTCAGAACAGCAATACGCGCAGAAGGCCGTCAGCGACGGGCTCAACGACCTGGCCAACAGGGGGTTGCCGGCGGATTTGCAGGCAGCGCTGGTCATGACCGATGTCGCCAACGGCGAAGTGCGGGCATTGGTTGGTGACCGTATGCCGGGCCGCAATGGCTTCAACCGGGCGCTGGATGCCCGCCGGCAGATCGGTTCGGTGGTCAAGCCGCTGGTGTACCTGCTGGCTTTGGAGCACGTTGATGATTACAACCTGATCACGCGGGTCAAGGACGAGCCGATTTCGCTCAGGCAGGCGGACGGAACCTTATGGTCACCGGCGAATTATGATGACAAGTCGCATGGTGAATTGCCGCTTATCGACGCCCTGGTTCATTCGTATAATCAGGCGACGGTGCAGGTGGGCCTGAAAATCGGTGTGGCCAACCTGATACGCAAGATCGAGCAACTGGGTATTGTTGCTGAAATACCCGCCGTGCCATCCACCTTCCTGGGTGCCGTGGAGTTGACACCGCTGGAGGTGGCGCAGATTTACCAGTCGCTGGCGGCCGATGGATACAGCGTTCCGCTACGTTCGGTGACGGCGGTGTTGACGCCACAAGGCGAGATGCTGGGCCGTTATCCATTGCGCCTGATGCCATTGGAGCGTCGTGAGGCCGTGTCGCTGTTGAATTTTGCGCTGACCCAGGTGGTCGAGCGGGGTACTGCGAAGCGATTACCCGGTATGTTGGGCAGCAAGGCGATGATTGCAGGAAAAACCGGCACCACCAATGAACGTCGTGACAGTTGGTTTGTCGGATATACTCGTAACCGGGTCGCAGTGACCTGGGTCGGGCTCGATGATAACCGGCCAGCCGGTGTGACCGGCAGCAATGCGGCGATGCCCCTGTGGGCAGGCTTGTTTCGCCAAATACCGATCGAGCCGGTGGATTTGCGCATGCCCGAGGGCGCCAATTTTGTCTGGGTGGATGTAGGCCGGCAGGCCCTGACGGATCCGTCCTGCGAGGGTGCGGAGCAGGTACCGTTTATAGAGGGTACCGAGCCCGAAGACAGCACCCGTTGCCTGGAAAAACTGGAACGCAGTAACAGGAAATCTTTATGGAGAAAGTGGTTTGGTAAGGACTAATTTTGTTGGATTTTTGGCCGTTTTGTTTTTGGCAGCGTGCAGCTATCAGCCAACCTCGCCGGTCGAAGACCGTGAGGTCGAAGCACGGGTGCGTGCGCCTGCGAGCGAAGAAAGTGCCGGCGTGCAGGTGTATTCCCTGCAAAACCCGGCAGTCAAGCAACTCACGGCCCAGGCCTTTGAGGCCGAGCGCAGCGGCCAATTCGACCAGGCCGGCAGCTACCTCGAACGGGCCTTGCGTATCGACCCTGAAGACCCGCAGTTGCTTCAGCATATGGCCGAGGTGCAATTGCAGAAAATGGAGTACCAGCAGGCCCTGAACTTTGCCACTCGTTCCTACGATACCGGTCCCAGGGTGGGGGAGATCTGCAGCAGAAACTGGCGCACGATCGGCGTGGCCAGGGAGCATTTGCAGGATGAGAAGGGCGCAAGGTCGGCTGAGAAAAAAGCCAGGCAATGCATGAACACCAAGCCGAAAGGGCTGTAAACCGAGGTGTCGGCCCGTTTGTCCCTGAAGGAATCAAGCAGTATTGAATTGCTGGATGCCGGCGGGCCATTCGAAGCGGTGCTGCCGGGTTTTGCGCCCCGCCAGGAGCAGTTGCAGCTGGCCGATGCCATTGAAAAAACCATCACCGCTGGCGGCACACTGGTGGCCGAGGCCGGTACCGGTATCGGCAAAACCCTGTCCTACCTGGTGCCGGTGCTCAAAGGCGGCCAGCGCACCATCATATCCACCGGCACCAAAACCCTTCAGGATCAATTATATTTCCGCGATCTGCCACTGGTTAAGAAGGCCCTCGGCAGCACCCTGAAGACCTCGTTATTGAAGGGCAGGGGCAATTATCTGTGTCTGTATCGAATGGACCAGGCGCGCAGGGACGGTCGTCTGCCATCGCGTGATGCGGTCACCGAGCTCGAATCGATCCGCGCATGGGCGCCGACCACCGTCGATGGTGACCTGTCGCTTTCTGCGGTGATCGCCGAGGACAGCGAGTTATGGCCCATCGTCACCTCCACCGCCGATAACTGCCTGGGCTCGGACTGCCCCGATTTTGAAGCCTGTTTCGTCGCGCGTGCGCGCCGTGAGGCGCAGGATGCGGATGTGGTGGTGGTCAATCACCACCTGTTGTTTGCCGATATGGCCATCAAGCACAGTGGTTTTGGCGAGGTGCTGCCCGGTGCATCGGTATTTATCGTGGACGAGGCCCACCATGCGCCCGAAACGGCCTCGCAATTTTTCAGCTCCTCGCTGTCGGTCAGGCAAATATCAGATCTTTGCAGGGACGTGCTGGCGGAGGCGGCCGAGACCAGCGGCGGTATGGCAACCGTACGTGATGAGGTGGCGCACTGCCGGCAGATCATCAAGGAGTTCCAGCTGGCCTGTCATGACTGCCTTGAAGACCGTGGCACCTGGGATGACATGCTGGCGCAACCTGAAGTCAGGACCGCCCTGCAGTCATTGGATTCAGCTGTCGCCGCTCTCAAGCCCGTGGTGGAGCCACTACAGGGGGCCAGCCGCGGGATGGACGCCTGCGTGCAGCGACTGGCCGAAATCCTGTTGCATTTTGATCACCTGGATAAACCGGTTCCGGTCACCGAGGTGCGCTGGTT
>JBFFWN010000145.1:0-8935 GCA_041570235.1 Lysobacterales bacterium | reverse complement strand
GGTGCTTTGATGAATTTTTTGACAATGGAAAATATATATGAGTATCCAGTTGACCGATAGCGCCGCACAGCGTGTTAAAACCTTTCTCGAAAAAGAGAACGGTCTGGCGTTGAGGCTTGGGGTACGAAAAACCGGCTGTTCAGGTTGGGCCTATGAAGTGGCTATCGCTTCAGAGTTTGGTGGTGACGACCAGGTTTTCGAAGACAAAGGTGTCAAAATCGTCGTCGATAATGCCAGTTTGCCCTATCTGAAAGGGTCAACAATCGATTTCACAGCAAGTGGCTTGAACAGAACCTTCAAGTTCGACAATCCGAATGCAACGGATGAATGTGGCTGTGGCGAGAGCTTTACCATTTCCTGAGCAACCCCCCTATTTTCGCCGCAAAGCGAGCCATCGCTTGCCAGTCTGAATAAAGCCCTGATATAATTCGTCGGCTCTGCCACTGGCGGAGAGTTTTATCCTTGCTTCACGCGCCCAACGGTTGGGTTGACGGAGGCTTATGCTGGTTTGTTGCCCTTAAAGAAAAACGGCAGCGGGCCTGAGAATCCACAAGGAGTTTAATATGCGTCATTATGAAATCTGCTTCCTGGTTCATCCGGACCAGAGCGAGCAGGTTCCAGCCATGCTGGAACGCTACCGCAATATGATCGAAGAAAAGAAAGGCAGCATCCACCGTCTTGAAGACTGGGGACGCCGCCAGCTGGCCTATCCGGTATCCAAATTACACAAAGCCCACTACGTGCTGATGAATATCGAGTGCGACAACGAAACACTGGCCGAGTTGGAGTCCCTGTTTCGTTTCAACGATGCTGTGCTTCGTCACCTTACCATTCGCCGCCAGGAAGCATTGGTCGATCAGTCTGAAATGCTGAAGGCGAAGGAAGAAAAAGATCGTTCCAGTCGCGACCATAGCGACCATCGTCGCGTATCCTCCAGGGATGATGCTGATGATAACGATGACGATGATGACAATGATGACGATGATGATGTAGCAACCGAGAAGGTCTCGGAAGAAGAAGTTGCCGCACCTGTTGAATCTTCAGAAGCAAAATCGGCAGACACCAAAGCAGTAGAGGGAGAATAACCATGGCACGTCAACAGTTTCGTCGCAGAAAATTTTGCCGTTTTACCGCTGAAGGCATCAGTGAAATTGATTACAAGGACCTGAACACACTGAAACAATACATCGGTGAGTCAGGCAAGATCGTTCCCAGCCGTATCACCGGTACCAAAGCCAAGTATCAGCGTCAGCTGGCAACAGCCGTGAAACGTGCGCGTTTCCTGGCCCTTTTGCCATACACTGATAACCACTAAGCAACCTGGAGAACTATCATGGATCTTATCTTGCTGGAAAAAGTACTGAATGTTGGTGACCTGGGTGACCTGGTTAAAGTGAAATCCGGTTATGGCCGCAATTACCTAGTGCCCCAGGGTAAAGCTGCACCCGCCACCAAGGAAAACATCGCTCACTTCGAGGCTCGCAGAGCCGAGTTGGAAGCAGCGGCGGAAGACAAGCTTGGCAAGGCAAAGGCACGCCAGGCTGCCCTGGCAGATCTCAAGGTTGAAATTTCAGCCAATGCCAGTGACGAAGGCAACCTCTACGGCTCGATCGGGCCACGTGAGATTGCCATTGCTGTTACCGATCTGGGTCACGAGGTCAACAAGAGCGAAGTCATTATGGGCGAAGGCCCGATCAGGACAGTCGGAGAGTTTGAGGTTCCGCTGCAACTGCATTCGGATGTCGAAGTCACCATCAAGGTGATTGTCGTTCCTGAGTAATACCGATTGAGTGTGCATGGATAGTTTTTGCCCACTCGTGTTATGCTGAACTGCGGATCATCATCGGATGGTTCGCAGTTTTTTTTGTCCCGTTGAATTGATAAGAACCACACATGGCCACACCCAAACTCTCGGTTGTTGATTCTCCAAAAGTTCCGCCTCATTCACTGGAGGCAGAACAGTCGGTGCTGGGTGGACTGATGTTGAGTTCCAGCGCGTGGGACCAGGTTGCTGACAAGGTGGTGGAGTCTGATTTTTACCGCGAGGATCACCGGTTGATATTTCGCGCCGTACAGGATCTGCACGAGTCAAGCCGGCCCTGTGATGCTGTTACGGTTTGTGAATGGTTTGAGTCACACGGTAAAACAGACCAGATCGATGGCGGCAATTACATATCGCAACTTGCCAACAACACACCAAGTGCAGCAAATGTGGGTGCATACGCAGATATCGTTCGCGAAAAAAGCATCCTCAGAAGCCTGATTGATGTCGGTGCACAAATTACCACCAGCGCATTTTCTTCCGATGGCAGGGAAAGCAAATCCTTGTTGGAAGAAGCAGAGCGGCTTGTTTTCGCGATAGCTGACAAGGGCAGCCGTGGTGGAAGCGGATTTGTATCAGTGCAGGACACATTGAAGGAAGCGATGTCAAAAATCGAGGAGCTCAATGCCTTCGAAGGAGACATCACCGGGATTCATACCGGTTACCTGGATTTCGACAAGCTTACAGCAGGTTTACAACCCTCTGACCTGATCATCGTTGCCGGCCGGCCGGCCATGGGTAAAACCACCTTTGCCATGAATATTGCTGAGCATGCGGCTATCAAGCATGGTAAATCCATCGCTGTATTCAGTATGGAAATGGCCTCATTGCAATTGGTCATGAGGATGTTTTCGTCCGTTGGCCAGATTGAACAAACCCGTATCAGAACGGGAACACTGGATGACCTCGATTGGCCAAAGCTGACCTCGGCGATGAACCTGCTGCACAAGAGCAAAATTTTTATTGATGACACCCCGGCATTATCACCGGCCGAATTGCGAGCCCGGGCCAGACGGTTGAAGCGTGAGCACGACGTTGATCTGATCGTGGTTGATTACCTGCAGTTGATGTCGGTGCCGGATAACAAGGAAAACCGTGCAACGGAAATCGCCGAAATATCACGTTCACTCAAAACCATTGCCAAAGAACTGAATGTGCCTGTGATTGCGTTGTCGCAGCTTAACCGTGCATTGGAACAACGCCCCAATAAACGACCGGTGATGGCGGATTTGAGGGAATCCGGCGCCATTGAGCAGGATGCCGACCTTATCGTGTTTATTTACAGGGACGAGGTGTATAACCCGGAGACCAGCGAAAAAGGTAAGGCGGAAATCATAATCGGTAAACACCGTAACGGCTCAACCGGAACGGTTCACCTCGCATTTCAGGGTCCGTGGTTACGTTTTGTCAACCTGGCGCCGGAAAGTGCCTACCATTTTGATGACTAGGAGCCTGTCGGGTTTGACTGGTCCTGGCAATTAGAACGCTTTCAGTCCTCGTTTTCAGTCAGTTCATATTTGCGCAGGTAGCCACGTAGCTGGTGATAAGTCATGCCCAGGTATTCCGCAGCTTTTTTCTGATTGAACCTGCATTGTTGCATGGCGCTTTTTATCCGTTGAATCTCCTCGTCCTGGATGGCCTGCTTGAAATCGTAGGGTTGTTCCGGTAAGCGGGAAACCGAAGTTGGTTTATCTTTTTTATTGGCGCCAGGCCTCCAGGGTGAATCAAACGGATCAAAGGTGATATCCACGATCGGCTGATCGGGATCCTGGCACTTGTACACAGCACGTTCAATCACGTTTTTTAATTCGCGCACATTGCCGGGCCAATGGTAATCCAGCAGTTCGTTTTCGGCCTGGTCACTAAAACCGTTAAACAGGTCATGCCCCAATTCACCGGCCATCCTGACCGCAAAATGATTGGCCAGGGTCAGGATATCGCCCGGGCGCTGTCTTAATGGCGGAAGCGTGATGACATCAAATGCCAGTCGATCCAAAAGGTCGGCCCGGAATTTTCCCTTATTGGCCAGTTCGGGCAGGTCCTCATTGGTGGCGCCGATGATGCGTACATTGGTGCGTATGGTTTCGCTGCCGCCGACCCGTTCAAACTCGCCGTATTCGATCACGCGAAGGATCTTTTCCTGTACGCCGGATGATGTGCTGGAAAGTTCATCGAGGAAAAGACTGCCTTCGTTGGCCAATTCAAAGCGCCCAAGACGACGTTTTGATGCGCCGGTAAATGAACCTGCCTCATGACCAAACAGCTCGGTCTCGAGCAACGATTCGGCCAACGCAGCGCAATTCATTTTGACAAACGGGTAATCCCAGCGCCCGGACAGGAAGTGTATTCGGGCGGCGATCAGTTCCTTGCCCGTTCCTCGTTCACCGATGACCAGCACCGGCCGGTTCAACGGCGCCACGCGGGAGACATGCTCCAGCACCTCAAGAAATGCGGGTGATTCGCCGATTAACTGCTGATCCTGCGGTTTGCGCATGTTTAAATGATTCCAGTTGAATGATCTTGAATTAATTCAGTTCTGACCAGCAACCATTGTAAGTAATCTCCTTATTGTTGTCTTGGGCTGGAGGTCATGGCTCCGATCTGCTAAAACAGCATACTTATCGAGGAGTAAAACTTGGCCAAAACAAAAACAACCTTTTTCTGCAATTCCTGTGGCAGCGAGCTGAACAAGTGGGCAGGGCAGTGTCCCGATTGTAAATCCTGGAATACGGTTCAGGAATTCCGCCAGGCTGTATCGGCCGGACCTTCGCGAGCCAGTGGTTACGCCGGCACGACCAACCAGCGGGTGACAGAGCTTTCAGAGGTTTCCGATCAGCAGGTGACACGGATCAAGGTCGGCATCAAGGAACTCGATCGTGTTTTGGGCGGCGGCGTCGTTCCGGGATCGGTCATATTGATCGGTGGTGATCCGGGTATCGGAAAATCAACTTTATTGCTGCAGGTACTTGCCGGCCTGATGGGGCAACTGAAAAGCCTGTATGTCAGCGGTGAGGAATCATTACAGCAAATCAATATGCGGGCAAAAAGGCTGGCCCTGGATGTGGGAAGCCTGCGCTGTCTGACCGAAACCAGTGTCGAGCAGATTCTCAATGTTGCACAAAAGGAACAGCCCGGGATGATCGTGGTGGATTCCATCCAGACATTGCACTCGGAACAGGTGCAATCGGCACCCGGTTCCGTCACCCAGGTGCGTGAGGCCGCGGCCGGACTGGTCCGCTACGCCAAGCAGATGAACTGCGCCATGGTGTTGATCGGTCACGTCACCAAGGATGGCACCCTGGCGGGACCGAGGATACTGGAGCACATGGTCGATGCGGTTTTGTACTTTCAGAGTGACGAGGGTAGCCGCTACCGTGTTATCCGCGCCTTTAAAAACCGTTTTGGCGCAGTCAATGAACTCGGTGTTTTTGCCATGACAGGCCTCGGTTTGAAAGAGGTCAGCAATCCGTCGGCCATATTCCTTTCCGGTCATTCCGAAACTGCCGCGGGTAGTGTGATTACAGTGATCAGGGAAGGCACGCGACCGATGCTGCTTGAGTTGCAGGCGCTGGTCGATGAGAGCCACCTGGCCAATCCGCGTCGGGTGACCATCGGGCTCGATCAGAGTCGCTTGTCGATGCTGCTGGCGGTGCTGCACCGCCACGGTGGTATCAGCCTGGGTGACCAGGACGTATTTGCCAATGTGGTGGGAGGTATGCGCATTACCGAGACCGGTTCAGACCTGCCGTTATTGCTGGCGATACTGTCGAGTTTTCGGGACCGTGTGCTGCCTGAAAAAACGGTGGTTTTTGGCGAGGTTGGCCTGTCGGGTGAAGTGCGTCCGGTCTACAACGGCGAGGAGCGTTTGAAAGAGGCAGCGGGCCTGGGGTTCAAGCGGGCAATCATTCCCAAGGCCAATCGTCCCAGGCAAGCCATTGAGGGTATGCAGGTGGTCACGGTCAGCAGCCTGGAAGAAGCGATCACAGCGGCGTTTTAAATCGCAGACGTGCATTAAACCAAAATCAGATTTTTGGGATGCGTTTGGGCTTGATCAGTATTTTGTGGATGACATTGTCACGGATATCCACGATGGTCATCACGTGGGTGTTGATCTTGATGCTGCATTTGCCTTCGGGTATGGACTCGAGTTCTTCGATGATCAGGCCGCCGATAGTGTGGGCCTCATCGTGGGGCAAGTCCCAGTTCAGACGCCGGTTCATGGTGCGTACACTGGTTGAACCATCAACCAGGTAGCTTCCGTCATCAAGGCGGCGCATCGTACGTGCACGACCGCGGCCTTCAGGGGTGAACTCACCGACGATTTCCTCGAGGATGTCATCCAGCGTGACAAGACCCTGTATGTCGCCGTACTCATCGACCACCAAGCCCATTCTGCGTTCCTTGCTCTGGAATTCCAGTAGCTGGCGGGTCAGGGAGGTGCCTTCCGGCACAAAATACGGCCGTCTCACCGAGTCCTGCAGGTCTTCAAAATTCAGACCGCCCATCGACAGCTTGGAAATAATGGTGCGCATGTGGAGCAGGCCAACCACATTATCGATATTTTCACGGTACACCGGCAAACGTGTGTAAACCGTCTGTGTTAATTGATTGAGAATGTCCACCCATTCATCGTTGAGGTCAATGCCGGTGATTTCGCCGCGTGGCACCATGACGTCTTCCACCGATGCCTGTTCAAGGTCGAGAATATTGACCAGCATACGCTGATGGTCATTGGAAATTTGCCCGCCCTCGGTGACCAGTGTGCGAAGTTCTTCACGATTTAAACGCTCCAGCGCCACCACATCATTTTTTACACCAAATGGTTTGAGTAACAGATTGGCGAATGAATTAACCAGCCAGACCACCGGGTTCAGCAGCTTTAACAGGATCACCAGCACATAGGATGCCGGAAAAGCGATCTTTTCCGGGTAAAGCGCGGCCACTGTTTTGGGCGCGACTTCCGCAAATATCAAAACGACGACCGTCATCACCATCGTTGAAATCCAGATGCCGCTATCTCCGAACAGTCGGATAGCGATCACGGTGGCAATGGATGCGGCCAGGATGTTGACCATATTGTTACCGAGCAGTATCAGGCCGATAAGCCGGTCTGGCCGTGTCAAAAGGTTCTGCGCCAGTTTTGCACCGCGATGACCACCGTTGGCCAGGTGTTTGAGACGATAGCGGTTGATGGCCATCAAGCCGGTTTCAGAGCTCGAGAAAAAGCCGGACAAAACGATCAATACGAACAACACCGTGTACAGCGTGCTTAGAGGGATGTCTTCCAAATCGGTTTTGTATTCCTGTGTGACCTGATTTTTTTTATGCTACCGGATTTATCATTACACTAGATGTGCCAGCTACGTTCAAGCACAACTTCCAGTATCAGTTTGCTGCCAAAATATGCCAACAGCAGGAGTGCAATGCCTGCCAGGGTCATGCGCACCGCAACGCGCCCGCGCCAGCCGCGTTTCCAGCGGCCCCACAAAAGCGTCGCAAACACCAGCCAGGCAAAAATCGAAAGGGTTGTCTTATGCGCCAGGTGCTGACCAAACAGGTCATCGACGTAGACAAGGCCGGTCAGCAGCGAAATGGTCAATACGGCAAAGCCGGCCTTTATCAGGTGGAACAACAGGCCTTCCAGTGTTTCCAGTGCCGGTAGTGTCTGTACCAGCTTATTGAAGCTGTGCCGGCGTAACAGGTGATCGATCATGGCGACAAACACGGCGTATACACCGGCAATGCTGAGTACGCCAAACGCAATGACCGAGGTGATGATATGTGCGGTGATATGACCATTGGTTTTCGTGATTTCCAATATCGGCGCGGTAATCGAGGCTTCTGCAATAACGATCAGGACTGAAAGCGGCAAGGCCACCAGGCTGGCATCAAACAGGCTGTTTTTAAACGGCAATGTACATAACGGTATCGCTACAGTTACCAGGGCGCACAAGGACAATATATTGAGCAGGCTGACTTGAGGTGCGGTGGGCGATGCCCAGTGCTCGCTTTGAGCCCATGCATGAAAAATCACACCCAGCAGAGTGACGCCTGCCGCGATCATGCGCTTGCCCTTGGAGCCTTCAGCCACTGCGATATACAGAAGGATCATTGCCATGAGGTAACTGGCAGCGGTTATCAATAAAATCTTGTCATGCATGTTGAATTCTATGCTGCTTAAAGTTGGTCAGTCGTTATAATACCCGAGTGCAGAATCACGGAGTAACAAATGTTTGACAACCTGACCCAAAGATTAACCCAAACCATGCAGAAATTGCGTGGTAAAGGACGTTTGACTGAAGATAGCATTAGCGAAACCCTACGGGAAGTCAGAATTGCCCTTTTGGAAGCGGATGTTGCATTACCGGTTGTGCAGTCCTTTATCAGACATGTAAAGGAGAGGGCGCTCGGCCAGGAAGTCATCGGAAGTCTCCAGCCAGGCCAGGCGCTGGTCAAAATCGTTCACGACGAGCTGGTTCAGGTCATGGGCGAGGAGAATGCGGCGCTCGATCTCAAAGCCGCCCCGCCGGTTGTCGTCCTGTTGGCAGGTCTGCAGGGGTCCGGCAAGACCACCACGACCGCAAAGCTTGCCAAGCGCCTGCAGGAAGAAGCCAAAAAGAAAGTCATGGTGGTCAGTTGTGACGTTTACCGTCCCGCAGCCATAGACCAGCTGAAGACGTTGGCAGAGCAGGTGAATTGCACTTTCTACCCATCCACCGTTGCCGACAAACCTGTCGATATTGCCAGGCAGGCGCTGGAAGCGGCGAGAAAGCAGTTCATTGACGTCCTGCTGGTAGATACCGCCGGCCGCTTACACGTCGATAGCGACATGATGGACGAGATACGGCAGTTGCACGCGGCCGTCACGCCCCATGAAACCCTGTTCGTGGTTGACAGCATGACCGGTCAGGATGCCGCGAACACCGCACAGGCATTCAACGAGGCACTGGCATTGACCGGTGTTATTCTTACCAAAACCGATGGTGACGCACGAGGTGGTGCCGCTTTATCGGTAAGGCAGATCACCGGCAAACCCATCAAGTTTGTCGGTACCGGTGAAAAGATCGAAGCCCTGCAGCCATTTCACCCGGAGCGTGTTGCCTCACGTATCCT
>JBFFWN010000144.1:0-9000 GCA_041570235.1 Lysobacterales bacterium | reverse complement strand
TGGTGAAACAGAGCCTTCCGCCTCGCTGACCCTGGCCCATGAGGATGGCAGCACCCATACCCACACCGGTGATGGCGATGGCCCGGTGGCGGCCATGGTTGAAGCGCTTGAGCAGGCCACCGGGAGCGAAATCACGGTATTGAGCCTGGCCATGCGCAGTATCTCTTTGGGCGAAGATGCCCAGGGTGAAGCCAATATGCGCGCCAAGGTTGATGGCGTTGAGTACAGCGGCCATGGTCTGTCGACCGATATCGTAGCCGCCTGTGCCGAGGCGTTGTTGGAAATCATCAACCGCGCCACACGTAACGCGAGTTTGGCGCGAAATATCGAGTTGGAAGCGAGAGGTGCCGGTGTTTAAACCAGATTCTGGAGGCCAGTTTCTGGAAGCCCGGCAATCGAATGACTGATCTCGCCAGGGATTATCACAGGCGCTCGACCTCTGCGGATATCTACGACCTGGTCAGAAAAACTGCACTGGATCGCGCGCCGACCCTGTCGGCCCGTGTCGGGCGAAAGTTGTGGCTGAAACGGGAGGATATGCAGACCACGTATTCCTTCAAATTGCGGGGTGCATACAATTGCATCCGGCAGCTTTCAGACAGCGAGCGCAGTAAAGGCGTGGTGGCGGCCTCTGCCGGCAATCATGCACAGGGCGTGGCGATGTCGGCACGTGAAATGGGCGTAAACGCGACCATCTTCATGCCGGTGACCACGCCCGCCATCAAGGTGCGTGCGGTCAAGGCCCTCGGCGCCGATACCAGGCTTTGTGGCGACGATTACGATGCAGCCTGTAAGCAGGCAATCGCATTCAGCCGGCAATCAGGCGGGTATTTTATTCACCCGTTTGACAATCCTGAGGTGATAGCAGGGCAGGGTACAGTGGGCCTTGAGATCATCGGGCAACTGAAAAAACCACCTGCCGTCATATTTTTGCCCGTTGGCGGCGGCGGCCTGGCAGCCGGTGTGGCGGCAGCCGTCAAGGCGACTCACCCCGATGTTCGTATCATCGGCGTCGAGCCCGAGGACGCCGGCAGCATGTTTGCCGCCATCCAACATGGTCACCCGGTTGATATCGGCAGCACCGGTATCTTTGCCGATGGTGTCGCCGTGCGCAGGGTGGGTGACATCACTTTTGATATTTGCCGGCAACTGGTGGACGAGGTGATCACCGTAACAGTGGACCAGGTGTGTGCTGCTGTGAAGTCAATTTTTGAAGAGGTTCGGGCCATCGTTGAACCGGCTGGCGCGCTGTCTGTGGCCGGCGCCCTGAGCTATGCGGCCCGAGAGCAGGGTGAAGATACATTGAATGGTGACTGGGTTGCCCTGTTAAGCGGAGCCAATGTCAATTTTGACCGGCTGGGGCATATCGTGGAGCGCTGTGCGATTGGTGAGGGCACGGAAGTACTGCTTGCCGTCACGGTTCCGGAGCGGGCAGGGAGTTTTCTCGAATTTTGCCGAATTTTGGGCGAATCCTCAGTTACCGAGTTCAACTACCGCTTTGCGGGTAAACGCCAGGCCCATATTTTTGTCGGTGTGCGTTTGCATGAATCGCCCGAACATCTGCTGAAAAGACTGTCCGATGCCGGTTACCCGGTCAACAACCTGTCGAATAACGAGGTGGCCAAGCTGCATATGCGTCACCTGGTGGGCGGCCGTCTGCCCTCCAAGGATATTGAGAGGATATACCGGTTTGAGTTCCCGGAGCGACCCGGTGCACTGCTTGAGTTTTTGACCGTACTGGCCGGCAGGTGGTCCATCAGCCTGTTTCATTATCGCAATCATGCTGCGGCCAATGCCCGCATTCTTGCCGGGTTCCTGGTACCGGCGGGCGATGAGGATGAGTTCCATCAGTTTCTTGAAGATACGGGTTACCGCTTCAGTGACGAGACACACAATTGTGCCTGCCAGGAATTTTTGGCGGCGCCGCCATCCATCCAGAAACCACGGAACATCATGACACGTCCCTGAGTATCCGTTCCATGGTGACACTCGCCAGAAAAAAGGCCGCTTGATTGCGGCCTTTTTTCGGGTTTATTACTGCCTGGCGGTTTACTCGGAGTCTATTTCAAAGCCATCCTCGTCAAGTTTTTTGACCGGCATTCCAAGGGCTTCAATTTCCTCGCGGATACTGGCCTCGTCGCCGACAATAACAACCGCCATATTTTCGGGCGTGATCAGCCTGTTGCTCAGTTGGTTCAGGGTATCCCGGTCGACTTCCTTGAGGATGTTGTTTTGCTGGGTCCTGTAATTGAGCGGCAGATCGTAGCGCAGGATATTGCCCAGCAGACTGAGTTTGCGACCAGGTGTTTCATACTGCAGGGCATCGCGTTGGCCGATGGCCGAACGCATGAAGTTATATTCTTCCTCGCTCATGCCCCCGGTTGAGTAACTTTCGAGCTCATTCAGGATTTCGGTTAAAGAAGCGGCAGTGGCTTCCTTGTTGACCTCGGTTGATACGCCGAAGCTGCCAAACTCCAGACCACCATTGAAACCACTGCGAGCGCCATAGGTGTAGCCCTTATCCTCACGCAGGTTCAGATTGATGCGGCTGTTGAATGTTCCGCCGAGATTGAAATTGGCGAGTCCGGCCTTGTAAAAATCACCCAGGGCATCGTATTTGATGGATGGTTGCGCGGTGCGCAGGCTGGATTGGGCGGCGCCTTCCTTGTCAACCAGGTAAACGGTACGTCCTGAAATCTCGGGCAGATTCTCGATGGGTACGCGATAGGCCTCTGTCACTTCCAGTGCCGCAAAGCCGTTGAGGGTGGAAATGATTTCTTCCTGCGGCAAGCCCGCGCTGACCAGTATGCCGGTCAGGTGTGCGGGGAAATGAGCAGCATAATAGGCTTTCACATCTTCCAGTGTGATGGCCTCGACGGTTGAAGGCAGACCACTGGACGGGTAGGACAGGGGATGTGTCGAACCATACAGAACCGAGTTGATGGCCCGCCCGGCCAGACCCTGAGGGGTCTTGCGGGATGCCAGCAGGCCTTCAATCGTCTGGCTCTTGATACGGTCAAAGTCCTCCTGTGTAAAGGCTGGTTTTAACGCCCGTTCCATCATCAGGTCCATGGCCTTGTCGAGGTGCTTGGTCAACGTGCTGACCGTCACCGTGGTTTCGTACTGGCCGGCATTGACACTGACCCTGGCGCCGATGCGCTCCAGTGCCTCGGTGAACTCTGCAGCGCTACGCTCCAGCGTGGCTTCACCCATCAGCGCAGCTGTCAATGCGGTCAAGCCGGCCTTGCCGGCAGGTTCGTCACGCTGGCCCATGGCAAAAGTGGCGCGGATAGTGACGGTAGGTGTCTCTGAGTTGGGCACCGCGAGCACGCGCACATTGTTCGCCAGCGTTGTATCCCAGATGGCCGGCAATTCAACCGATGGGTTCATGCCCGGAACGGGTTGCTGGCTTCTGTCAAAATCGTCGCTTACCGGGCGTAATGCCAGTTCGGCGCCCTCGTCGCCAAAACTTTCCGGAATATCACGTTGTGGCGCCTCGTAATTCTGTGGTGCGGCAGCCAGTTCCACCTTGCCATTGGGTACGATGCTCAGAATAACCGCCGGCTTTCCGGCGATGTATTGGTTGAACACCCGTTGGACATCACCGGTTTCGACGCTCAGGTAACGCTGTATTTCATCACTGATGCCAGCCGGGCTGCCGGTGTAGGTTTGAAATGCGGCCAACGTGCGCACCTTGCCCGATACGCTCTGCAGACCAAATACGCGGCCTGACTCATAATCCGCCTTGAATTTTTGCAGGTCGTCAGCGGAAACGTCACGGTTGGCGAACTCATCCAGTGTTTCGCGGATGGCCGCTTCCATTTCGGTAAGGGTTTCGCCTGACCCCGGGTTCTGGATCACGATAAATGTCATTTCACAGGCCAGCTCGCGGCAGCTGTGACTGATATTGGCCTGCACGGCCCGGCCGGTTTGCACCAGGCGTTGGTACAACAGGGAAGCCTGCCCCTGGCCCATGATCTTGGCCGCAGCATCCAGCGGCGCCTCATCATCATGGTTGGCATACACGGTGGGTATGATCATGGCGATAGCAGGCAGATGGATGTTGTCTTCAAGCGTCACGTAACGGTCTGCATCCAGCTTGCCCGGCTGCTTTGGCAGGTTCTCAACCTCGGGCCCCGAAGGTATGGGGCCAAAATATTTATTGACCAGTTCCAGCGTCTGCATCGGGTCGATATTGCCCCCAATGGTCAATGCGGCATTGTTGGGGCCGTACCAGCGAAGGAAAAACCGCTTCAGGTCATTGACGTCAGCCCGGTTCAGGTCTTCCAGCCAGCCAATGACCGGCCAGTAGTAAGGGTGATCCTGCTCATAAAGGGAAATGCCCAGGGTTTCATAGGTGCGGCCATAGGGTTGGTTATCAACGCGCTGTCCACGTTCGTTCTTAACGGTTTCACGCTGGATTTCAAATTTTTCCTGGGTAACGGCTTCCAGTAAGAAACCCATGCGGTCGGCTTCCAGCCACAACGCGATTTCGAGCTGGTTAACCGGCAGGGTTTCGTAATAATTGGTGCGATCGGAGCTGGTTGAACCATTCAGGGTGCCGCCGGCATTCGATACCAGCTTGAAATGCTCTTCGTCGGCAACATTGGCCGAGCCCTGGAACATCATGTGCTCAAAGAAATGGGCAAAACCCGAGCGGCCGACTTCCTCGCGGTTGGAGCCAACATGGTAGGTGACATCGACATGCACCAGGGGATCGGAATGATCTTCATGCAGTATCACGGTGAGACCGTTGGCCAAACGATACTTGGCGTAGGGGATGGAAATGCCACTGTCATCGCCCTTGAACTCTTCAACCAGCGTAATGCCTGTTGGCAGAGCGGGTGAGGCCGTCTCAACGGCCGCGACTTCAATTTGCGCCTCAACATCAGGTGGGGTTTCGTTGTTGCATGCCGCAAGCGGTAGCAGCAAAATCAGTGCGATCAGCTTTTTCACATTCGGTTCCTAAGTGATGAATAACAGCCGAGCAGAATAACATATGCTTTCCATCGACACGACATCAACCCGTGGATAATGAATCACAACGAGCTGGGGGGGTTAGTGTGCTTCTCACATTCACGAAGCAACCAGTGCGTATCTTTTCAAGGGACGTTAATGGGCAGTATTAAATTGCCACCTGTCGAAACAGGTGGCAATTTTTGTATAGTGGCTGGACATCGATATCCACCCCGCGGTTATGGGCTGGCCTGTGCTATTTCGGCAGGGTTAAGGGCCAATGACTTGCGCAGGTCATCCATGCTCGCGATGCGCGGACTGTGGGCCCCGACGATAATTTTCACATCCATGTTCCGTTGATCAATTGCCTCGGCAAGGCTTTGCGTGACCGGCTGGGCCGGCGCCATCTGGCCATTGGTCGGGTTGGGGAAATGATCGGCTTCAAACAGGATGCCTTCTTCCGGCAACCAGGCAACCAGCAGGTGTTTTGAATGCGGCGTGGGTCCGATATCGACAATTTCCAGTTTTCGATCACCATCATCGAAAACGTATTTGTCTTCGACAAACTGCAGTTTCAGGGTATCTGCATCGGTGGCCGCTGCACGCATGACGGCTTCATGCTCTTTAACCGTTAACACCACGGCATCTTCGCCCTGGTATGCGGGTACACCCAGCACATGGTCGTTGTGGTGGTGGGTCATGACGCCGAATTTAATGGGCTTGTCCTTGACGATTTCGCGCAGGGCTTCGATGCGCTCCGGAATACCGGCGGTGCCGCCAACGGCGACGACATGATCGGCCATTTCGACAAACATGGCATAGGTGTTGCCGCTGCCGACCAGGAAAACACCTTCTTTGACTTCCTGCACTTCTACGTCAGTCGGTGGTGGCGGCGCTGCTTCAAGCATTTGCAAGTCAGCCGGCACGACGGCATATTTATCCAGAGACGGATTAACCTGTGTTGACTGGATATCAATAAACACGTTGGGTTGGTCATTTACGTACAGTTTGAACGTGTTGCTAAAGGGAATGCCATCGACCTTCTGATAATTAGAGAAGCGGTAATCGACCTGTCCAAAAGGCGGCAATACCCGTTCGCTGCGGCTCAAAAGGTGGGTTTCCTTGTCGAAATACAGGCTCAGGGCCGGTCCGACCTCCATCACCAGCGTGATGACATCGTGTGGCCGTCCCTCAAATTCAACCTCGCCTAACCAGTGCGACGTCTGGCGCCGGTTTTGCAACTGCTTGACCAGCAGGGGCGCAGTCACGCGAATAAATGGACCCGATGTGGTATCGAAATCGGGTTGGGCAATCGGTGTGACGGTGCCGGCCCGGTAACTCACCTGCCAGCCTTCATCAGCCTTGATGACCTGGCTGCCGTCAAAATCAAATCCACCGCCGCTGCCCTTGTTTTTGCTGACAAATGTTTGGTTTTCAAAATCGATCGCGGACAAATTCCACTGCCCGTTTTCATCCCAGGGCGGGCCGGGTGAACGGCTTTGGTTGGTGGCCCAGGTGGTGAATTGCGCCTTGCGGATCACACTGTTCAGGTTTGTAATTGCCTCGGCGCCGCCATAGGCTTCGAGTGCAGCGTCGATCACTTCATTGGCGCGGTTCACTGCCTTCAGCGGCAGGGTTTCTTCAGCTGAAACCATTGATGTGCTTAACATCAGGGCGGCAGCCATAGGGATAGCCAGTAACTTATTCATCGGTACTCCTCACGTTTAAATTTGTAAGATAAGGAGTCGGCCCTCTGGCCCGAATCACGGGCACCGACTTTACTCGTTATGCAGTGTGCGCTGCGGTGAAGCGAATGTCTTTGGCTATTCGATAGGGGGAAATTCAGGTGCGATGAATAGGGCAGCTTTGCGGTCGGGCTTCGTCTGAAATAGTGCGAGCGTTCGCCGCGCTGCAGGTACCGCTCCCCTGAACATGCCGTGAACCCATCCATGGGGGCGCGTCCAAAACGTCCTGTTTTGTACGGTTCAGGTGAGCAGTACCTGCATCCCGGCTTGGGGTGCGGGCTTCCTGAACTACAAAGAGCGGTCTTGTCCTTGTTTTCATTGTCCTTGTTTTCACCGTAGCAGGTGGTTTTGCATTGCTGCAGTTGTGTTTGTGACCGTCCCGGGGAACAGTACCTGCATCCCGGCTTAAGGTTTGGGTCTCCCGTACTCATCCACAAACATTACTCTCACAACGATTCCAGTGAGCAGTACCCGCATCCTCGCTTGAGGTGCGGGATTCTTTTTCTACAAGGTGCAGTGCGGTCTTTCTTTTAGCCTTTCCAGGTAGTCTTGCAGATGGGTAAATTGATGCAGCAAACCCACGTTGTCGCCCCAGTTGAGGGTAAAGCCCACCAGGATATCGGTCACCGAAAAGCGGTTGCCGACCAGGTATTCCTTGTCGGCCATCACCTTGTCAAGAATGCCGGCGGCTTTCATAAAGGCCTTGTTATTTTGCTCAAACAAGGCGGTAATGCGTTCTTCTTTTGGCAATACGAACGTGTTCCTGGCATTGCTCCAGACATAGGCCTCGAGTTCGGTCAGCGCGAAACTGGTCCACTGCAGATGCAGGGCGCGCTCGCGGGTGCCTGATGGTGCGATCAGGCCTTTTTCAGGCACGAGGTCCGCTAGGTAGGTGCAGATAGCGGCTGATTCGAACAGCGACTCCCCATTGATCACAATGGCGGGAACCTTGCCCATTGGATTGACCCTGTTGAGTTCTTCGCTGTGAAGGATTTCAATGCCTTCGATAGATTTATACTCAAGACCAAGTTCATCCAGTGTCCAACGAGCCTGTTTGGACCGGCTGGGGCCGTAGTCATACAAAGTGATATCCAGGGTCATTATGTTCTCTTCCTGTTTGGCTATTCTGCTGCTAAATAAGATTCACCAGTCATCATAACGTCAATTCGGTTTTAACCCCAACATCTTTACGTTAACGTAAACGTAATGTATCCTAGAGCTTAGCGATCGAAGCAAGGTGACAGCCTTGACAACCCGGAGAAGATCCATTGAAAAAAACCTTCAGCATCAGCGAACTGGCGAACGAATTCAACGTCACGCCCCGGACCATCCGCTTTTACGAGGAAAAGGGCTACCTGAATCCCACTCGTGATGGCACACGGCGAATATTCAGTTCGCCAGAACGTACCAAGCTGAGGTTGATCCTGCGCGGCAAACGTCTTGGTCTGAGCCTGGATGAAACCGCAGAACTGATCAGCATGTATGGCTCGGCACAGGGCAACCGTCAGCAGCTGGAAAAATTTCTGTCGCGCATCGCCGAAAAGCGCGCAGAGCTGGAACGCAGACAAAGGGACCTCGAAGTCACGCTGAGTGACCTCAAAAGCGTGGAAGAACAGTGCCAGCTTGCGCTGGCTGAATACAATCAAAACGTTAAAAACGTCAGAAAGGTAAGCTAAATGAATCACCCTGCAGAACATATCAGCACCGGTAAGACACCGGCCCTGGATACACCATTAAGATTTGTCACCGCCGCATCCCTTTTTGACGGTCATGACGCCGCCATTAATATCATGCGGCGCCTGATCCAGGCGCAAGGCTGTGAGGTGATCCACCTCGGGCACAACCGCAGCGTGCTCGATATCGTGCGAGCGGCGATCCAGGAAGATGCCGATGCCATCGCCATTTCCTCGTACCAGGGTGGTCATAATGAGTTTTTCCGTTTCATGGTCGATCAGTTACGAGAACGCGGAGCAGGGCACATCCAGATTTTTGGCGGCGGTGGCGGAACGATTACGCTGGATGAAATAAAAGAGCTGGAGGCCTACGGTGTCAACCGTATTTACCACCCCGATGACGGTATGAATATGGGCCTGGTGGAGATGATCGAAGACGTGGTCCAACGCGCCGCCAGGCATCGCATTGCACCTGTTATCCCAGGGGCGCTCAGAAAAGACAATGCCAATGATGTGGCGCATATGCTGACAGCACTGGAGGCGGGTCTTTATGGTGAAGCCGAGCTGAAAATGAAACGCCATGAATGGGCCGGCGCCAAACAGCAGGCGCCTGTGATTGGTATCAC
>JBFFWN010000143.1:0-9125 GCA_041570235.1 Lysobacterales bacterium | reverse complement strand
TGCCAGCGTCTTCAGGATCGCATCTTCATTAAGCTGCACATCAACATGCGGAAGATCAAGGATGGCGGTAATCTCGGAGGCAAACACAAATGCCTGGCCATCCTGCCGCCAGACCAGTGCATGGCCTCCCAACGAATCACGGGCCAGGAACAGTTCTTTGGTTTTACGGTTCCACACCGCAAAAACAAAATCCCCCAGCAGGTGATCCACGCAAGACTCGCCCCAACGGTGGAATGCCTTTAAGAGCAGGTCAGCATCACCCATGGTTTTTAATCCGGTGGGCGTGATCGCAAGTTTCCCGGCCAGTTCAGCGCGGTTGTCCAGGCGCACATCGGCAAGCAGAACCAGCTGGCCGTCATCGCTGACAAGCGGCTGGTTCTCATGTGCGGATTCAGGCGTGACATCAAAGGCCAGGTAAGCAAAACCGGCCCTCCCATCGAGGTGCACACGGTAACCATCCGGCCCGCGATAAGGTGATGACGCCACCATGGCCAGCAGGTCGCTTTCTGCAACCGGCTTACCATCCAGGTGAATGATTCCGCAGATAGCGCTCATGTTGTGTTGGTAATTGCCATCATTGTGAAGGTTAGTTAGTGCTCATGATGTTAATATCGGTTGATCGGATTATAGCCTTTTTCAAGTGACCAAAATTCTCTCTCAAATATTAAAATTGTATACCGCCGGTGGGCTTGGGGTTGCCGATAACCGGCGTCATTGTTATCGATTGGCCGGATGCAAACTGGTTGCAGACACCGCTATCGGAATGTTGGAAAGCTTTCGCATTAATTGCCCGAGTGCGGGCGGGGAAAGCGCACTGGTTTTTGAAAACATCGGTGGTGGCGATCAGGCTGATCGGCAATGGGGCGGAAACAATTCACCAGTCCACCCAACAGAGTTTGTTGCCCGCACCAGCGGTTGGCTGGCCAATGAAACGCGCGAAGTGGTAAATACGGCCAACGAGCAGGGGTATTCATTGAGCATTGCCGGTGTCGGCGAATTTGGTATTGACCGCCTGAACGGCCACATACATTGCCGGAACTGGAACAAAGGCCTGCCTGTTGCACTCGCCGAAGAAGCCACGCTGGGCCCGCCCGTTACCCTGGCGCTTGCCTTGCGCGATATCTGGTGTCTGCATGCAAGCGCAATAAGTCGTGAAGACCATGTCTCGCTTTTTCTCGGGCCATCCGGACATGGCAAGTCTACACTGGCCGGATATTTGAACCGTCATGGCGGGGACAATGTCGGCCGGGTTACAGACGACATCAGCCCTTGCATCAAGAGCATCGATGGCGTGATCGTATTGCCACATTTCCCACAGCCAAAGTTGGAAGAAGCACAATACTCTGTTGAGGAACCCGGTTGCCTGGCGCTGAAATCCATATTCATTCTGGAGCGTGTGGAAAAAGCGGCAGAACCGCGTATAGAACCGGTGCGACCGGTTCAGGCCATGCGGGAACTGACAAACCAGACGGTCGCGGTAAGCCTGTTCGATCGCGAGTTGCACCAGCGGCACCTGCATTTCCTCGCAGGCCTGGTGCAATCCGCGCAGGTTTTCAAATTGCATTATCCTCACGACTACGGCAAGTTGCCACAGGTGACCGCCCTGTTATCCGAATACCTGTGAATGTGGCCAGGTCACTTTAGTTGGTTAACAGCGGCTTTGATTCCCGGACAAGCTGTATTTATACCACTTATAATATGCAAATAATTTGACAGAGGAAATTTCATGAAAAAACGGATTCTGGTCACCGGCGGCGCGGGTTATATTGGTTCCCACACTTGCGTGCTGCTGCTGGAGGCGGGCTACGAGGTGGTGGTGGTCGATAACCTTTGCAACTCCAAGGCGGAATCGCTGAACCGGGTAACGGAGCTGACCGGTAAAGAGGTGCGTTTTTACCAGGCTGATTTACGCGATGGCGCAAAAATGCGTGAATTGTTTGATAAAGAGCAAATCGACGCGGTGATCCACTTTGCCGGGCTCAAAGCCGTGGGTGAGTCTACACAGATACCGCTGGACTACTACCAGAATAACGTTTGCGGCACGGCCAACCTTCTGGAGGAGATGGGCCGGCATGGTGTAAAAGACATCGTCTTCAGTTCTTCATGTACAGTCTACGGGGCACCCGAGCAACTGCCATTGCGAGAGGACTTTCCATTGCAGGCGGTCAACCCCTATGGCCAGACCAAGCTGACCATCGAGTATATGCTCGGTGACCTGTCTGCCTCGGATTCTTCCTGGAACATTTCCATCCTGCGTTATTTCAACCCGGTGGGGGCACACCCCAGCGGCAGGATTGGCGAGGATCCGCTGGGCGTTCCCAATAACCTGTTGCCCTATATCACACAGGTTGCGGTGGGCACACTCAAAGAGCTTTCGGTGTGGGGTGAAGATTATCCTACCCCTGATGGCACCTGCGTTCGTGACTATATCCACGTGATGGACCTGGCTGAGGCCCACCTTGCGGCGTTGAAGAAACTCGAAGAAAGCCCGGGTCTGATACGGCATAACATCGGAACAGGCAGGGGCTATTCTGTACTGGAGATGGTGCAGGGCTTTGAACGGGCGACGGGTAAAGCGATACCCTACAAGATTGCTCAGCGCCGCCCGGGTGACGCCCCGGCGGTGTATGCAGACCCGACCCTGGCTACCGCCGAGCTGGGTTGGAATGCTATGTTGGATCTGGATGATATTTGTCGTGATGCCTGGAACTGGCAACAGAAAAACCCTACGGGTTACCGCTGATACTGGACAAGACCGCGAGTGGATCAATGAAAAAGGCACTGCCCTCAACCGCAAGCGACACAAGGCTGGCGAAGCTTCGCCAACTGACTGCCTGGCAATGGTGGGTATTGCTGTGTACCCCGTTCATTCTGCTGCTTACATGGGCGCGCCTTCGATACTCGGGTTACCGGAAAACCCTGGTCAAAACTCAGGCAGGTTTTCAGAGTGAACTGCCTGCATCCGGCCAATTGCAAATGGCCCGCGAAACTGCTTATGCAGTGGCGGTTTCGGTCAGATGCGCGCCCTGGAATCCCTTGTGCCTGTCACGCTCGTTGACGCTGGCCTGGTTTTTGGGGCGTAAGGGTTTGCCTTTCGAGGTGCTGATTGGTGTGCCTGTTGGTGAATCACCTTTGAAAGCTTCACCTGCATCTGTTTTTAGCACCCATGCCTGGGTGGAGCATGCGGGTAGTGTATTGAATGACAGGGAAGATGTTCGCAGCCACTTCAGAATATTTGAAAGGGGGCAGGCGGATCAGGAATCGACGCCTTCGAGCAAACAGAGACCGGCGTGAAAAGGATTATTAAAAAAATCTTTGGCGGAGCAGGCGTGACCGCAAACGCATCGGCTAAAACCAACTTCGCGGCGGGAGATTTTGTCAAACCGTTCCTGCCCCCTTCCAGGCGTTTGTATTGCATAGGCGATATTCACGGCCGACTGGACCTGCTGGAGGAACTGCACGATATGATCGTGGCGGATGCGGCGGGTTTTGATGGAAGCAAAGGGCTGATATATCTCGGCGACTATATCGACCGCGGGGCGCAATCAAAGCAGGTGCTGGACCTGTTGATCGAGCAAAAGCTGGAGGGATTTGATGCGATCAACCTGCTCGGCAACCACGAACTGGCCATGCTGAATTTTCTCGCCAACCCCCAAGCGGGTTCAGCCTGGCTGGATTTTGGCGGACAGGTCACCCTGATGAGCTATGGTGTCGGCGTGGGGCGTGTCCGGATGATGCAACAAGTCGAAGTGTTGCGTGATCAACTGGAGGAAAAACTGCCGCCAAGCCACCTGGAGTTTCTCTCCAAATGCCACGAGATGCATGTGGAAGGCAATTACTGTTTCGTGCATGCCGGCATCCTCCCGGGCGTGAATCTGGAAGACCAGCTTACCCGCGACCTGCTGTGGATTCGGGATGAGTTTATCCGCAGTGAAGCCGACCACGGCTACATCGTGGTGCATGGCCACAGTATCACCGAGGAAGTGGAGTGGCGCCCCAACCGCATTGGTATCGATACCGGCGCTTATAACAGCGGCTTGCTCACTGCGCTGGTGCTGGAGGATGACCGGCAACGTTTATTGCAAACCGGCCGGGCAATCGAATGAAACACGGTGTTTTTCTGGAGAGCGAAAATTGACGGGGTCATCTGAAAATCAAACCGGCGAGCATTTCTTTCACTCAAGGGTGGAGGTTTCACCTGATGTTATCTCTCAGGAGATTGGGGCCGAAACGGTGTTACTGGATTTGAACAGTGACAGTTATTTCGGGCTGGACGCAACCGGCACGCGGATCTGGGGGCTATTGCAGCAAGGCAAAGAACCCGGCGAGATACTGACTATCTTGATGGCTGAATTCGATGCAGAGCCTGGGGTTTTACAGAACGACCTGGCCGAGCATTTGCAAACACTTGAGAAAGCCGGCCTGATTACAATAATCGGCTGACGGTCATGCCGCATAACTGTTTGCTTTTAAATTTTTATTCAGAGCAACCTGAATTCGCCAACCGGGTCAGCGGTACCAGCGATTGTGAACCGCTTGAAAAACCTGCTTCACTCACCCGGTAATTGGCACTGCCAGCCGTGCAGTCCAGTTCAAGGGTTAACTCTCCCCAGTCATGATGTTCTACGTCGGCCGGCTCAAAAGACCTGCCAAAGCGGCCACCTTTCGGTAGTCTGAGTTGTGGAATGTAAATGCTGCCGTTATCGATGTTACCGGTATTGAACATCCATGATTGGCGGCCGGAATCGTCATAGGTAAACCAGAAAACCAGGGCATTATCCTGATCAAGCTGTTGCACCACGAAGCCTTCACCATTATGCGATGGATCGTACCAGCTGCCGCTGATGTCATTGACCGGTACTGGATCGTCGGTATTGCAATCATGACCGTAAACCCGCGAAAGACGCGTTGCAAACTGGTGGTCGCCAACATTATCCACCTGGTAGTTGACAATGGCGCTGGAGCAATCGTTAAAACTCAACGACAGTGAACCCGCGGATTTAAAAACAACCTCGTCCGGATCAAAATCCGCACCAAAGCGTCCGCCACGCGTTTCCAAAAGCTCGCTCACAACGATGCGATTGCCATCGACTTCCCCAAGCCCCAGCATCCAGCGCTGGCCGCCATCGTTCCGGCCACCGTCCTGGTAAGTGAACCAGTAAACCAACGCCCGGTTGTCTTCAAGAACTTCAACCATAAAGCCCTCGCCATCATGTTCGGGATCGAACCAGGCGCCGCTGAAGCGGTGATCGATTACCGGCAGGCTGGACGGGGATTGTTCATAGCGAAACGCATGCCCGGCCGAAAAAGCAGCCAGCGGCAGGCCGTTGGCGCGTGGGCGGATGCGGACCTGGTAGGTGCTGCCATCCTGCAGTCCGGGAACCGTGGCATTATTCAGCTCTAAAGTCATCTTGTCGGCAAAGGGTTTGAATAGTTGCGCGCCAATCCCGGAAATCCAGACTTCGATTTGGTCCGTTCCGAGGCTTGAAAGCAGTCCGGATCTATCATCAACCTGCAGACTCATGCCACCGCTTGCGTTTGCGATGACCTGCATCCGGGAAGACTGGTCGGGCAGTGGTTCGAGCGCTTCGCCGACCGTGAGCGAGTAATCGCCCTGCGACTCATCTGCTATGACTTCCAGGCCGGCATCGGTCATCTCTTCAAAATCGAAGCTGTTGCTGATACATCCGGGCGCGGCCCGGTAGCTGTACCAGTTGTTTCCATCCATGAAGTTGCCGTTTGCCTGCAAGGCAACCACCCAGCCTTTGAACTCACCCTCAGCGCACAGGGTGACACGGGTCCGCCCCGATTCCGGAACAGAAAAACCAAAGGTATCCCTGTCATCGGGGTTTGAACCCGAACCTTCGATTTCAAAGGGCAGCGCTACGGTCACCTTGTTTATGAAATTGTCGGCAGACTGGCCGGCCTGTGCTTCCACCAGCAAGGTTTCATCTGTGATGTCGTCACAATCGTCGTCCATGCCATTGCCAGCGATCTCCGGTGCGGCAATATTCCTGAACATCCCGGTATCGTCGCAGTCGCCGGCAACAGCGCTGAAACCATCGCCATCGTCGTCGACGCAAAGGTCATTGGCACTGCCAAAGTTCCCCTCCAGCTCAGACCTTAAACCGGCTCCTATGGGCCATTTAAGGGTATCCATGTAACAGGCGATATTGGCCTGTGCGCCCATCGCCAACGACAGGATTCGCAGGTCCTCTTTTGCTTCAACTGTGACAGGCGGTGAGTGGGTCCTGGTGTAATGCTTCAAAAATTCAAAAGAATCAAGGATGGCATCACTGCCATGCATGGCTTCAACCCGGTAATACAACATGGCCCATAGCTGATTGGCGCTCAGGCCGATGGCGCTGCAGGAATCCTGCATCACGCAGGTGTTCCAGGTGGCAGTCTCATCCGCGATATATCGTTTCCACGCGTAACTCACCGGCGAGTTGTAGCTGTCGTCAGGTGTCTCGCCGTGGCCACTGATTTTCGCGTAACGGAATGGCGCAAAATACTCCAGCATCTCGGTCCAGGCATGGGCATGGTCAGGCAGGTAATGCAGGTAGGCATAGTGCAGATCGAAGTTGTGGGCCATTTCATGAAAAAACACGGATTCGAGTCGCCCGGCATCCAGTTCGCGAATAATGGCCTCGTAATTTCGCGTATCAGACAGTATCTCAAAGCCCCTGGCGCCAACCAGGCCGCAACCCATGCCGCAGGTTTGCGGCACGAACGCAATGGTCAGCAGTCCATCGCCGGAGGGCGAATTTTGCAGTAGTTCGGTATAGACAGCGTAGAGTATATCCAGCCGGTCCACCAGTTCCTCAATGTGATCGGCAGTGAAAAACGGACCGCCAGCATAGGATTGAGGGGTAAGCACGTTGACATACCGGCCACGGTTTTCGACCAATTGATGTGAACTGCCATCAAAGGCCTGGTAACTGGTGACAGCTTGTGTGCCGGCCTTGCCCTGCTTTGACTGGATGGAAGACGGCCGGCTTAAAAAGCCGCCTTTCGCCGCTTCGGGTAGCAGGTAATCCCTGCCGCTGATGGAATTGTCTGCATGAACAAAGGTTGGCCACAGGAGAAGTGCCAGGCCCAGGGAATAAATAAACCGGAAGGCGGCAACGCGTGCTATTTTTACTTTGGGGTACAAATCCATTTGTCTATCCGTGAATCAGGCATTCCTTGCTTGATAATCAACAGTATACACTTTATTCGTGTGCGCTAAACACTCCTACATGGCAACCACCCTGTCGGCCAATGCGAGGCTTGCGGGCCGATGGGTAATCAATATCACCGTTCGCTGGTGCAGTAATTCATGACATTCTTTAATAAAACTGTGTTCGCCCTGCGGGTCAAACATCGAGGTCGCCTCGTCCAGGATAAGGATGGGCGGATTTTTCAATAATGTTCTGGCCAAAGAAAGACGCTGCCGTTGTCCGCCCGACAGCTTTACCCCCTGGTCGCCGATGATGGTGTCATAGCCGTCCGGCAGGATATCGATAAATTCGTCGGCCCTGGCCGATTTTGCGGCTTTTATCATATCCTCCCGGCTGGCCAGGGGATTGCCGTAGTTGATGTTTTCCGCCACGGTGCCATTCAAGAGCAGCGTGTTTTGCGCCACCAGTCCGATCTGGTTTCGAAGGCTGTGCAGATCGACATCGGCAATGTTTTTGCCATCGATTAAAATCTGGCCGTCAGATGGTTCGATAAAACGCATCAACAAGTGGACCAGTGTACTCTTGCCTGCACCGTTGGGGCCGGTCAGGGCAATGGTCTCACCGCTTTCGATGCTCAGGTTAAATCGTGTGAGCAGTTTTTCCCTATCGGGGTAGGTAAAGCTGATGTCACGGAACTCGATCGCGCCGCTGACTTTTCCAATGTCAGGCTTGCCCGGCTTGAAGGGCTCCGCCTGCACGTCAAAGAACTCCATCAACCGGTCTGCGGCGCCGCGTGTTCGCATCACCTGGCCGTAAACATTGGCCAGGGCGGAGATGGGTCGTGTTAACAGCATCGCATACAGCAACAGGCTGACAAGTTGGGCGGTATCGAGCTTGCCACTCTCGACATGCCCTATACCCACCCAAAGCAAAAGCAGTAACCCACCGCCGGCCATAAAACTGATGGCGGGTGGCAGGATAGACTGGATCAGGATCTGTTTGCGGGAAAGGCTCAAAACCTCGGTGTTTTTTTGTGCGAAACGCCTTTCTTCCAGGGGTTCGCGGGTAAACGCCTTGATGGCCGGGATCAAACCGAGGTTTTCCTGGACAAGGGAAATCATGGCCGACCAGGATTTGATCCATTCGGAAGTGACCGGCCTGATACGCCGTCCAAGCATTTTCATTGCAATGTAATAAACCGGCATGAGTAGTGCCGCTAGCAACGCGATCAGGGGATCCATCCAGGCCATTATCAGGAACGCGCCAGCCAGGGTGAGCGTTAAAGGCAGCAGTCGCACCAGGGTGTTGGTGACAAAGCTGCTGATGGCCCTGGAATCGTTGCTCAGCAGGGTAAGCAAATCGCCCGGACGTCTTTCCTGGTAGTAGGCCATAGGCAGGATTTGCAGGTGCTCGTACACTCTTGAGCGCAGCCGGGCGGCCATATTTTCACCTGTTCCGCCGATCAGATACGAACTGCCAAAGCTCAGCAGGCTTTTAACCGCCAGCAAGCAAAACCATGCCACGAGGATAAACTGGAAGGCCGGTAAGCCACTCTCTTCTCCGCCGAGTATGGATTTGGTCAGCATGCCGGCCATCCACGGCATGGCCAGTGCTGTCATGCTATCAGCCAGCAGCAGCGCGAGAATCAGCAAAAGGATTCTACGGTGCGGCGTGATGATGTATAGCAGGGCAGAGTATTTCAAAGGCAGCGCTTCGTTTGGTTTTGCCTATGATAATGCAAGTGGGGGTGCTTGGCAGCAAGGATGGGGTCAATCAATTAGGTGTTCAGCTGGTATTTTCCGAGGGCGGCAGATCATAGGCGACCGAATGGATTGGCCCCGGGGATGGATGAACCGCGAAGTGCTCAAACTGAAATAGTCACTCAGCGGCCCTAGCGTTTAGCGGAGTGCTAAGTGGAGTGCGGTAAGGGTGTGCCCGGCGGGGTGTGGGGGGGGGGGGGGG
>JBFFWN010000142.1:0-9209 GCA_041570235.1 Lysobacterales bacterium | reverse complement strand
TATGCCCTGGGTAAGTCGACAGCGGCCCGTTTTGCAAAGCAGCACAGCATCCCGCTGGTGATGGAGGTGAACTCGCCCCTGGCCGATGAACAGAAACGCTGGAGAGGAGGGTCGAACGATGATGAAGACGCCCACAATGATGCCGTTGCCATGGCCGAGGCCTGTGAGGTCATAGCCGTATCCAGTGACGTCGCGAGTTATGCACGGCTGCGTGGCGCCCGTCCTGAACGGGTCAGGGTATTCCCAAATGGCATTGACGTCGACCGGTTCAACCCGTCACTTCGTAACCAATCAGTCCGCGAATCCATTGTTCCGGCAGGCCGGTTCGTGATCGGGTTCCATGGCCGTGAGAGGCCCTGGCATGGTTTTGACCGGTTAACAGAAATCGTAGGCCAATTACTGTCACGGAATCTTGATGTGCACCTTCTGGTGGTGGGCGAAGGTGACTTTGAAAGCCTGGCGTGTGTGCCCGAGGACCGCTATACGCAGATCGGATGGCAGGCACACGAAATGATGCCACGATATGTAGCGGCCTTCGATGTCCTGCCACTTACATACCAGGCGGATATGCCCTGTTATTTTTCTCCGCTGAAACTGATGGAGGCGATGGGTTGTGGGGTTGTGCCAGTGGTGCCTGACATGGGCGACCTGCCTGATATCGTCACCCACCAGGTCACCGGCCTGGTCTACAAGGCCGGCGATTCGGCGCAATTGCTGCAACAACTGGAGTCATTGATTCTGGATAAACACCTGCAGGATACACTTGGACAGAGAGCTGCGACAGAAGCCGCGCGGCATAGCTGGACCAATATTGCCGAACACGTGCTTGAAACTGCCGCGTGCTGCCATCGGGAAATTTCAAGCGGTGCATTGCAGTCGGCATTTTCAACACTACGTTCGATTCATATTGATGAACAGCAGGTCAGACGTGTTGCAGTAGAAAAGCAGGGGGCGATTCACCTCGAGGTTCGTCAGGCCGGCCGGCAGCGATACTTTGTCTACCAGGCTGCTGAACTAAGTGAGTTGCAGGCCGGCAGCGATAGCAAAATTCCGTTTGCATTAAGATGGCGTGAATCCAACTTTGCCAAAAATCACGCGATCATCAGTTACCGGCCAGGCAGGCGTATGGTGCTTGGATCGGAAATGGAAGACCAAACCCACGTCATCAAAGCCTACAGAAAACGAAAAACCGCGCAGGCGGCAGAAAACTACCGGCGTGTACTATCGGCCTGTGCTTCGGGTGGTTTCAAAATACCCCGATTGCTAAAAGTCGATAAGGATAATGATTATTTACTTATCGAGAAACTGCCGGGGCACGAACCGGTTGTTGCTACCGGTGCAATTGATAACTGGTCGGCTATTGGCGCCTGCCTGCGGCAGTTTCAGCGGTCCGATACCGGTGATGGTTTGCCGGAATTCAGCCATACGGATGAATTGGCCGTACTGGATGAGCGCGCCAGGCGGTTTCTGCTGTGCAAGCCTTCTTTGCCGTCACGTTGGCTGGAGGGTCGGCAACAATTACAGGAAGCTGCAGAAAAATTGCCGCTTGCCGGGCTGGGCCTGGCTCACAGGGATTTACATGACCGCCAGTTTATTGTTTGTGGTGAATCGATCGGCCTTTTGGACTTTGACCTCATATGCAAGGCGGACGTTGCGCTTGATGCGGCAAATTTGCTCGCCCATATAAACCTCAGGGTACTCCAGGCATGTGATAAGAGTGAGGTTTCAGCCATTGACGCTTGCAGCCAGGCCTTGCTGAACGGTCTGGGCAGGCAGGATGAACCGGGTTTCGTCCAACGCCTGCTGTTCTTTCAGGCCAGCACCTATTATCGACTGGCGCTGCTATATGCGTTGAGACCACGCTGGGCGCATTTGACCGATCATCTTATCGATGAGGGAGAGACCTGTATCAATACATTTAACCGAACAGGGGCGGACTCGTGAATTTGCTGTCCAGGCTTCAGCCATGGCTGGTTTTGATTGGCCTTGGGTTGTCACTCCCGGTTTTGGGAAGTGATATGGATGGCATCGTACCCGGTAACTGGATGGAGTTACGTGGTAACTTGAACGAGCAGGGTGTTTTCGTCGCAGCGCGCGCGGACTTGATAGATCCGCAGTCGGAAGAAGTCCTGATAGGTACGATTTCAATGGTCGAGGAAACCGGGCAGTTCAAGGTGCTTGGGCAGTTGGTGCAAATTTCATCGAAAACATCTTTCAGCAAAATTGCCAGGACCAGTCTGCTCAACGAACGGGTAAAGGTCGAAGGTCATTACCGTGGTCGCAAGCGATTTTCAGCGCGCAAGGTCAGCTCGCGCGGGCCCGGCAGGGACCGGGTGAGCGGACTGGTCAGTGATATCAGAAAGGTTGCTGAGGGACATATTCTGACGGTCATGAATCAGCAGGTCCTGGTGCCTGTGGAATTGGAGTTGCGTCGTGAAAAGCCCGTTACAGAGTACGCTGTTGAAAGTCTGAATGTCGTCTCGCCCCAGGGCAGACAGGTGTCTGAGGATGACCAGTTTGGTGAGGGCTTTCGAATCAATAACAGGCTCAGATTCACCACCCTGGTCGAAGCCCGGTATAAGGGTGAGCATAATTATGATCTGTACGATCGGCGTGAGCTTGACCGGCAGGATACCGCGGGATCCATAAGGGGCCGCTTCATATTGAGCCCGGGAAGGTACGGCATATCCGGTCAACTGGAGGCGCGTTATACCTATTTAAGAACCAATGACGATCTGCTGGGGACTTTTGATATCAGGGACAGCCGTCTTGGTGAGTCTTTTATCTTCTTTGACGATCCTTTTGAAATTGATTTTGATATTCAGGCCGGTCGCATGGATTTTGATGACCGGCGTGAATGGTTGTACGACCAGAACCTGGATGGCCTGCGGTTTTACTGGACATTGGCCGGATGGTTGGCAGAGCTATCCGCTACCACGACACTTTCCGATGGAAAGCTTCGGGATGAAAATACGAATAATTTCATGGCCTATGTGTCCGACCCTGAACGCCGTTTTGCCGCCTACGTCATACATCGCGATACCGATCTCGCAGGTTTGAAAGAAAAGGTTACACACACAGGTGTGCGTGCCTTTGTTGAATGGCCACCCCGGCATGACAGCTGGTTTGAGCTTTCGCGCATCAGCGGGAGCAGTGGAAGCACCAGCCTGCGGGGCTGGGGAATGGATGTTGGTACGACAAGGTCCCTCGGGGAACGATGGTACCTGACTGCGGCCTGGGCGTTTGGACAGGGAGATGACAAAACCAGTGATGGTACTGATGGCAACTTCCGGCAAACACGAATGCAGGACAATAACAGCAAGTTTGGCGGCGTGACTTCGTTTCGCTACTACGGCGAGTTGGTTGACCCTGAGCTGGCCAATATGCACATAGGCACGCTTGGAATCGGTTTCCGCTTCACACCAAAAAGCTCCATAGACCTGGTTGGTCATTATTATCGACAGGACAAGGCGGTGCGAAGAATAATAGATTCGGATATCGACCAGAAGCCAAACGGGATCGACCGCGAACTGGGTTGGGAAATTGACGCCATTGTTGGTTGGCGTCCGGTGCGTTCATGGGATTTTGAGCTTGTGGTGGGCTGGTTCAAACCCGGTAAGGCTTTTCGCAGAAACGATGATGCCTGGGTCAGCAAGTTGCAGGTACGCTACCGTTATTAGCCACGGTGCTTGGGACCCGTTCAGTCCCGGCCCTTGGCTTGCCACCAGTCAAGACAATAAGACACCCTTTCAGTGACTGCACTGGTCGCGGGATAATCCATGCATTGATAACCATTGGTTTTGAGCAGTGCGCCTGCGATCCCCTCAAATACGCCAATATCCTCGGGCGTCATGGCCTCACGCCAATCCCTGAGGTTTTTGACCGGCGGCAGCCAGGCCTTTTTTGCAGATAGCCCGGGTTGGTTGCGGGTCTTGCCAGCGTGGTAGTTGGCCATCGAGTCTGAATAATCGATTTCGAGAAAACCGGCGATATCCCGGAGTATTTTTTCCGGCCGGGCCACCAGGTCTTCGTATTTCAACTGGAAGAAGCTGGTGCTTCCCAGGCCTTGGCCATCACGCTGACCCATACCTGCCTGCCAACGCCACCACAGCGCACAGGTCCCGAGCGGATCCCTGTTCCACAATGACCACCTGCCGGGCCCTTTTGTCTCAGTTGCCCAGTCGAGGGTGGACAATGCGGTGTTGCGTCCATCGCGTATGATGTGAACAAATCGTGCAGCCGGAAAAAGCGTGTGCAACAGCGGCAGGTTTCGACAGTAATCGGGGGTCTTCTCGCCGCTGAATTGCTTGTGCTTTTTTTGCCCGCGCAATGCATAGAGACGTCCGACGAATTCAGCATAGGTCACGCAGTCTTCAGCAGCATGGATGACTTCTTTCTCGTCCAATCCCATTCGATAGAAGCGCCGGTAAGAGAGCACGGCCTCAACCAGCTCCTTTGTCAGTAATGGTTGAGGATTTTTGCGCAGAACCCTTTTAACGGCTCGCGTAATAAAATGGGTGTCATTCGCCACGGTCAGTTGCGGGTGATTATCCAGCATCCTTTGCAACAGGGTTGTTCCGGAGCGCGGGCACCCAACGACAAACATGAAAGGGCTGGAAACAGTGGCGTTTTGCTTATGATCAGACAACGGGTTCTTCCTGCATAAATTCGTTGTTCAAGAGCTTTGCATATAAACCGCCGGCCGACATCAGTTCCCGGTGTGTGCCGCTTTCGACCAGCTGACCGTTTTCGATATGCAGTATGACATCTGCATTTTCTATCTCCGACAGTTCATGGGTGATCATGAGAGTGGTACTCCCGGCAGTGATCCTGTCCAGTGCCTGGAGAACGGCATGACGATTCTCCCTGTCAAGATTACTGGTGGGTTCATCCAGTATCAGCAGGGGCGCCTTGCGTAATGCCGCCCGCGCCAGGGCGATCCGCTGTCGTTGTCCCGCAGAAAGGGTGACGCCCCTTTCGCCAACCTGCGTCTGGTATCCATCCGGCAGGCTTTCAATAAAGTCATGGATGTTGGCATGCCTGGCTGCCTGCTGTATTTCGGACTCGGTTTTATCGGGTGCGCCATAGGCGATATTTTCGCCAATCGAGGTGGCAAACAATAAGGTATCCTGCAAAACCACGCTGATCTGCGTGCGCAGGGATTCAAGTGTAACGCGGCGTATATCGGTGTTATCGATCAGCACACTTCCGGTGTCCGGATCGTATAATCTTGATATCAGCCCAATCAGCGTCGACTTGCCTGCACCCGAAGGACCCACAATCGCGACTTTTTGCCCTGCTTGTATGCTGAAATTGATGTCCTTCAGGATGGTCTGACCATTTTCATAGGCATAGCTGACATGCTCGAATGTCAGTGCCCCTTTAAAGGCCGGTGCGGTTATAGCATCCTTTGCATCGATTACATCCGCAGGTGTTTCAAATAATTGAATAACACGCTCGCCCGCTGCGGAGGCCTTGGCGATCCTGCCGGAGTACTTGGCAAAATCCTGCATGGGTTTGAAAGCGGCTTTCAGGTAGGACAAAAAAACCAGTAATTCACCGGCACTGAGAGAGCCCTCCAAAATCAGTACCGTGCCATAAAACAACACTGCGGCGGTAGATACGCCGGTCATCAACTGCACCGAACCCTGCAGTCGCGCCAGGAGACGTTTTATCTGGACGCCCTCCTTGAGGCTCTTTTTGTTCTGTTGGCTGAATTGACCGGCAAATGTTTCCTCAAGTGAAAGTGTCTGAACGACCTGCATGGCGCCAATGGATTCGGCAACGGTGGACGCCATGGCGCCCTCCCGTTTTCGCTGTTTGCGGGAAACGATTTTTATGCGTTTGCCAAAAACCAGGGTTGGAATCCAGTAAAGAGGGGCGGTGATCAATACCAACAGGGCCAGCTTCCAGTTGAGCCAGAGCATCAGTGCGGCCATTGAAGCTAATACCAGCACACTGCCAATGAGCGGCATAAATGCGGTGACAGCCACTTCCTTGAGTAAACCGATGTCGCCGATGACGCGAACCAGCAGGTCACCGCTTTTTGACTTATTGTGGAAAGACATCGACAGGCACTGGATATGCCGGTAAAGGGCCGCCCTGACCTGGCTTAACACCTTGTTTCCAACCAAAGCGAAACCTACTTTTTGCCAGTAGGTGCTCATCGCCCTGAGACCGAGTATGAAGATCAATGCGATCGATGCCCCGGCGACCAGGGTCAATGGTTCCAGCGAATCTAGCCAGCCGCCATCGGCGATTTTGGTGGTGCCGGGCATGATAACGTGATCGATAACTATTTTGAGCGGCCAGGGTTCAAGCGCTCGCATCATGACGCCGGCGAACAGCGCCAGGAAAGACCCCGCAATCAGCGGGCGATGCTGGCGTGTATAGGGAGACATATACTTAATCAAGCCCCAAAAACTTGGGATTGATTGCTTTAATGATTTAGGTTTTGCCATGGGAAGTCCATTTCCTCTAGCTATCTCTTTTTCGACTCGAATATCTTCCTCGCCCTATAGTACATGTTAAAGAAATAAAATACTTTTTGTGATGACGGGTTGTTCTGTCACATTAGTCATCGACATCATGATAAATTCCTGATAATGTTTTTTTACGTTGGTTTGACCAGTCCCCCTGGTTTTCCCTTGATGCTTAAAACGGACTTTGCGCATCGGAGAGTTTCATTGTTATCAGCAAAATTATTTAAATCCTATCCTTGCCGGTTTGTTGTTGTTTCGGTATTTTTGAGCCTGCTTGGCCTGTCCACAGCCGGCCATGCCGCATATGAGTTTGTGGCCGAATTCGGTAGCACGGGCACATCGAATGGGCAATTCTTCTCGCCTCGTGGGGTGACGGTCAGTCACCAGGGGAAAATTATCATTACGGACGCCGGAAATAGCCGTATTTCTGTCTGTGATGAATCCGGATCCTGCAACAATTTCGGCGCTCCTGGAGATTTCTCCGGAGAGTTTGACAAGCCGCGTGGGCTTGTGGTGAACAGCATGGACCGGCTCTTTATCGCCGACAGGGGCAATGACCGCATTGCCAGTTGCGCCATTACCGGCAGTTGCACGGATTTTGGTGGTTCGGGTGTGGTGGTTGGCAAGTTTGAATCACCGAGAGGTATAGCGATTGATGACCAGGATGTCATGTACATTACCGATACCGATAATAACCGCATCCAGGTGTGCGACGATCAGGGCAATTGCACGGCATTTGGAAGCCTGGGTTCAGGCCCGGGCCAGTTTGATTCGCCCTCGGGCATTGCGGTGAACAGCCATGGCCGCCTGATCATCGCAGATCGCGGCAACGACCGTATTCAAATCTGTACCACCACCGGCAGTTGCACTGCTTTTGGCAGTTTTGGTTCAACACCGGGCAAGTTCAATCTGCCGGCTGGTGTTGCAGTAAACAGCAGGGATGAAATCATCATCGTCGATCGTTTCAACCACCGCGTCCAGGTGTGCAATGAGCAGGGTAGCTGCTCGGCTTTTGGCCGACTGGGTACAGGACAGGGCCAGTTCGACTCACCCTGGGGTGTGGCGGTGGACAGCAATGATCGGGTCATCATCGTTGATTCCGGAAATGACCGTATTCAGATTTTTTCCGAGCCAGCGGCTCCGCCGGTACAGATCACTTCATTTACGGCCGCACCCAATGTGATAGATGAGGGACAATCAGTTACCCTGACCTGGGCGGTGAACAATGCCACTTCTTGTACGGCATTATCCGGGACTGTCGATTGGCGCAACCTGACACCAGGTGCATCCGGTGGATCTGCTGATATCAATATAAGCACGGCAGGAAATTACAGCTTTGGATTACGCTGCACCGATGGTATTAATACGGTTTCTGCCAGCGTTGGCGTTACGGTAAATGCGCCACCACATCTGCCGGAATTAAACGTCGGCCTGAACGATGCCTGGTTCAACCCGGCTACCAACGGGCAGGGGTTTTTCATCACGGTATTCCCGGAGATTGGATATGTGTCCCTGTCCTGGTTTACCTATGACACGGTCAGGCCGGAGGCGGGTGTGACCGCCAACCTTGGTGAACCCGGTCATCGCTGGCTCAATGCGCTGGGCGCCTACTCGGGTAACCGAGCGGTGATGAACATCAGTTTCGCCACCAATGGGCTGTTTGATACGCCGACGGATATCACAGAGGTAAGCGATGGCACCATAACGCTGACCTTTACCGATTGTGAAAATGGCACGGTCGAATACGACATCCCGTCGATAGGGCAGCAGGGCACTGTTCCGATCCAGCGTATCGTGAGCGACAATATCGCTTTTTGCGAGTCTTTGAGGAGCCAGACGAGTGTTGCTCAAAACACCGTAAAGAGCAAATATTATGGCAATGATATCTTGTCATCCTATGATCCGTTCAACCTCTTTGAGGCAACACCGGTGGCTACGATGAATGTCGGCCTGAATGATGCCTGGTTCAACCCGGCTACCAATGGGCAGGGGTTTTTCATCACGGTATTCCCGGCGATTGGATACGTGAACTTAGCCTGGTTTACCTATGACACGGTCAGGCCGGAGGCGGGCGTGACCGCCAACCTGGGTGAGCCCGGTCATCGCTGGCTCAATGCGCTTGGCGCCTATTCGGGTAACCAGGCGGTGATGGATATCAGTTTCGCCACCGGTGGGCTGTTTGATACGCCGACGGATATTACAGAGGTGAGTGACGGCACGATAACGTTGACCTTTACCGATTGTGAAAGCGGTACGGTCGAATACGACATCCCGTCAATCGGTCAGCAGGGCACTGTTCCGATCCAACGCATCGTGGGTGACAATATCGCTTTGTGCGAGGCTTTTGCCCAGTGATTTCCGGGCAAACCACTCATCATGCTTGCCGTGTACTTGTAGGGAATGGGTCAGGTTGTCAGAATGCCTGGTCCTGAAGTTTAGCCATACGGACAAATAGATATCTCTCCAACCTGCTTGTGGCGGCGGGTTTGTCTAAGCCCGTGTTGTCAGCTCTCCAGCTTACTCCTTTAACTGGTCCTGTCAGTAAAAGGTTACAACCGCGGCTGGCGGCCGATTTCGTTGCTGCCCTGAGGGTCTGCACCTGTGAACCCCGGCTTTTAATACCTATTGGCGATTCAGTTAGCAGTTTATAAGGGCCGGCCTGCTCAAGCATGGTTTTCCCTTCAGGGCTTTGCAAGTCGATAAGCAACACCTCATCAACCTTGATTC
>JBFFWN010000141.1:0-9268 GCA_041570235.1 Lysobacterales bacterium | reverse complement strand
TAACGGCAACTCTGAGGCCATCAGAATAAGCGCCTCCGATTTTAATGGAGGCGTGGATATCGACTCAGGCTTTTCTGGGGTGGACGTCGACACCACTGGCAGGGTGGATCTCAATTCGACTAGCAGCAATTTTGATGCCATCAGACTAAGCGCCACCAATTTTAATGGAGGCGTGTTTATCAGCGCCACCAATTCTAATGGAGGCGTGGTTGTCGACGCGGGCTCTGCGGGAGTGGACGTCGATACCAATGGAAGGGTGGATCTCAATTCAGCTGGCAACAACTCCGATGCCATCAGAATAAGCGCCCCGTCTGGAGGGGTAGTGATCGGCGCCGGGACCTCTGTCACCATCGATGACGTTCTGAAGATTACGCCTCGATCTACTGCCCCGATCTGCGATGCCGGAACGATTTACTACGACAGCGACGATGATGATTTCTGTGTTTGCCGCGGGTCGACCTGGTATTTCATCAACGGTGTTGTCGCAATTGCGGGTGAGTGCGGGGCATGACTCGATTCTCGTCCCAGCCAACATCACTGGAGATCGATATGCAGTTCCGGTCAAATCGAGTTAAACGAGGACTCTCAATGAAAAAGCTCAGTTATGCCACTTTGATTTTGCTGTTTATCTTGTCCGCCGGTGTTCTTGCCCAATCCTCGGGTGGAGAGTTTACAATCACAAAAAGCACTATAGATAGCGGTGGTGGTACGTCATCTGCTGGTGAATATGCGTTAACAGGAACCATTGGTCAGCCTGATGCCAGCAAGAAAATTGCCACCGGTGACGGGTTTACTTTGTCTGGTGGGTTTTGGGCAAATGCTACTGTAATTGACTTGATCTTCAAAGATAGCTTTGAGACTGACTAATTGCGGTTGCTTTACCGGTTGATGCTTACCCCATGGCAGGATTTCAATATCAACAGGTGACTTGACCACCCTGCCACAATGTCCACACCACAGACCGGCGCCGTGACCCTGATTCAGCGTCTCGGAGGAAAGCCGAGAGACCCAGGTTTTACTCAAAACAAATAGCCAGAACACGCACAAAACTTCAACTTCAACGAAATGGGTGTCATGGCATTTTTCTCAAATACAGCTTAACTTAGCGCCATTGATGGCTGTCCTGACTTTTCTCCTGACTTTTCTGACTTTCGCTACTCGGTGCGATTCTTGGCTGTCCTGACTTTTGCCAAAAACCGTGGACTTCAGACAAGGTGAGTTTTATTCTATAAACACTTGACGTTTCGCCGGCAAGATTCCCTTGCGGGCAGTTTCGCAGGGGATAGTGATGAAATTCTTTCCCAAAAGCACCCTTAGAAAGCTATACAACAATACCAGCCTAAAACGCACATCAGATGGCGTCAGCTTTTCCGTCAAAAACCGTCTGAGTCCCGCCTCTGTCCAGCAGGTTTTGAGTGTAGCCATCGACGGCCGTGATATTCCGCAAGAACAGATAACTGTCGCGCGGAATAACGAACCATCCGTTTTGCTCAGCCAGGTCACCCCGGAGAACCCGATCGACTTTCCATTGGGTGATATGCTTACATTCCACCTGGCCAGAGAAACCCTTACTGAGGGTGAGCACAATATTGAACTGGACTTTCAGACCCGGCCGTTTGGTCAGTTGCAACTGAAAGTGAGTGACAGGTTGAACACGGGGGAGCATGCGCCAGGCGCTCTGCCCCGTGATCTCTATGATGACCATAGCGAAGAAATCATCACAGCCAGGCAATCTTTCATCGAAAACCATACAAAGGGTAGCCTGAAGCATGTCAGGAGTTACTCATTTGATCCGCACCTGACACGTGGCAATATAGAACACTTCACCGGTGTGGCCCAGGTGCCATTGGGGTATGCCGGGCCTTTGCGTATCAACGGTCAGAATGCCAGGGGTGAATTTTATGTCCCGCTTGCAACCTCGGAAGGCACATTGGTCGCTTCATATAATCGTGGCATGAAAGTACTTCACCGTAGCGGTGGCATAAAATGTGCGGTGGTTGACGACAAGATGCAACGGGCGCCTGTCTTCATATTCGAAGAAGCAATACAGGCCCGGCAGTTCACAGACTGGCTGCAGGCCAATGCTGAGGATATCAAGGCAGTTGCAAACGCAACTGACCCTTTCATCAACCTGCAGCATGTTGATTACTACCTGGCAAGCAAATTCGCCTATCTGCGTTTTAACTATAGTACGGGCGATGCTGCAGGGATGAACATGGTCGGAAAGGCAACATTCGCAGCCTGTAACTGGATATTACAGAACTGCGATGTCGTGGAAATTCAACGCTTCTTTCTCGAGGCAAATTTTGCCACCGACAAGAAGGCATCGATGATCAACATGATGCGCACGCGCGGCAAGCGGGTGACTGCCGAGGCGGTCGTCAAGCGCGACGTCCTGCAGGAAATCATGGATGCCGACACCGAATCCCTCTACCATCATTACAAGGTCGCAACGATCGGAAGCATACTTTCCGGTGCCAACAACAACGGCTGCCATGCCGCCAATGCCATTGCTGCCATTTTCATTGCAACCGGCCAGGATGTTGCCAATGTTTCCGAGTCATCGGCAGGGCTTCTTTATTGTGAGCTAACGCCTGAGAAAGACCTGTATATTTCAATCACCCTGCCATCGCTGATCGTGGCCACTTGCGGAGGTGGCACCGGCCTGCCAACCCAGAAAGAGGCACTCAAAACCCTGGGGTGTTACGGGGTGGGGAAAGTCTACAAATTCGCCGAAATTGTTACGGCAACGGTCCTGGCCGGTGAGGTGTCCCTTGCGGCTGCCATCTCTTCTCTCGATTGGGTGTCAAGCCACGAACAACTGGGACGAAATGATCCTCGTCTGGAAAACAGTGTTTATTCGAATAACTGAAAGTAACAGGAAAAATTGGTTATTTGTGATGAATGCTGAATACCTGCTTAAAGCTTAGTGGGTTTAAGCACGGGTTTGGTACTGACGACGTCACCCTTTTTACCAGCGGTTTTAGGAAAAGCTGGAATGCTTCATCCGCGTAAACTCCATCAGCTTTGGAATATTATTGGAAAATACATGGAGTTCATTCTCAATTGCGAACCAGACCGTGTAGATCTCGGCCAGTATCGGGTTTTGCAACAGCTTCATATCGTGTGCCGCTTTCACCGTGTAACCGGATTCATGGGCGAGCAATATCAGGTTCAGTAATTGGTCTAGTTTAAGGGGTTCTGATTCGAGCGCATCAGGGTTGAGGGTAAAAGTATCATTGTTGTATGTGGGTTTTTGCATTTTAATCATATCAATCCTTATGCAAGCCCTCCATGGCTGACGGTTCAGTTTGCGCACAAACTCAAGTTCATACGGTACCCGCCGATATCGAAGTATCTTCGTATTTCAACATGTTACACCCGTTGCAGTACAATTGCTAATCGCGGGCGGTGAAAATGAAAATGGTAGAAAATGCGGAAAGAAAATGAAGACATCCACAAAAAATGAAGATGTCCTGTTAATTCTTCTATTTATGTGCATGAATTTACCCGGGGTTAATCGTACTTTTATTCTTCAGCATTCTGCATGTGCTGCTGGAATTCCCTATGGACATCAGGGCTTTTATCCAACTGTGAACAGAAATCAGATCACGGCTAAAATACGTCTGACCCGCATAGTTCACCAGGCACATATCACTTGGTCTGCTTGGTGGATTCCCGGCCGCTTTTACTGAATAGCCAGGCTGCTATGCACCACCACGCGACAAAGAATACTGTTACCGGGAGGTTAGGGTCCAAACCGGCGATCAGGGCGATCACGGCTACCATGGCCTGGGCGATTGCTGTAGCAACCATTGCGCGTGCCATTGCGCCTGGTTTGTGACGCGCTAAAACGGCGCCGATGATGCCAATGGCGAGCACCCCGTAAAACATCAAATTAGCAGGGTTTTCCTCATTGCCGATAATGCCAACGGCACCGTTGACCCAAATGAGGATGAAAGCCGCTGCTAGCGCCACTCCAGCGGCAGCCCGGTAGGCCCTGTCAGGTGTCATTCTCGCGGCCAATTCGAAAGTACCGCCTGCGGCGCCCAGCATGGACCCAAAGAAAATGAAGTCGAATAGGCTCCAGTCCACCTCATCGGTAAACTGCATCGAGATGAATGGCAGCAACAGCATGATCGCTGCAGTCCCCCAGCCCGCAATTCTCCATCGGTTCCTTCGCCAACGACTATTGTCCTCGGTTCCTGTCATGTTCTTGACTCCTTGCATAAATGAAGTTTGCACCCTTTTCAGTGAGCCATTGCGCAGCAAAGATAAAGCCAGGGGTCGCTCAGGCTATGGCACCTGGCAGATGGTCTCACAGTTTATTCCGATCTGACATGATCGTATTCCAATGGTCACCAGACTGCTATACGACAGTCAGGCTATTGCCATAAACTGCCATAATTACAGGTGGAATTTACAACTGAAGGGAAAAACCCGGAAAGTGCGCTCGGCCGAAGTCGTGCTCGGCTATACCGAGATAAGGGCCCCCATCGGTGGCGTGGTTGCAGGTGTTGCGACCAGGGAAGGTGAGACAATCGACGCCTATATCAATCAAGGTACGTTATTCTCGTCTTTGATCGACAGGTGCTCGACGTTCGAAAAGATATCCATGTCATTTTGCAATCCCCTGACTCGCTGATGAGCAGCAAGATATGAGAGTGTTGGATGCAGATAGGTGAATGGTACCTCCGCCTCGACTATTTGCCATAGTTCTTTCAGGGCTTTATCGGCGGCCTCCTGGTCGATCGTGTACCAAATGGCATCCCGGAGTCGGCTCAGTTCCGGATTCTTGTACCCCGAATAGCGAAAGTCCCTAAAACCCTCGATGTGATTCTGGGTGTGGATTGCCGCGTCGAAGTCGTGGGGTTCACGTACCTTCGCCCAAAGCGCGTTGCGATCGTAGGTACCAATGTCCATGTTAACCCCGATACGGCGATACTGATTTTGAATGTAGACGGCCTGTGTCGTGGACATTTCTGTGGTACTCAGCGTGAAACGGAACTGCTGCCCATCCTTTTCAAGAATTCCGTCATTATCGGTGTCAGTCCAACCAGCCTCTGTCAACAGTTGGACAGCACGACCGGGGTCGTAAGGCATCGGCGCGGGAACCATACCCTGCAGATGGTGACGCATTGTTGCCGGAACGTCGAAAATGGGAAGGTCAGGAGGGTAGTCCAGAATCTGATTCAACTCGCGCCGGTCGATGGCCAGGGTGAGAGCTTTTCGTACCCCGGCATCCTGAAACAAAGGGTTGCGGTGATTCCAGAGGATTCCAACGTGTGATTTGTATTTGATCTTGTGGTAAACCCGAAATCGGGAATCTTCAGCAAGTTGCGCGGCCTGCAAAGGCTTGATGCTTGTGGCGATATCAGCATTGCCACTCAATAGTTCGGTAAGGCCATCGCCTCCGAATCGCAGTACGACACCGGGTATCTTCGGCGCTTCCGCGTAGTAATCAGGGTTTGCTTTGAGTTCCGTCATGACACCGGGAATGTGCCTGACATAGCGATAAGGGCCGTTACCAACAGGCTGTATCCAGAAGGGCCAGCTGAAGATATGATCAAGGTCCAGGGGTTCCACCAGGTGTTTTGGGAGCATAGCCAGCCAGTTGAAGGTAAAGACAGTACTGCTTACCGGTTCTTTGAATGTGATCTGCAAATTGTGGCTGTCGAGAACTGTGATCTCCTCCTGGAATGGATACTCGTAACCGATTTTAGGATTTGTCCACATTTCCAGGCTATATTTCACATCCGCAGCGGTTACCGGCACTCCATCACCCCATCGAACGCCATCCCGCACATGCAATGTCCATTTTGTATAGTCGGGGGTGTGCTCCCAGCGGTCGAGCAGTCGGGGCAACGGGGAGACGGAATCTCCCGGTCCGGTTGCCAGTCCCAGAAACACCAGGAACCAGGGGTTGGCACCCAGCGGGCCAAGCAGGCGTTCATCAAGGCCTGGTACATGAATGGTTAGTGTGTGACTTCTGGCGTCGTTGCTCCGGTCTTCTCCACCGCAATGTAAATTGAGAAGCGCAATGGAACCAACACAAAATATAACGATGATTCTTCGTTTGATAGTCATTGATCCCCCCCTCCCGACAGGCAAGCCAGCACACAAAATACCGAACATAAATAAATACATGCGTGTATCCGGCAGCGTGATATTGACCCTTGTTTAACTGGTTTGGCGGACATGGCAAGCGACCTCGTGTTCGTTGTTTTTGCTTTCGAGCCTGGGCATTTCCTCCCAACATATGCTCTGTACTTCGGCGCAGCGCGGGGCAAACGGGCAACCTTTGAGCGGCTTTCCAATCCTTGAGGGTTCTGTCGTGACCTGCGCTCGCGGCTTCCGTTTTGCGGGCCTGCCAGATGGCACGGCAGAAATCAGGGCCTGCGTATACGGGTGAAGCGGTGTCTCAATCAACTGCGCGGCGCCTGCAATCTCCATAACCCTGCCCGAATATATCACGACAATCCGGTTCACAATCCGCTCGATCACTGCCAGATCGTGTGAAATTATCAATAAGGTAATGCCCTCGGACTGCTGCAGTTCAAGCAGGAGATTCAGAATCTGAGCTTGAACTGAGACGTCCAGGGCCGAGACCGGCTCATCAGCGACAATAAACTCGGGTTCGAGCGCGAGTGTCCGCGCAATGGCAATGCGCTGACGTTGCCCGCCGCTCATCTCATGCGGGTAACGATGCTGGAAATAAGGATTCAATCCCACCTTTCCAAGCAGAGTAACGACTCGATCGGCAACTTTCTCCTCCGGCACAATCCGATGGAGCCTGAGGGGCTCGGCAATAAGTTGCCCAATTTGCATACGTGGACTCAGGGACTTGTAAGGGTCCTGGAAAATAAACTGCATGCGCTTTCTCATCTGCCGCATTTCCTTTCCCGAGAGTCCCATCACGTCGATTCCGTCGAACCAGACCGAGCCTCCGGTCGGTTCAACGAGACGCAATATCGATCGGCCAAGTGTCGTTTTACCGCTACCGGACTCGCCAACGACTCCAACAATCTCACCGCGTTTTATATCCAGGTTAATGCCGTCCACTGCACGGATAAACTGTTGGCTGCCTATCCAGCGCCCACCAAACGGGAAGTGTGTCTTGAGATTCGAGACTTCCAGCAGGATGCTATTATCCCGGCCACTCATGTGATTTTGTGACACGCGCAGTGATGACCACGTGTGATTTTCCTGATGGGTGGAAAAGTAGCGGTGCAGCCTGTTTCGCTGATATTGCACCTCGGATGAAATGTGCATCCGCGCGGAAGCTCAAGAAAGTCGGGTACCGTGCCTGGAATACCCTGTAATATTTCATCTTTCCCCACTCCCAGTTGTGGGACAGATTTGAGCAGTCCCCGGGTGTATGGATGCAAAGGACTGTGAAACACCGACTGGGTACTTCCTGATTCAACTATCTTGCCTGTGTACATCACCATTACCCGGTCCGCCATTTCGGCTACCACACCGATGTCGTGCGTGATGAGTAACAAGGCCATTTGGTATTCCGCCTGGAGATAGCAGAGTAAATCCAGAATCTCTGCCTGCACGGTGGGGTCGAGAGCAGTGGTTGGCTCGTCGGCAATGAGTAGTTTCGGCCTTCCCGCAATAGCGGTCGCGATCAGGACGCGTTGTTGCATCCCTCCCGATAGTTCGAACGGATATGCACCGGCCCGCTGCTCCGGATTACCAATACCGACATCTCCCAGCAGTTGAATGGACTCTGCCTGCGCCTCATGCCTGGTCAGCCCGCGATGTAGTTTGAGTACATCCGCTATTTGCTGGCCCACGGTGTAGACCGGGTTGAGAGCCACGCCGGGCTCCTGGAAGACCAGTCCTATGCGGCGTCCACGGATTCGTCGCATCTGCTTGGAATCCAGGTGGCGGAGGTCTTCTCCCTCAAACAACATCTGACCATCCACGATACGGCCGGGTGAGGGGATGAGATTCAGCAGCGACAATGCAACGATCGTTTTGCCACAACCGGATTCACCGACCAATGCAACAGTCTCCTGTTTGGCAATGGAGAACGACAGGCCATCCACCGCCTTGAGGACACCCTCATCCAGAAAGAAGTAACTTCTGAGGTCTTTTACTTCAACCAGCATATTTAGACAGGCCTCCGCATTAGAGCCCTGGGATCCAGTGCGTCGCGCAGACCATCCGCGAGCAGACTGAACGAGACCAGTGTCAATGTCAGCAGCGCTCCCGGGAAAAATGCCACCCACCACGCCACCAGCAATGCGTCCTTACCACCACTCACCATGTTGCCCCACGAGGGTATCGGCGGACGAATGCCAAGCCCGAGGAATGAGAGCCCGGCCTCGGCGCCAATCATGCCTGCAACCGATAATGCAGCACTCACCAGCACCGGCGACAGCGCACTGGGGATGAGGTGCCTGAGGATGACCAGGTGTGGCGGCAGACCGATGGCGCGTGCCGACTCCGCGAACTCCTGCTCTTTGAGCGAAAGGATTTCACCTCTAATATAGCGAGCGGTTCCTGGCCAGGAGGTCAATCCGAGTATCAGGACCAGTAGTAAAATGTTCGCCTCGAACACACCCACCAGCAGGAGCATCAGGTAAAACGTTGGAAAAGCAATAACAACATCAACCAGGCGCATCAATACAGAGTCCACGACGCCCCCGAAGTAGGCTGCGATTGCCCCATAAATGGTCCCGATCGTCTTCGATAAAAGCATTGCAAGAAGCCCGATAGACAAGGATACGCGAGCGCCATACATTGCGCGTGAAAACAGGTCGCGGCCGAACTCATCGGTTCCAAAAAGATGAGCAAAGGATGGAGGCAGATAGCGGGTTTCCAGGATATTTTCCATCACCGATGGGTCCTGGGGCGACACCAGCGGCGCCAGAATTGCCAGGGCATATAGAAGCAGGATGATGTAGACAGATCCAACAGCCAGTTTGTTGGCCCGAAACCGGCGCAACGAAATCTGCCATGGACCATTTACGGCAACCCATGTATCGTCGCGCTCAAGTAGTCTTCTGACATCCCATCGGGAATATGCAGTGGCAGCGAGTGATAACCCGATCAGGAACAGCACCGCCACCCACTCATCAACCGCCCGTGAACTGAAGGTATGGGCAATGCGGTCTGTCCGCCATATCACCAGGAGCAGGATGCCCATGGCGCAGGCGAGTAAGTGTATGCCCTTGACACGGCTTCCGAGGGCCAGGTGACCCAGGCCGGGAATGATCGCCAACCACAGCGCTGACCTTCCCCTAAACACGTTTCT
>JBFFWN010000140.1:0-9273 GCA_041570235.1 Lysobacterales bacterium | reverse complement strand
GGTTACATCCTGGCCAATGCAGATGATCCAAACCTGCAGTCGGTGTTGCTTGATGATCTTTGCCTGCCCTCTGTCCATATAGGTCAGGATGACGCAAACCAATTGCGCACCTGGCTGGACAGTGGAGCCGGGCACCAGGGCTCTATCAGTGGCTTTAATATTTTCCACATCGAGTCCGCGGGTGACGTGGTCGCCAGATTCAGTTCACGCGGCCCCGCTTTGCCACCAGTGGGAGACCTGATGAAGCCCGAGATGATTGCGCCCGGCGTGGATATCCTGGGAGCTTCGGACCTGGGCAATAACTACAATTTTTTCAGTGGGACATCCTTTGCAGCACCGCATGTTGCAGGCGCTGCCGCGCTGGTGAAGTCGGTGCATCCTGACTGGACGCCGGCAATGATCAACTCGGCGCTTATATTGACTGCAACCCCCGATCATGCGGTGGATTACAATGATTCAGAAGTCAACGTTCATAAAGTCGGCGCAGGCAGGCCCCGTCTGGATGTGGCGATCAATGCCGGATTATACCTGGATGAAAACAAGGACAATTTTCTTAAAGCAGATCCCGCACGCCGTGGCAGTCCGAAGAGTCTGAATTTAGCAGGACTGGTTGATTCATCCTGCAGTGTCAGCTGTGACTTCCAGAGAACAGTGACCGACCTGGTGGGAGGCGCAAGCTGGAGTGCAACCGCCGAGGGCCTGGCAGAAGGCGTTTCGGTAACGATTACGCCCAACTCATTCAGTTTGGCAAATGGCGCCAGCCAGGCCTTGACCATCGTGGTCAACATGCCGGATGACAAGACGGTGGGCAACTGGCAATACGGCAGGGTCCGTTTAAGCTCCGCTGGACATCCTGATGCGGTTCTGCCGTTGGCGGTTTACGCATCCGGTGGCGAGTTGCCCGAAGAATGGCTGATCGAGACCGACAGCATTTCGGGCTGGCAGGATTTTGAGCTCAGCGACCTCGTACAAATGCCGGACGCCACATTTTTAAGCGGCGGCCTGTCTGTGCCCACCACCACTTCGGAATTTCTGAAGGAAGACCCCAGTGGGGATGATATTTTTGATGGTACCGAGGGCATCATGACCGTCTGGCATGACGTCAAGGCTGACACCATGTGGTTGCACGCGGAAACGCTGGCGTCCACCTCCGAGGATCTCGACCTGTATGTGGGTCGTGATATCGATGGTGATGGTAAGGCAGAAGCGAATGAAATTCTGTGCACCAGCGAGTCTCCGACTGATATCGAATTCTGTGACCTGTTTAACCCGGTTCCCGGGGATTACTGGATCATCGTTCAGAACTGGTCGGCGGGCAACGAGCTGGATGAAGCTACGCTTAAATCCGTGGTGATTGGAAAGGATACCAAGTCTCTGCTGTCCGCCACCGGTGACGGCATTGTATCGACCCAGGAGACACAAAAAGTCCGCGTGTCCTGGGATAACGTCAGTGCTGTACCGGGTACAGAACTGGTCGGGGCTGTGGGTGTCGGTACAAGCCGGGAAAACCCCAACAACATCGGTATTATCCCGGTCCGCTTTATCAAGACCGCTGTCGAGACGCCTAAAACACTTGTGCTGATGAATGGTATTACCCGTGGTTTGACCATGGATGGCAACGATATACATAAACGTATCGTCCTGGATGTTCCACCCGGGGTCAGTTCGTTTACCCTGACAACGTCCGCCATTGGTGAACAGGAAAACATGAATGCCAGCCTGGGTATGGAGCTCTACCGCATTGAGTTTGATGCTGCGTTCAGCTACGCGCCATTTGCGGTGGCACCCGATACCAGCGGCAGTCCCCTGGCATCTGCGACCGGTACCAGTGAAGCGGGTCCGGCCATCACAGTCGATAACCCGGCGCCCGGTCGCTGGTACGTAGTTTTGAACAACTCCGCCACCGTTGCCTCGGATATCGAAATCCGTGCCGATATGAGTTTCACCGGTACTCCGATACCGCACAGAAGCGGCTTGTGGGACCCTGCTTCAAGACCGGGTTTAAGCCAGGGTATCGATTACTCCAGGAGCGGGGATTACCGGGCGCTTTTATGGTACACCTATGATGAGGCAGGTCAGCCAACCTGGTACCAGGCCGCAGACCCCTCGCCGGCAGGAAATGTCTGGGTGGCAACATTGTATCGTTTTACCAACGACGGCACGTTGCAGCATGAAACAGCGGTGGGTCACGTATCGGTCACCACCCTTGCAGAGGAGGATAGTATCTTCTCATTTGTGTTATATGGCGAAGAAGGCAGTGACAGGATGGCTCCAAACTCGCCGCCGGTTTGCCCAACTGTAAATGGGCAGAAGCAGAGCTACAATGGAATCTGGTCCCGGCCAAGTGTTGGTGTCGGTGGTGTAACCGCTGTTGTCAATGAGGTTGCCCAGGGCTATCTGCAATATTTGTATGATGACAAGGGGCGGCCGATCTGGTTACTGGGCGCCAACCTGATTGAGGGTTTGCCGCACGCCGAGGCGCCACTATTGCAGTTCAGTGGCTACTGTGCGGTGTGTACCGGCCCGGAACCCACCACCCAGGAAGTGGGTCTGTTTACCATTGATTACACCGATGAAACGAGTGCTAGCTGGAACCTGAACTACGTATTGGCGCCACCGTTAAGCGGTTCGGTAAACAGGACCGATCCCGGCGGTAAATTGACGACAACCCTGACTTGCCAATAATCACCAACAGCTGATAGTACAGGGCACGAACCGGAACTGAACGGTTCGTGCCCCGGTCTTTGCGGCGGCAAGCTGCGGGCGTATGATATTGATTGATCTGAAAGCGATCACTCAGGGCAAGTGGCAGAGTAATTCAGAGGTGTTTTTTGCTAAAGTTCAGAAAAATTGGTTCGGTTATTCTACTGGCATTTTTGCTGCTCCCGTCAAGCCTGCTCGCCCGGGGTGGATCACAAAGCATAGATGGCGATCATCGCCAGCGCTATATCGTCATCCTCGACGACCCGCCACTGGTGAACTATGACGGCAGGGAGATTTTCACACCCGAGCGGCAAGATACCAGGACCCGTTTGCAGGCAACGGCCAACCCGTTCACGGGCGCCTCAAAGCTTGATGTTGATTCGTTCGCATCACGGCAATACCTGGCATTTCTTGATGAACGTTTTGAGTCTTTCCAGGGTGAGGTTGCGCTGCGCCTGGGAAGGCGGCTCGAGGCCATCCACCGTTACCGGAACGCATCCAACGGTTTTGCAACCTCATTGACGGGTGCAGAAGTCGAAATTCTGAAAAACATGCCGAGGGTGTTATCGGTACAGCCCGATGAAATACATAAACTGCAGACCGATTCCGGACCGGCCTGGATCGGTGCCGACAAATTGCGCAAAGGCCTCGCTGGTTATCCCGCCAGCGGCGGAGAGGGCATGGTGGCAGGGATTTTTGATACCGGTATCAACTGGAATCATCCATCCTTCAACGACCCTGGTGAAGGTTTGTCTGCCGGTTCCGGCAAATGGGATCATGTAAATCCATACGACACCCAGTTAGGGCTTTGTGTCAGTGGCACGGTAAGCTGCAATGACAAACTGGTGGGTGTCTATGATTTTGTTGAGGACAACCCCGATACCGATACAAAAGAAGAAAATAATAACGGCAGGGACAATGCAGGCCACGGTTCGCACGTTGCTTCCGTGGTTGCCGGCAACCCGGGTTTTGACTTTGCCCCGCTGGGCGGTGTCGCACCCAACGCCAATATCATCAGTTACCGGGTTTGTTTTATCGGTGACCCGGACGATTCAGAGGATGATGGCTGCCAGTTATCGGCCATTTTAAAGGCCATAGACCAGGCCATTAGCGACGGCGTGGATGTGGTCAATCATTCCATCGGCGGTCCCGCAACTGATCCATGGGCATCGTCAGGCACGGCGTTCGGGTTTCTTAATCTCAGAAGTGCGGGTGTTTTTGTGGCAACATCCAACGGCAACAGCGGCCCGGGTGACGAAACGACCGGTTCACCCGCCAATGCGCCGTGGATCACCTCTGTTGGTGCGGCAACACATGACCGCATGTTCGCCAGTATCCTGCAAAATATGAGCGGTGGAGACAGCTCACCGCCCGGTGACCTGTACGGTTCAAGCCTGACGGGTGGTATTGGCAGCAGAAAAATTGTCCATGCAAAAGACTATGGCAACGCGCTCTGCGGCACCGGCGAAGCGGAGCTACAACCCGATTGCGCCGGTAACACAGGCTTCAACAGCAACCCGTTTGCGCCAGGGACCTTCAATGGTGAAATCGTGGTTTGCGACCGCGGCATTTATGGGCGGGTGGAGAAGGGCAAAAATGTATTGAAGGCCGGCGCCGGAGGTTTTGTGCTGGCCAATACCGCTGATTCACCACAGACGGTCGTCGCTGACGAGCATTGTTTGCCCGCCACCCACCTTGGCCGGGAAGACGGCGACAAATTGCGCGCCTGGCTGGACAGCGGAAGTGGTCACCGGGGTTCGATCAGCGGTGGCAGTTTGTTGCAAATTGCAGAGGCTGGCGATGTGCTCGCCTCATTCAGTTCACGCGGCCCCAACGGTCCTTATGCCACCAATGTCATGAAACCTGAACTGATAGCTCCCGGTGTCGATATCCTCGGCGCTTCGGGTACCGGGTCGGGTTATGGCTTTGCCAATGGCACCTCGTTCTCGTCGCCACATGTGGCGGGTGCCGCGGCACTGATCAAATCGGTTCACCCTGACTGGACTCCTTCGATGATTGCCTCGGCGCTGGTGTTGACGGCCACACCGGAGCAGGCGATCGATTTTGATGGAACCGCGGTCACGGTGCACGAACGCGGCGCAGGCCGGCCGAGGCTCGACCTGGCAGTCAATGCCGGTTTGTACCTCGAGGAAGGCACAAACGATTTCATCAACGCCAACCCGGCAAGCGGCGGCAACCCGAAAAGCCTGAATCTGCCGGGCCTGATCGATAATGACTGCATTTCCTGCAGTTTCGAACGAACGGTCACCGACCTGGCGGGCGGTGCTGAATGGAATGCATCAACGGCCGGCCTGGTGGACGGCTTGACGGTCACCGTAACACCGTCCACCTTTACGCTGGCCAATGGCGCCAGCCGGACATTACAGATCGATGTCGAGTTGGAAAATACCGAACACGTGGGCAAATGGTTATTCGGGGAGGTGCGCCTTTCTGCAAACGGACTGCCTGATGCGGTTTTACCGTTGGCCATATTTGCCAACGGCGGTGTATTGCCGGATGCATGGGCGATCAACAGCAACAAGGCCTCCGGTTGGAAGAATTTTAGCCTGAACGCGAAGATCAACCTGCCGGATGCCACGTTTACAGCAACGGGTTTCACGGTGCCTGAAACGACCAGCGTGCAGCTTCCCCAGGACCCGACCGAAGATGATCCCTATGATAATGCAGAGGGTGTATACCTGGCCTGGTTCGAGGTGCCTGAAGGCGCCTTGCTTTTACACACCGAGACATTGCAATCCAGCGCCGTAGACCTGGACCTGTTTGTCGGCCGCGACAGCAATGGCAATTTTTCTGCGGATGAAAGTGAGGAGTTGTGTTCAAGCCACACGCCGGACGATATTGAATCCTGTGATATCAAGGCGCCCGAGGCAGGCAGATACTGGGTGCTCGTGCAGAACTGGAAGGCGACCAACAGTACCGATGACGTGACCCTGAAATCGGCGCTGGTCATCAACGATAACCTGTCCACCCTGCACGCCAGTGGCGACGGCATAATCCAGGCGCAAAGCCGCTACGGCGTACGTCTTTCATGGGATAACGTCAGCCATGTACCGGGAACCGAGCTGTTAGGCGCGGTTGGTATCGGCACCCACAGGCAACGACCGAATAACCTTGGCGTGATTCCTGTCAGGTTTAACAAAACCGGTGTTGCTGAACCGCAAACGCTGGTGTTGATGAATGGTATCAGCCGTGGTTTGAGCATTGCCGGTGGAGCCACGCACGACCGCATCGTGGTCGACGTTCCTCCGGGTGTCAGCAAGATGACATTGACTGGCTCTGCGAAGGGCCAATCGGGGTCACTCAATGCCTCGGTGGGTATGCAGTTGTATCGCATGGATTTTGATGCTGCCTTTTCCGAGGCTCCTTTTGCCAATGCGCCCGATACCACGGGGTCGCCGCTGGCGTCTGCCACGGGTAACAATCTGCAGGGCCCGGTGCTGGTGCTGGAAAACGTGACACCGGGTCGCTGGTACGTGGTTTTAAACAATTCTGCCAATGAGGTTGCCGATGTTCAGATCAAGGCCGAAATGACCTTCAGCGGTCCGTCCATTCCATTGCGCTCGGGCCTTTGGCAGCCTTCATCCCGGCCGGATCTCCGCCAGGGCTTTGATTACGCGTCCACCGGCGACTACCGGGGCTTTCTCTGGTACACCTACGATGAAAATGGCCAGCCGGCATGGTACCTGGCAGCCAACCCCCAACCTGTGGGAAACGTCTGGGTGGCGGAACTGCAACGGTTTACCAATGACGGTGCCCTGCAGCAGGCCTCAGCCGTGGGCCATGTGTCGATAACGGCCTTGTCAGAGGCCGACAATATCTTTTCGTTTGTGTTATTTGGTGAGCAGGGCAGTGACCGTATGTATCCAACATCACCACCGGAGTGCCCGGCGGTTGATAACATAAAGAGAAGTTACACCGGCATCTGGTCACGTCCGCAAGTGGGTCTCGGCGGCTCCAGTGTGCTGGTCAATGAGGCAACCCAGGGTTACCTGCATTATATCTACGATGCCAGTGGCAACCCGGTGTGGTTGCAGGCTGCAAATGAAAACACCGGCCTGCCGCAGGCGGAGATGCCGTTGATGCAATTTGAGGGGTATTGCGCGGTATGCAGCGGTGACGTGCCCGCCAGCCAGGATGTCGGAATTTTCAGCATTGATTATTCCGGTGAAAGCAGCGCTGGCTGGAACCTGGATTACGTATTGGCGCCACCACTGAGCGGCTCGATCAATCGCAGCGATACAGTAGGCAAGTTAACAGCCTTGCTCGGTTGCCAATAGGTATCCGGGTGATTTTTGAAGCTGGCGGAAATCGCCGTCAGGTTTGCATGAACTGTTTAACCTGGTGCACAAACAGCCAGCAGTCCTCATAGCGGTTGTACAGTGGCACCGGTGAAACACGGATAATATCCGGCTCCCGCCAATCGGGGATGGTGCCAGAGGCCTCGAGGTGATCGAAAAGTTGCCTGCCTTTTTGTCTGCCGGCCCTGACACGCAGCGATAATTGGCAACCGCGCCGGTGCGCTTCCGGGGGTGTAATGATCTCAATCCATTCGTGCAACTCTGTTTGAACCAGGTTCTCCAGAAAACCCGTCATCTGCACTGACTTGGCCCTCAGCGCCTTCATACCCACCTGGGCAAACATGGCAAGTGAGGCCCTGATGGGCGCCATTGCCAGGATAGGCGGATTGGAAATCTGCCAGGCTGCTGCACCGCTGGCCGGAACAAATTCATCCGTCATCAAAAACCGGGTTGGCTCATCATTACCCCACCATCCGTTCAGTCGCATGATGTCGTGCTTATTCGAATGTCTTTCATGCACAAAACCGGCGGCGATCGCCCCCTGGCCCGAATTCAGGTATTTGTAGGTACACCAGCTGGCAAAATCCGCACCGCTTTTTTTAAGGTCGATCGGAACATTGCCCACCGCGTGGGCGAGGTCAAAACCGCAACGGGCGCCCGACTTGCGTGCGGCAGCAGCGATTCTTTCGAGGTCGAAAACCTGGCCGCTGGCGTACTGAACACCGGGCCACAACACCAGTGCGACGTTTTCGCCGTGTTGTTCCAGGTAGGCCTCCAGCGCGGTCTCATCAACCAGGCGCGTTTTTTCATCAGCGGCGATTTCAACCAGGCATTCGGCCGGATCAAGGCCGTGCAGGCGAATCTGTGATTCGACGGCGTAACGATCTGATGGAAAGCATTGCGCCTCGATCACAATGCGGTTGCGTTTGCCCGCAGGGCGGTAAAAACTGATCATCAACAGGTGCAGGTTGACGGTCAGCGTATTCATGAATACCACTTCCAGTGGGGTTGCGCCGACCAGTTCCGCCATCGGTTCGCGCAGGATTTCATTGTATGACAACCAGGGGCGCCGGCCCTTGAAATGGCCTTCAACGGCCAGGTTTTTCCAGGCATCCAGTTCTTCCTGCACCGCAGCCTCAACCGATTTGGGCTGCAGTCCCAGCGAGTTCCCACAGAAATACAGCTGCTCGCGGCCATCATCTGTTGTTGGAATCCAGAACTCGTCACGCAGGTGGCGCAATGGATCCTGCTGGTCCAGATCGCGGGCCTGGTCACGGGCTGAGATAAGATTATTGTTCATCGGGGACTCACGGCGGAAATAAAGAAGCTCATTATGGTAGGGTTGAGCGTTATTTTAAAGGATAATGCGCGACTGAATGGCCAAGCGAACAGCAAGATCAAAAGTTAAATGAAACGAACCGATTTTCAATATGAATTACCACCGGAACTGATTGCCCAGTTACCGCTGGACGAACGAAGCGCCAGCCGCCTGCTGTGTTATCACCGGGCTACGGATGCATTAAGCGACAGGGTCTTCGCTGACCTGCCATCACTGTTAAACAAAGGGGATCTGCTGGTGTTCAATAACACCAAGGTGATTCCTGCGCGTTTACATGCCACCAAGTCCACCGGCGGAAGGGTGGAAATCCTGGTGGAGCGCCTGTTGAACCGGCACCAATGCCTGGCCCAGATTCGCGCCAGCAAATCACCCAAAGCGGGTGGCCTGATCGTGTTGGAAGACGGTAGTGAGCTGCAGGTTCTGGGCAGGCAGGACAGCTTTTTCCAGCTGCAATCAATCGATAAGGACCTGATGGAGGTATTGCAGCGCCTGGGCCATATGCCGCTGCCGCCATATATCACCCGCGACGACAGTGATTTTGATCGCACCCGTTACCAGACGGTTTATGCCGAAACTCCCGGCGCCGTGGCCGCGCCGACCGCAGGGCTGCACTTTGACCGGGAGATCCTCTCGCAGTTGAAACTCCATGGCCTTGAATCCACACATGTAACGCTGCATGTGGGCGCCGGCACCTTTCAGCCGGTGAGGGCGGATAATATTGAAGACCACCAGATGCACGCCGAATGGCTGGAGGTCAGCCTGGCCTGTTGTGAAGCTGTCATGGCAGCAAAAAAACGCGGCAACAGGGTCATTGCCGTTGGCACAACCGCGGTTCGCAGCCTTGAGACCGCCGCTCAGGACGGCACACTCAAACCGTTTTCAGGCGACAGCCGCATATTTATTTACCCGCCC
>JBFFWN010000139.1:0-9353 GCA_041570235.1 Lysobacterales bacterium | reverse complement strand
AGGCCTTTCTCTGTTGATACGCGTAACACCTGGGCGGACTTCTTTCCGATGTTCGATCTCAAATTCATCTATGGCAGCGGCTGGGATGATTCTGCGGACAGGAACCTGGAAAGGGTGGTCGTGCTCAGTAAAGAGATCAACGAGCGGATATTTGGCGGAGAAAATTCAGTGGGCCGCAGCGTCCGGATGAATGGTATGGATTTCCAGGTGGCAGGTGTGCTGGACGAATTTATGCCCATGCCAAAATTCTACGATGTCACCAACGACCCCTTTGGTGAGACAGAAGAGGTCTATATCCCTTTCAATGTAGCAGTCGAATATGAATTCCCGAGATACGGCAACACCAGTTGCTGGAAATCGCCTGACGGCGATGGCTTTGATGCCTTCCTGAACTCGGAATGCGTCTGGATACAGTTCTGGGCAGAACTCAGGAACGAGAACGAAAAACAGGACTACATGGCCTTTCTCAACGCCTATGCTGAACAGCAAAAAGAGCTGGGAAGATTCCCCAGGCCACTCAACAACCAGCTCAGTGACGTGATGGAATGGTTGGAAAATCAGGAAGTCGTTGCGGACGACGCACAGGTCATGCTGGGTTTGTCATTGCTGTTCCTGGCCGTCTGCCTGCTCAATACCATCGGCCTGTTACTGGCGAAATTCCTTGGCAAGGCCGGTGACATTTCCCTGCGCAGAGCGCTTGGCGCAACCCGTTCAACGCTATTTGCACAGCACATGATCGAATCAGCAATGATCGGTCTTGGTGGCGGAATCCTCGGCCTGGGTCTCACCTGGCTGGGTTTGCGCGGCGTCGAAATGTTGTTTGGTGAAATGGTCGAAAACCTGGTCGGACTGGACTGGGTAATGGTTATGACGGCGATTGGCCTGGCCATTGCCTCGGCCCTGATCGCCGGTCTTTATCCCACCTGGCGGGCCTGCAGAATCTTACCCGCCTCACAACTCAAAGTTAACTAGGAGCGAATCATGGAAATAGGACCTATCTGGCGTGCTTTGATGCGCAACAAGACCGGCGCTGTCCTGATTGCGCTGCAAATCGCCGTGACCATGGCCATCATGGTCAATGCCATCTCCATCATGCAGGAGCGTGGCCGTTTAATGGCCAGGCCAAGTGGCGTTGATGAACAAAATATCTTTTCCATTTCCAGCGTTGGTTTCGCAGAGCAGTTCAACGAACGCGCGGCCATCGAGGAAGATCTCACGGCCCTGCGGGCCCTGCCGGGTGTTGTCAACGCGATCCAGTCGAACTCCATACCCCTGTCTGGTGGGGGCTGGAGCATGGGACTCCAAACTGAACCGGGTGAAGATGTCGACGGCCCGAGCGTCGCTGTGTATTTCGTCGATGAGCATGGTATAGATACCTTTGGCCTTAACCTGTTAGCCGGGGACAATTTCAATCCCACGGATATCACCTGGCGCGACATTGGTGATACCGGCTGGTCTGACAAGATCATCATTACCCAATCTACAGCAGAAGCACTGTATCCGGATGACCCGGATGGCGCCCTGGGTAAAACGGTATACATCAGCGGTGACTTACCGATGACCATTACCGGGATCATTGAGCAAATGCAGGCGCCATGGAATGGCTGGGAAGGAGTTGAGAACGTGATTCTGGTACCCAATCACACGCTGTTTGGCGCCACCCACTATATCGTCCGTACCGAGCCCGGCAGGCGCGATGAGTTGATGCCGCAGGTTGAAGAACTGCTGGCTGCATCCAACCAGGACCGCATTGTCCGCTCCATGCGCAGCATGGAAGAGATACGCGAACGATCTTACAAGGCCGACTCCGCCATGATCAGCATTCTGACTTTCACCATCATATTGCTGGTGACGGTCACGTCATTGGGTATCGTCGGTTTGGCCAGCTTCAGCGTCAACCGCAGAACCAGGCAAATCGGAACCCGCCGCGCGCTGGGCGCGAGCAAGGTGGCGATACTGCGCTACTTCATGACAGAGAACTTACTGATCAGCCTGCTGGGCGTGGTGACCGGGGCTGCGCTTACCATCGGCTTGAACATATTGATGATCGAAACCTTCAGCCTGACCAGGATCGCCTGGTACCTGGTGCCGGCAGCCATGTTGATCCTATTGGTGGTGGGCCAGGTGGCGGTACTGGGTCCGGCAAGAAAGGCTTCATCGGTGCCGCCTGCAGTAGCAACCAGAACGGTTTAGGCAAGCCCTTTCGCCAAGCGGTATTGGGTTCCCTTGGTGATTATCCCCGGATAATCACCAGGCTGCCGGGGCGCTCATGGTCTAGCGCACGCTGAACCTAGAGCCCACGCATCCATTCCTGCCGCAGTAGCACCGAACCCGGCTTATTCAACGCAGCCCTGACGATTGCGAGCAACCGGGCTTTATCTTTGCCCAGGATGCCTTTCAGCACCAGGTAATTGGAGGCATGGTCGCTTCTGAATATCGTATTTTCGAGTTCCAGTTCATCCAGCAGCCAGTACATCTCCTGGAACAGGCCAGCCTGGTCCAGCATCTCGAAATCACCGCCAAAGCCCTGCTGATACCTTTCTACCCCGGCCGGGAAACTGACCACCAGCGTCGAGAGGTATTCCGGCTGCGCCTCGTTCATCAGGCGTGCCGAGTTGACGGCATGCTGTTGGCTGTATCGCTTGCCACCCATGCCATTGAGGATCATGACCGAGCTCCTGGCGCCGGCCGCCTTTATTTTGCGCAACGCAGCCAGCGATGTATCAAAGGTTTCGCCCTTGCTGACACGCTCCAGCACCAGGTTGTCACCGGACTCGCAACCCACATAAAACAGGCTCAGCCCCATTTCATTCAATTCTGCGAGCTCCTCGACCGTCTTGTTTATGAGGTTGCGCGGCAGGCAGTACGAAGACACCCGCTGCACACCGGGCAGGTAGCGGTTGATGGCTTCCATGATCAACTTCAAACGCCGCACGGAAAGCGTCATGGCATCCCCGTCGGCAAGGAAAATACGCCTCACCGGTTGACCCGAGCGGGCGATCGCCGCCAACTCGAGCTCGATTTTTTCCTGGGGCTTGAAGCGGAATTTTTTCTGCGGCTGGGTATACATTTCACAGAACGTGCAGTTGTTCCAGCTGCAACCAATGGTGACCTGCAGGATAAGGCTGTAGGCCTCTGAAGGCGGACGAAAAACCGGTTCAACGTAGGGAATTTGCATCATCCCGGAAGTATGAAGTTAAAAGACAAAGAATTAAACCATCCGGTATTGACGACAACTTCAACGTCCTGATCCAATGCTCTCCATAGGTAGTATTGTTTGTCTTGAATTCGGATGAAGACTTCATCAATGAAAAATGTATCTCCGAATGCTTGGTGACCGCGTCTTAACCGCCGAGAGTACTTTGGACCAAATTTGTTGCACCAAAACCTGATGGATTCTTAAATAACCGAAATACCCTTTTCAACCAGCAGACCCTCAACATCTCGATGGCGCAAATTAAACCGAAAGTAGAGCCAAACTGCGTATTGAATAATTTCTGAGGAGAATCGGCGTCGCTTATCCAGGTTTTCTGGGTTTTTCATCTGGCAATTCTGAATCAAGCCGAGTTAACTTGTCAGTACCCCTGGTTGGATAAGCTTGTTCGGGTCATGCTCAAAAGGCGTGCCCCAACGTTTTTTTGCCGAGTTGCCTGTGCAAATCATTCAAATGCACTATGATCATTCGTAAATGGATCTTACGTGAGGACTAAAGTCAGCAGTAGGGTCATGTGTTTAACGAGTTTTTTCTTTTGGAGCATGCATGGATTGCCCCAATACATTGAGGGCCGAATATGGCGGATGGCGAAGAACCGGTTACTGGCGAGAAGAATATAGACTTGAGCGCACGTCTGGATGCGATCGAAGAGCGACTCACCGGTTTAGAGAAAATCATTAACGGCAAGTTTCAGGTATCCATCGCAGATAAAGCTTTCTATGAATCACTCCATAATCATTTTCTTCGAATTTCCGGCGTTGATGGCCGGGTCGATCTCGCTGAGCTGAAAGAAGCCCTGCAACTGCGTGATATTGCTTACGCGGAGAGGATATTCAGGCTATTTGATCATGACAATGATGGCTACATCGATGAAGATGAATTCTTGCTCGGTGTTGAAAAACTCGTATATGGCAGCGACGAAGATCGACTTCGTTTTGCTTTCAACTTATACGATCTTGATGGGTCAGGTTTCATAGGTAAAGCCGAGCTGCTTCAAATTCTCGACTCTTGTTTAAATGAAAACCAGTTACGCTTTTCCAGCGAACAGATCAGGGGATTGTCCGACCTGCTGTTTGGCGATGCGGATGCCGATGCGGATGGATCGGTTTCTTTTTCCGAATTCAAGGCTTTGATGAGTCGAAACCCGCGCATTCAAAAGCAAAGCACGTTCAGTTCAATCACCTGGTTGCGGCCAGCCAGTAAGAATTCCGTGACAATACGCCTCAGCTACAGGCAAAAAGCCACTGAAAAGCTGATGCGCTGGTTTCACTATTTAAACAACAACCGTGCGCTGGTCTGTTTTGCCTTGTTGTATGTTGTGGTCAATGTCTTCCTGTTTGTACATGCCGTCAATACCTACGCCGGCCAAGGCGCAAACAGGTACGTGCAAATAGCCCGCGGATGTGGTGCGTGCCTGAATTTCAACGGTGCATTGATCCTGGTGCCCATGCTTCGGCATTATCTGACCTGGTTACGTGGAACCGCCATCGGTTCATGGTTCCCGCTTGATCACCACGTGGACTTTCACAAGGCCATTGCGCACGTTATGTTTGCACTGAGCATCGTCCACACAGTTGCTCATTTACTCAATTACAGTACGCTGCCGCAACCGGTATTGAGCAGCCTGTTGCACACAAAAGCCGGGTTGTCCGGCTTACTACTGTCGGCGGTATTCCTGGTGATGTGGTTTTTTGCACTGGAACGCGTGAGGCGGAGCGGGCACTTCGAATTATTCTATATCACCCACTTTGCGTTCGTATTCTGGTTTGCTCTGGCGCTCATCCATGGGCCTGTATTTTGGCAATGGGTCACGCTTCCTCTTCTTGCCTATGTGATTGAGCGCATCTATCGCGCTTTCAACACCCGCAAACCTGTCAAAATTCTTAAAGCCGAGCTATTTCCGTCCAGGGTGACCAGCCTGGAGTTCGAAAAGCCCGCCGGTTTCAAACAAAAATCGGGAGACTATGTCTTTATTAAAATCCCTTCAATCTCCCGATACGAGTGGCATCCGTTTACACTGACCAACAGCCCCGATGAGGACATCCTCAGCGTGCACATACGCAGCGCCGGTAACTGGACGAGCGCCCTGAATCAACATTTTTCAAATCAAAGGGATGCTGATGGCAGCAAAATTGTCACACTGGCAGGCTCATCGGACAACCGGATTTACATCGATGGCCCTTACGGTACGCCCAGCGTGGATGTCATGGATAGTGAAGTTGCCATATTGATAGGGGCAGGCATTGGAGTGACGCCTTTTGCAGCCATTTTGAAAACTATATTGCTGGCGGTTAAGAATAATCGGCGTGCTGATATAAAAATCCGGAAGGTGCATTTTGTCTGGCTGAACCGGACGCAGGAATCTTTCGAGTGGTTTTCCGAGTTGCTTAAAGAATTGGAAGCCGAGGACAAAACCGGTCTGGTCGAGAGCAATATTTATATGACGTCGGGTAAAACAGATATCACCGCCAGCATGTTAAATCTTGCAATGGACCTGTCTTATCGATTTACAAACATTGATCTTGTCACAGGGTTTAGTGCAAGAACGCATTTTGGCCGCCCGAATTGGGAGCGTTTATTCGGTGATATCGCAAAAAGTGAAAAAGGCAAAAAAGTTGACGTGTTTTTTTGCGGTGCGCCTGTATTGGCAAAACAGCTAGAACGCCATTGCAACAAGTTTAAATTTTATTTCCATAAAGAAAATTTTTAGAAAGCCGATCGACCGGGTTCGGATGGCTCGCTATTACCCAGGTTAGATCGTGTGAATCAGGCAAGCTTTAGTCCGGCGTTTCATCGATCAACGGGCAGGGGATTGTGCCTGTCCAATCTTAAGAAAAGCGAAGACACCCAGCTATTAACTCGCCAGGAAACCCGAGCCCAATACGGGACTGGCCCATCATGTGGCAATCCTTTACTCAGTCTGCCCCATAACCTGAAAGCTCACAGGGCGTCGCAGTTTGCGGGACTGATTTCACCTATATTTGTGTGGGGTCGATTTGTCGAAACCTGGCCCGAAAATACGGCGGCGGGATTATGTCCCCACACAATGCAGTCAGACAGCGATGCATCCCCATCATAGATACGCAGTGCGTAGGTGAGTGCACCCTGATCATCGGAATTAAACAGGGTTGTGTCATTGCCCACCTCCCCGATGGTATTCACATGTTGTATCACCAGTTCTAGCAGGTCGGTCCGCGGGGTTGTCGCATCCCCGTCGCTTGCAAGAACAGAGGGTATGATGTGCTCTTCATCCCATCCGTTTACAGGCGGGTTGGTTACGCCCGTCTGAAAGATATTCAGGAGCGTATCACCGACCGTCCAGTCGCATGTTCTGACCCTGAACGGCTGGAAACCATTAGCAGTCAAATTTGGATCAACGCCAAGGATGGAGAGGCCATCCTTGGTTATCTGGTATACATCGGAATCTATCTCGATCGATCCACCCTGGAGACACGCAGGCACATCCCCGGTTCCTTCAAGCGCGGCAAGGCGGGCCTCGACCTCCGGCAGTTGGTCTGCAAAAGCGGCGCAATTGAGGCTGCCATCCTGGTTGATTCCGATCAGGTACGTGCCAGCGGCACAGTTGCCGGCAGCGCGGCGCTGAACCTCGGTGGGAACAATTTCGCTCACGCCGACTGAACCTGCCGTCACTTGCTGGGCGAGGAGCGCAAAGGGTGCTGAAGTAATCCGCTGTCTGGGGGCAAGAAGCTGGAAGCCTCCCGCGTTACCGGCTTCACGCACGCCGATCTCCAGCCACAACTCGTTTCCGGTGAAGGGTGACACGCCAAAGTCCAGTTCCACGCTGAATATCCCATCGGTGACGGCGATGTCTTCGGATGTGAGTGTGGAGCCGACCTGGTTGCCGCTACTGAGGTTGTCAAACAAGCGGAATTCGAAATCGTAGGACCCCGCGGCCAGCACCCCGTTTTGCTGCAATTGGCCCTGGTAGGTAAATGAGGACCCCAGCGGCGCGGCGCTCGCGATTGATGAAAGCCATAGCAACGATAGTAGTGCCACTCGAATCATATGTTTTATTCCTTGATGTTTCAGGCTAATGCTGTCCGGCAGGGCCGGGTTTGTTGATCGGCGCAGTGTTTAAAATTTGGCGTGGGCATTAACGAAGAATACCCGTAAGCGGGTCGCTTTGCACCGAGGGGCGTTTCAACCCTGACGGAGTCAACTCAGCGTTCACAGCGCTCACTTCAAAGCTGTCTTTGAACATCAGGTTGCCGACGGTGCCAATCAGCGCAAAGTCGCCGCTGCCGGATTCTCCGCCGCCGTTGTCAATGCTCGAATTGGTCAATACGAATTCACCGCCGGAGGATTGTGCAGAAGCAGGAATTGGCAGTAAGCCCATAGCCAGTAACAACATTATGAGGCCAGTACGAATTTTTCGGGGCATGAATGGTCTCCGTGCATTCGGGGGACGGCCGTGCATTCGGGGGACAGTTTATTTAATTCCAACAGTTTTTAGCGGCTTGCTCCGACAGACCAACTGCCCCCTGATGTGAGATGAGGTAGCGGTCTTTCTCATGGCGACACTGATATTATAGAACGGTGGTTGAAACATATTAAGTTTGGCCAAAAGCCATTTAAGTAAACTGTCCCCTCATATCATTCAGTTTGTTCTGCATTACAACTGACAGTCAAATAAGAGTGGCTGCTTTGTACTTTGGGTTTCAGGTGAATATAGTGTTTGTTTTACTTATACTCGGCCATATGAACCGAAGAACCCGGAGAGCACATCATCTTTGACAGACAAGACTGATTTAAAAGGCGATTGAAGTCGACTTGACCTGTTTCTTAAGCACACTATAAAAGATGCGTGTGCCTTTAGGTGGCTTGCTGCATAATTCAGTATTGCCTGGTACCAGGAAGCTTTTAATAAATGAAGTTTTGAGTCAACATTAAGGGGGGGGTTCATGCCTGATTCGATCGCGGTTATCACTAACGAATTCAATGACAAGCTGAAAGGCACCCGTTATTTTATTGCCCGTCTGGCTGAGATTTGGCAGCTGTGGGGAATCGATATACGCACCACGGCCGGGTGCAACTTTCTTCCGGCAGATTTGGCAATTATGCATGTCGATACCTCGAAGGTTGCTGATCAATACCTTGAATTGGGAAAGCGTTATACAGCCACCCTCAATGGAAAGGTTAAAGATATTTTAAAAACCAGCACCAGCAAAAACTTACTGAATAAAAATGACACATTTCAGGGGCCTGTAATCGTAAAGACAAACGCCAACTACGGCGGTGTAAATGAGTTTTTGATAGATAACGCCTCAAGCAGCTCCGTCATACCACCCTCGATTATTGATCGTCCCTGGCGAAAGCGGGAGATGATGGATTCCTTAAATTATCCAATTTTTAAAAAGCTTGGTGACGTGCCCGAGGGCGTATGGAAAAACAGCAGGTTGGTTGTTGAAAAGTTTTTTCCGGAAAGACTTGAAAATGGTGATTACAAGTGTCGGGTTTACCTGTTCTTTGGCGATCAGGAGTTTGTAACCTGGTTCAGTTCACCAAAACCAGTCATCAAGTCATCCGTCGCTACGGATATGGGCGTGATTGAGCAGGTGCCCCCTGTCCTGACAAATTTACGTAAGGCTAGCGGTTTCAATTTTGGCAAGTTTGACTATACAGAGGTGGATGGGAAGATTGTTGTTTACGATATGAATAAGACCCCTGCATTCGGGGATAAAAGTCTCGAACTGATTCCAAGCCGGAAAATGGAAGAATTTGCGAACGAGATTCATAAGTTTTAACTATCTTCAACGAGGCGAAAATTGTCACATGATTTTAGAAAGGCCCTGATAGGTGTCCGGTTTATCGATTCCGATTAAACAGGTATACAGTCGTCGGGGCAATTCGGGGGACGCAATTCGGGGGACAGTTTACTTAATTCCCACAGTTATAAGCGGCTTTCCCCGACACATTGGCTTTGGCGGCAACCCCGGCATGCAGTGAAAAGCCGGCAGCTTCACCCACCGGGTCTGAAAACGGGTTATCTGATTCAAGATTGGGCAGGGCTTGCAACGTGAATACCTTGCGCCCTTGCTGTGGCCCTACCGCAATACGGTAAGTAATTGAGCTTCCCAATAATTGATTGGACGGATCTTCATCTGAAACACCCTCGGCT
>JBFFWN010000138.1:0-9415 GCA_041570235.1 Lysobacterales bacterium | reverse complement strand
TATTTTTTGAAAAAGATGTCAGCGGCCTCATGCTCGGAGGCCCCGTGTTTTATCTTGGCGTCAATGTCGGTACCGTCACATCCATGGACATTGTGCCCGGAAACCCGATGCGGGTCAGGGTTAACGCGGAGGTATTGGAGTCCGCCCCGATCAATGCAGGAACCTATGCCAGTCTCGCATTCCAGGGCATTACCGGCGTAGCCGTGGTAAAGCTGAGTGCGGTGCCGGGAGAACACGGGCCGTTGCCCACTGATCCCGAAAGCGGTTACCCCATCATTCCGGTGCGCGATGTCGGTCTTAGCGCGCTGTTGTCCAAGGCGCCGGAAATCGTCGATAAAATCGATGATGTTCTGATAAAGATCGACCTGGTGTTGGGCCAGGAAAACCGCGATCATCTGAACAGGATCCTGGGTAATGCAGCCACTTTCACCGACGCACTGGCGGTCAATGAAGAGGCCATTGCCGAGATTCCCTTGCAGTTAAACGAAACGATCAGTGAACTACGGGCAACGCTTCAAAAGATAAGCACGATGACCGATGATATTCGGCCCGATCTGAATTCCGCCATGGCCAACCTTGACCGGAGCGCTCAGAACCTCGCAGAAATGACCGCTCGTATGGAACAATGGACAGCAAATAACGACGTTAAAATGGATACCTTCATGGGGGACGGTTTGGGGCAGTTTCCAATTCTGGTAGACGAGGCCAGGGACACGCTGCGCGGCATCCGTAAACTGTTCGAGGACTTGCGTGCCGATCCGTCACAACTGGTCTACAAGAAAATCGAGGACAGCGTTGAACCGGAGCAATGAAATGAATACCAGGATCACAGTCAAAAACATCGCCACCTGCCTGTTGCCGTTGCTTCTGTTGATGCTGAGTGCCTGCAGCGCTTTCACTCGCAGCGATGAACCGCCGATGACCACGTGGTGGCTGGTTCCCTATGCGGGTGCCGCCGTTCCTGAAAAGGCTGCCGCTAAACAGCGACCGGTATTGGTGCGTGTAACGGCGATTCCCGGTCTCGATAACGACCGTATCCTGGCATTGACAGAAGATTCGGAGTTAAAGCCATATGCCGGGGCCCGCTGGGTTGATCATGTTCCCGAACTGGTGACCTCCTTGATCGAAAGGACCCTGGAGGCCTCCGGGCGTTTTGAGCTGGCCAAGGCCGGTCATCCGGGGCCCGCGGAGCGTTGTAACCTGACACTGGAGGTCAGGGAGTTTTTTGCCGGAATCAACGCATCAGATCAGACCGATCGGGTCACGGTGGCAATGTTTGGTTCCTATCAATGCGGTTTTGACGCTGCAGTGCCCATTCAGCTCAAGCGTTCCATAAATGTTTCCGACAGCCGCATGAAAAGCGTGGTGGCGGCATTCCAGTTTGCATGCAATGAGGTGATGAGGGAATTGCTCGGCCAAATCCAGTAAGAAACTGCTTCATTCGGAATACAAAAGGCCGTCATCCATAGTGACGGCCTTGTATATCATGCCTGCCTGTTTTTACGCCCTATCCAGTTTCCGGCTGCAAGGGCGAGGACGGCCATTGTCCATACCGTGACGGCCCCGGTCGGAAAATCCAGCATGGCGGATAGAGAAATACCCACCAGGTAGGCGGCTGCGCCGATCACATAGCCGCTCACCAGTCGTTTTGCCCCTTTCAGTTTCTGGGTGCTCAACGCCGGAATGATGAGGCTGGCAAACACCAGGTATACCCCCACCAGCTGGACGGAAGCCGTGACCGCAAATGCAAATATGATGTAAAAACCTTTCTGGCCCATCTGAACATGCCATTTGAACCAGATGACCAGGAGCACGGCATACAACAATGCCACCTGCACAAGACTTTGCCAGGTTGACCACAAAATCTGGCCCACCAGCAGATCCTTGAGGTGCTGCGCCCCATGAGGGTTCTCCGCCAACAGCAGTATGCTGCCGGTGGCGGCCAGCACAAAAAATATACCGATTAGTGGTTCCTGGGACGCGGGCCAACGCTTTTCTGTCCAATGCAATACTGTCGAAGCTAACAGCGCCGCACTGACCGCGGAAACCTGAACCGCCCAAAGATTGTCTTCCCAACCGAATACGCCCGCCGCCAGTACGCCGAGGCCGGCGATCTGGGCGATGGCGAGGTCAATGAAGATGATGCCGCGCTTGAGTACTTCCTGGCCCAATGGTACATGTGTGCTCAGAACCAGCAGGCCGGCGATGATGGCAGGCCCCAATATCGACCAATTGAGCAGGTCCAGGTTCACGGGGTTTCTGCGTTCAGAAGGCGATTGAGAATATCATCAAACCAACTGAACAGATCACTGGCCTCAGGTGTGCCGCCCACCGTCAAGGGCAATAGCACCGCCGGTATGCCGGTACGTTCGGACAGCCACTCCGATGCCTTGCCGCTCTGAAACGGGGCACGAATGATAAATGCTGCTGCCTGCCTGTCGGAGAATCGTTGTAAAAGGCTCGCCAGGTGACTGGCTGTCGGGGGCACGCCGGATACCGGTTCAAGCGTGGCCACCTCTTCGAACCCCAGCCAGTCTTCCAGGTAGACCCAGGATTTGTGGTGAACGATCACAGGTTTACCGTGCAATGGCTGTGCCAGTTTTTCCCATTTAACAATGGCGGCCTGCCAGCGTTGACTGAAATCCTGCAGATTGCTGTCATAGTCTGGAGCATTTTCCGGGTCCAGTTCCGCCATCCTCGCTGCAACGACTTTCGCGATCAGCAGAATATTATGCGGATTGGTCTGCACATGCGGGTTGCCCTGTGGGTGGACATCGCCCTGGGCCCGGTCGGTGCCGCCGCTTGCGCCGAGACGTCTGACATGCTGGCTGGCTTCTATATAAGCTGTGCTTCCGGGCATTACAGCGGGATTGTTGGCCTTGCGTAACAGCATGGGCAGCCAACCGATCTCGAGCTGCGAACCGCTACAGATCAGCAGGTCGGCCCGCCTGACCTTTGAAATCAGCCCCGGCCGTGCCTGGATATAGTGCGGGTCCTGCAGTGCATTGGTAGCGCTGCTGGCCTCTACATGTTTGCCACCCAGTTCCTGCGCAAGCGCCTGCCACTCGGGCTCACAGGTAAATACGTTCAAATTTGCCAAAGACACCAGGGGCATCATCAACATGGCGATCAAAATCAGGATGTTCTTCATTTTTTAAAGTCTCCGCTTGACGACAGGTCAGAATGAATGGCCGCCATGGGCGCCGATGCTGAATATATATTGAAGTCCCCATTGATTATCCGCCTCGAACCCGGCATGGTCTCGCGAGTATTGCAGTCTCAGGCGGCTGAATTCACTGTTCGACCAGTCGGCCATCACGCTGTAGCGATAGGGATCATTGTTCGCCGGCATTAAATCTGTTCCGGCAAAATCAGCACCCGGGTCATCGGACGACAAGCGGTCATAGCGAAGGCCTATTCTCCAGCGTGGAATGGGTTGATAGACCGCTTGCAGATAATAACCACGTTGTTTGTTGTTATAGGACAGCAGGCCAAGCCCGGGCACATCGTATTCGCCGTTTTCGTGGCGCCACATGTATTCGGCCGAGAAAACGAAATTGCGTTGCCGGTTATTGCCATTCGGCGCCCATTTCCAGACAAACTCCGCCATCATGGTATCGGAGTCACCGCTAAACAGCAGTGGATCATCCTCACTGCCAGACTCCCTTTCATCGACGTCTGCCTGCAGGTAGGAAAGACCTGCCTGCCAACTGTTGCTGAAACCGATATCGCCACCGGTACGGGCGTGCAGCGTATAACTGCCAAATCCCGAATTGGTCGCCCCGCCAGCCGGGTAGCGGTCACCCCGGAGGATTTCAGCGCCCAGCTCCAGGTAAAGATCGGTGGGCGCCAGCCAGCGCATTTGCAGGCCATCGTCCACGTACTGGTTACCCAGAAATGCCTGGTAGACGAGGGGCTGGTCAGCAAAGTCCCAGCTGTGGGAGTGTTTGTCATTGAGATAACCGATATTGGAATAGAAACGGCCCATGCGAAGGGACAGGCCTGCGGGCAGCGCCAGTGTTTCAATCCAGGCCTCTTCGATCTCAATGGCTGTTTCACCGTCTTCGATCACCAGCGGCGCGGTTAACCAGGCCGTGAACTTGTCATCCACGTTGGCCGATATATTGATCTCGATCTCACCCAGGGCCAGGCCTTCGGGTGACGGACCGGCTTCGCCCCCCAACGGGAAGCCGGGGATAACATAGCCGTCAGGATCATTCTGGTAACTCCAGGCCTGGCCCTGAAATATCACGCCAAGGTCGGGGTTGAATGAGCTATTCGTATCGGTAGATATGTCGTAGCCGGATTCCACCGGTGCCTGATAAACAGTTTGCTCTGCCGGTTGGCTTTGCAAGGTCTGTTGCGTGGCGTTATGTTCGGCCTCGTCCAGTCGTTTTTCCAATTCTGCTATGCGGGTTTCATATTCACTCCGCATCTTTGATATTTCTGCCCTGAGGATATCGATCTCTGATTCAGCACTGGCAATGGCGGGTATTGCCAGGCTGAAAAGGCAAACCCAATAATATTTGTACACCGGGATTCGCATTTTGTAGTCTCCTAAAACGTTTAGATATGAACGGTCCATGGTTTTTCATGGACAGATTAAAAAAACAGCTTGTCAGGAGAAATAGGGAGGGGCGCGGCTCAGGTGATTGAATGAGCTTGGTCTTGAATATACGGCTGTGGTGAAATCTGTAATGAATATATCAGGAGCAGGGCGCAGCAAAACCGCTCCCATGTCAGTATTCAGTCCATCACCTGTGTGCCCGGGAAGTATACAGATGGAACAAATGCCGGTATCCGTCAGTTGATGACTGGAAACATGCCCACTGAAAAAGACATTCGAGCTGACCAGCAGCAGGGCAAGTACCAGGATGAATGAGTGGTTTGTCTTTCGCACTTTGATTAATTCAGTTAAAAAAAGCCCAATTGGATAACAAGTCAGGTACGTGATACTCCGGATGCGAGTATGTTATACAAACGCAACACAGCTGTCATCATCATTAGAAGCGGATGAGCATGCTAAAATCAGGATCTGATCATCCCAACAGGTTCAAGCTGAAAATGAAAATCAAAAACCTTGGTTGTGAATGCACGGTGTTTAGTCAGTTCATGAGTGAGATCCGGGACGTCGACATACAGAAAGACAGCTTGCGATTTCGTCGTAATCTCGAGCGTGTCGGTGAAATATTTGCGTACGAAATCAGCAAGACACTGGGATTTGAGACACGCGCTGTAACAACCCCATTGGGCGTGGCAGACTGCCAGGTAATTGCGGTGCAACCGGTGCTGGCGACCATATTGCGCGCCGGATTGCCATTGCACCAGGGTTTGCTGAATTACTTCGACAAGGCGGAAAATTGCTTCATTTCAGCCTATCGCCTGCACCACGATGACGATGACGCCTTTGATGTTGAGGTTGAATACCTTGCCAGTCCCGACCTGAATGGCAAAACGGTCATATTGTGTGATCCGATGCTGGCCACCGGCGCATCGATGGTACTGGCATACAAGGCCTTACTGGAACGCGGCACACCGGGCAGGGTACATGTTGTTACAGTGATAGCAAGTGAACAGGGGGTTCGGTTTGTAGAAAGACATTTACCCACAGAAACAACAATATGGGCTGGTGCCGTAGATTCTGAATTAACTCCAAGGTCTTATATTGTTCCCGGCCTGGGCGATGCCGGCGACCTGGCTTATGGAAGCAAGGAATAGAAAAGCAATAGGATAAAAAGAAATAGGAAACAAAGGGAACAGGACCGACCAATCATCAATACACGAGGTCAAATGTGATGCGGAATCATCAAGTTTCTCCCGAAATGCTGCGCTGGCAGGCGAGTGAAGAAAGCCTGAAGTTTACCTCGACCCGGGATGTTAAACCCGCCGCCGGTATCTTCGGGCAGCCGATTGCGCTGGAAGCCCTCAAGTTTGGCCTCGAGTGCCAGGCGCCCGGACAAAATGTATATGTTCGTGGCATCTCGGGCACAGGGCGAATGACCATGATCCGGAGCATGTTGGATGAACTCGACCTGAAGCCATGGCACCAGTTGGATCGCTGCTATGTGCATAACTTCAAGCATCCGGATCAGCCAAGGTTGATCACCCTTCCAGCAGGTAGGGCGCCCGGTTTTCGCAAGACGATGAAGCAGGTCTGTGATTTTATCGATTACAAACTTGAAGAGTTCTTGAATGCTGCGCCCCTGAAGGCACGGCGCGGGGCCATCCGGCAGCAAACCCAGATAAAGCTGAACCAGATCATCAAACCATTTGAGGAAGACCTGAAAAAGGCGGGTATGGCTTTGGTCAACGTGCAGGCCGGACCATCCATGCAGACCGTCATCTGCCCGGTTGTTGATAATGAATCGATTTTGCCGGACCAGTATGCACTGATGCACCAGGAAGGGAAGGTCAGCGATGAGGATTTTGCTGTATTTGAAACGCGTTTTGAACAGTACAGCCAGCAAATCCAGGAGATATCGGAACAGGCATCTTCAATTTACCAGGACGGTCTGGCCACCACCGTCAGTATGAATGAGGATGAAGTTGTACGCGTCCTTATACAGCTGACCAGGAATCTGCGTGCAGACCTGGACGACACGCGTGTCAATCAATTCCTGGACGAGGTCATAGCGGATATCCTCGAGCATCGTCTGAAGGAAGTGCCGGCCGGGCAATTACCATCTGCGTCCGTTGTTTATAATGTCAATATCATCGCCAGTTGCGAAGACGAATCGTCATGCCCATTGGTGATTGAAAACTTACCGACGGTGCACAATTTGTTCGGTTCAATTGAACACGAATGGATCGATGGCAATGCGGTGAGCGATTATCGCGGCATCAGGGCGGGTTCTATTGTGCATGCCGATGGCGGTTATCTCGTACTCGATGCCCTTGATGTATTGAGAGAGCCCGATAGTTGGCGTTCGCTGACGCGGGCCCTGCGGACCGGACAGGTGGATATCGTGCCGGCAAACTCCAATTTTCCCTTCAACCGGCGTCCACTCAATCCGCAGTCAATCGGTATCAATCTGCGGGTCATATTGCTGGGCAGTCACTCGCTTTATTATTACCTGGACCAGATGGATCCGGATTTCTCAGAGCTTTTCAAGGTGTTGGTGGATTTCGATACCGAGATCGAACGCAATGAGCTCTCCGTAGAGCAGTACGCCGGTGTGGTTGCGCGACTGGTGCGAGATGAAGGCCTGCGGCATTTTGAACGCAGCGCAATTGCTGCGTTGGTCGAACATGGCGCCCGTATTGCTTCTCGAAAGGGTAAAGTCACGGCCCGTTTTGGGCGTATTGCCGACATCGCCCGCGAAGCGTCCTACCTTGCCGAAAAGGCAGGTTCGGACGATGTCAGTCGCATCCAGGTTGAAGAAACAGTAAAGCGCACCAAGCATCGCGCCAGCCTGCCATCACGCCGCTTCCAGGAGCTCATCGATGACAAGACCATTTGGGTGCCGGTGAGTGGACAAAGGGCCGGGCAGATCAATGGCCTGGCGGTCATCCAGACCGGCAACCTGATTTATGGATTCCCCACCCGCATTACAGCAACCATTGGCGCCGGTACCGCCGGCGTCATCAATATCGAAGACCGGGCGGCAATGTCAGGTTCCATTCACACCAAGGGTTTTCAGACTCTCAATGGATTGATCCGGCACTTGCTTAGGACAGACCATCCACTTGCATTTAGTGCATCGGTTACATTTGAGCAGAGTTATGGCGGTATCGATGGAGACTCGGCATCCGGTGCCGAAGTCTGCTGCCTGTTGAGTGCGTTGACCGGTATTCCGATCAAGCAATCGATTGCCATGACCGGCGCCATTGACCAGCATGGTCGTGTACAGGCCGTGGGCGGTGTCAACGAGAAAATTGAGGGCTTCTTCGATACTTGCCATGCCAACGGCCTGACGGGCGAGCAGGGCGTTATTATCCCGGCATCGAATGCCGGGGACCTGATGTTGCGGCAGGATGTGGTATCGGCGTGCAAAGAGGATCGTTTTCACATCTATTCGGTGGAACGCATTCAGGACGCGCTGCAAATTCTAACGGGCAATTCCACCGGTGAACTGGATAAAGATGGCGATTACCCTGAAGACAGCCTGCTGGCGCTTGCAAAAAGCCGGGCTATGGATTTTTGGAAGAAAACCCTGGTCAGCCCGGCCTCCATGGAAGGCCGGGAAGCTATCTTGCCAGGTTATGCGGGTAAGCCCGGGCCCCCGAAACCTGAGTTCAGCGAAGATGAAACCTGAACATATCCTGCCTGGGGCAGGTCGGTCACTATTTGTTTTCGGCTCGAGACCCTTCAATGCAGAAAGCCGGCACATTGACAATGTCGAGTGCCGTGGTGATATCAGTGCTGAAGGTGAGGCCGGCGTCCCGTAACATGCGCCAGCAATTGGTCATGACGGCATTGGTAAGTTCAACCATATTAACCGTACTTCTATTGGTGTCCATGTAAAAAAACACCTGGTATTCGATATAGCTGCTGGCAAAGGACTTTATGCTGACAAAAGCCGCTGGTTCATCCAGAACATCTTTGACTGCCCTGGTAGCGTCCTGCAGTAAATCGACAACTTTTTCCGGTTCGTCATGGTAGGCAATTCCAATGGTGAAATTCGGTCTCCGCAGTCCGTCCCTTGTATAATTATATAGCGCCTGGCTGAATATCTGCGCATTGGGTACATAAACGTCACAGGCATCCGCAGTCCGGATATGCACCGAGCGGATATCCAGGGCCCGCACGGTACCAGTGAGATCACCCGTTTTAATCAGATCCCCCAATTCGAAGGGGCGACTGAAGACCAGGAATATTCCGGCCAGGAGGTTTTCGCCAATTTCCTTGAATGCAAAACCGAGTACGATGGCCAGAATACCGCCGGTTGCCAGAACGCTGGCAGCGACACCCTGAAAACCCATGACTCCGAGTGCCAACAACAGGCCTGCAAAACGCAGAACCCAGGTGACAAGACGCTGAATAAAACCCATTGTGGCGCGGGTCCTTTCGCTTCTTTGAAGAAAACGTCCAATGACTCTTCCGGCAACACCTCCTGCGACCCAGAAAATCCCGAGTAATATCGTCGCATAGATCATTCTGGGTGAAAAACCCAGGAACGACTGCCAGTCGTTCCGCACACTTTCAAGCATGAATTCCATATGATTAGGTGATACCTTTCTTAATCTTTTCAGCCTCAGGATGCCCTCAGGCGGATACCTAGTAACCCCTCAATGATGCAAACCGGTCGAGGTGATAGCGGGGATCGCCCAGTTGCTGGTTCAGAGACCGCCAGCGCTTGATGAAAAAGCCAAGATCAAATTCATCGGTCATGCCGATACCGCCATGCATCTGGATGGCTTCAGCGGTCGCCAGTTCAGCCGTCAGACCACATTTCGCCTTGGCCAGGCTGGCCAG
>JBFFWN010000137.1:0-9478 GCA_041570235.1 Lysobacterales bacterium | reverse complement strand
GGAGCGATATTTCCACCTGAATCCGGTGGAGTACATAAAACAGGCTGTTCACAACCGGCAATTTGGGCAGGCACCGCCAGCATCAGCACCGTAGAAATCAATGGGGCTGAACCACCCGGCACATACAGGCCAACCGGTGATATTGGCAGATAGCGCGCTTCACACTGCATACCAGGCGCCGTTTCCAGCGCGATTGGCGCCGGTTTTCCGGCGGCATGAAAACACCTTATCCTTTCGATTGCCTCATCGATTGCCTTGAGGACCGACGGCTCAACCAGGGCTTCGGCGGCCTGCCACTCATCGGCGCTGACATCCAGACGTTCCAGCGATACACCGTCGTATTTGCGGCCCAGGTCGAAAAGCGCCTTATCGCCTTCCGCGCGAACCCGGGAAATGATGTCCTTCACCGCCGACTGGAAGTTACCTGGCGGTATCGGCGGACGATCCAGCGAGCGGGCCTTTTCAGCCTCATCGGCCGTGCTCCAGTTGATCAGTTCAGGAATCAGGATCTTCATGCATCAACCCAGCATTTTCTCAACCGGCAATACCAGGATGGCCGATGCACCGGCCTTTTTAAGCGCTTCGAGATGCTCCCAGAAAACCGTCTCACGGCAGACCACATGCAAGGCAACACGTTTGTTATCACCTTCAAGGTTCATAAGACTGGGTTTTTCCGCACCGGGCAGTAACCGGGTAATTTTGTCAATCGCGTCACGCGGAGCATGCAACATCACGTACTTGCTTTCAGCCGCCAGCAGCACACCATCGAGGCGCGACAGCAAGCGGTCAATCATGGCCTTTTTCTCATCACTCAGGCGCTTCATCTGCCCGTACAGCGCCGCGGTGCTTTGATATAGCTGTTCCAATTCCACCAGGTGGTTGGCACGCAGCGTTGTGCCGGTTGAAACCAGGTCGGAAATCGCATCTGCAGTGCCCAGGCCCGGAGCAATTTCCACCGAACCACTGAACTTGACCGTTGTTGCCTTAACGCCACGCTTTGCCAAAATGGAACGGGTCAGCGCAGGATAACTGGTGGCAATGCGGCACCCCTCGAGGTCTTCTGCAGATTTGATGGCGGAGTTTTCCGGAACCGCCAGTGAAAGCCGGCAACCGCCAAAAGGCAGTTGACGCAACTGGGTTAACGGCGCTTCACCACCCCGTTCGAGCTGTACCTCTTCCGCGATATTTTCGCCGACAATACCCAGGTCACAGACCCCATCGATCAAAAATTGCGGGATATCATCATCCCTGACCAGTAAAAGGTCGATCGGAAAATCCTTACCGTACCAATACAGTTTGTCCTTGCTGCGTGCAAAACGCAGCCCGCAACTCTGCAAAAGGTTCAGAGAGTGATCTGAAAGCCTGCCTGATTTTTGAATTGCTACCCTGATTCTATTCATTTTTTGACGCCTCCTCGCGTCGCAAAGCCAGCCGGTAGCCGCCCTCGCCCATATTCAGATACCTGGCCACGCGGCCAATGGTAGTAACACTGACACCCGTGATTTCACTGATATCCCGATAACTTCGCCCTTCTTTCAGCAATGAGGCCGTCCACCAGCGATCAACGATTGCTTCCACTTCGGCAGGCGTGCACAGATCCAGCAGAAACTGTCGTACTTCGGCGGGTTTTTCCAAGGTCAGAAACGCCTTGTACAGCGACTCTGCCGCTTTTTTCAATGCTTTTTGCTGCGCTTGGTTGTGCTGTTTCATGGTGATTCAATTGTAACAACGTATTAATACACTGAGACGGATTCTAACCATGTTCAGAGCCTGATGCAAGCACCAGAAGCGGATAGGCTTTTCATCGTTTTGCAGACGTTTGAGCATGAAAGCCGAATTCACTGCAAATCGCTGGCCAGAGATGTTCTGAAATGAAATGGATGAATCAAAGACTCGGAACCCTGATTTACAGCACAACATTACATTGTTCACATAAGTACTTGTACTTTAATCAAATGTGATGTATCTTTAACTCAACCTTGGCGCAGTTGAACCAGCATATATTCATCTTGCTGGAATACAAGGAGTGTTTAATATCAACAAGGGCGCCATGGTGGTTTATTCACTACCCCGTTTTATCAATTCCAATTTCAATTCCCTTGTCAGCTTTTTTATCTCGGCTTCGCGACGCAGCGCCTTGCCACGATCTGGCTGGCTTTCTGTATATACCACCCTCTTGGGCTTTCTCCCGCGAAAGTACCTGGCGCCTCTTGCCTGGTTGCCGTGCTCAGCGAACCGGCGCTCAACATCAGTGGTGATACCTGTATAAAGGCTGCCATCGCAGGCTTCGATAATATAAACCGACCATTCAGACAGGCTGGTCATCTACGCAGCTTTCAATAGCTAGGGTTTGTTCGGGGAGAAAAACAGTTGCTTGACCCATCTTATGGGCGAACTCAGTTTCCAACTGGTTGAACGATAGATATCACCAATCTGCCGCTCCCGCTCAGCCAGCGCTTTTTCAAGTTCATTGACCTGGTTTTGTAACTCGATGATCCGGGCCTGGTTGTCTTCGTTTAACTCCCCCTCTGCCTCCCCCTTTATCTCCTTTACCCCCGGCTTTGATATGGGAAACCGCACATCCAGCGCTGAATCGGATTTGTGCAGTTCCGCCTGCTCTTTCGCATCAACCAAAACCCGGCTCATTATTGTCATCGTGTTTTCCAGACTGAAATTGGCATCCACAAATTGCGACCCCAATAGACTCAATTCCTTCAAGCGGGCCTCGTCGTTGTAAATGGACACCACGGCCTGGGCAAAATCCCCGGCGCTATCATGTGCCGTCGCGAACCACTCTATACCCCTTATGCCCTCAATACCGGTCGAGGTGGAAACAAACGGCAGGCCTTTATGCATGGTTTCGATCACCTTGCCCTTGACGCCCGCGCCGAAACGCAGCGGCACAACCATCATCCGGGATCGCGCATACAATTCTTCCAGTTGCTTATCACTGAGCCTGCCGAGAATCCTGATATGTTCAGACTGCAGGGCTGCGATTTCATCCGGTGGCTCAGCGCCAACCACAGCCACAACAATATCCGGAATCCCCTTCTGAATTAGTGGAAAAACCTCCTTACAAAACCAGGCGACGGCATCGCGGTTTGGCGTATGGGCACAAGCGCCTACAAAGAGGAGCCCCTCGCGGTTTTTAAAATCCTCCACCACGCTGGCTGGCTGTTCATAAAAAAACAGTGGAACGGTGAAAACCGGCGTGTCCGGACATTTTTCCTTGAGGATTTTTGATTCGACTTCGCTGAAGGTCAACAACACATCACTGTTGGCAAATATGAAACCTTCCTTTTTTTCATAGTAGTCGGCTTCTTCCTTCGCCACGGGATCATTCTCGACCTCCGCTTTGCGCCGCAACCTCAGGTAGTGCAGGTCATGGCACTGGTAGATAATTGCGGCCCTGCTGTGCCGTTTGACCGCGGGAAGAAAAAATGCGGCGGGGTCAGGTTTATGAAAAAACACAAAATCGAGCCGGGCGCCGTTATCACGCAACCACGACTCCCAGTTATTGCGATACCACTCACCCACCAGGGTCTCGATACCCATTTGTTTCAATTCACTGGTATAGGGTTCCAGTGGGTGGAAATCCTCGGCGAGAAAAAAAACCTCGAAACCCATCTCAACGAGCATTTCAAGGTACATGAAATTGGTTCGGGAACCGGCGAACAGGTCATACTGCGGCACAGCGTAATCAACGAACAACAACCGTGGCTTTTCCTTCTCCGGTTCCGCGTACCGTTGCCGCACGGTTTTCAAACTGCCTTTAGTCGCCGCCAAATCCTGTCTCCACAACACCTGATACGATGATCAATTCCATCAATGGTGGCTATTGTACCCGTGTTGCCAGGGGTTTAGGACCGGAAATCAAATCGTTTTAAATCGGACTTCAAGCGCTCAAGTTCCAATTTGAGTTCGTTCTCGGTTAACAGGGAGTTGCCCGCCAGGTTTTTCAAGCTGTCACCAAAGGCCTGGAGCTTAATCGTTGAGTCAACTTTATGCGCCACCAATGGTTGTTGGGGTTTCACTGTCACTGCGGCGGGCTGCGAGATTTGTAAAACTGCGAGCACCATAACGGCCATCGCAGCACCCAATGCAGGTCCCGCCCATGCAAATCTGGATGGTCTTTCCTGCGCTTCGGCGAGCCTCACCGAACGCATGATGTCCTGGTGCAGTTGGCCGCTGACCTTAACCGAGGTTTCCGGCGCATGGCGCAACAGGTTTTCAAATTCATAGTGATTCATAATGTCACCTCCCCGGCAGGGGCAGTGGTTTTAATGGATTGAAGTTTCAATTCAGGCAGTAACCGTTTTCGCGACCGCATCAGGTTGACTTTGACCCAGCTTACCGGGCGTTTTAAAGTTCTGGCAATTTCCGTAACCGGCATTTCCTCGACGTAAAACAACCACAGGGCGTTGAATTGCGATTCATTCAGGCACACCCTGGCCGTTTTCCACAGGCTTTCGCGCCTCTCGGTTTTTATCCCCATCTGCTCCGGATTCGGTCCCTGGCATTCAACATGTTGCGGTAAGTCGGCCCGTTCAAGACGCTTTTTGCGCTGGGCCCTTCCCAGTTGTCGCAGTGCGATGGTGAACATCCAGGTGCTGAATGCATATTTGTTGCGATAGCTCGACAGGTATTTATAGGCTGACACGAAGGTTTCCTGCAATGCATCTTCAGCATCCGCCGGGTTGTCTGAACGGGCCAACAGAAAACGGTATAGCCGGTCCTGGTAACGAAACACCAGTTGTTCAAATGCCTCAACCGAACCTGCCAGGGTCCGGTTGATCAACTCCTGATCACCTGATGATTTCAGGTCAGACATTTAATCACCCTTTACAGGTCTTTTATCGCTGCAATCTGGTCTGCGGTAATCTCGAGACTGACATTCAACACCGAATTATCGTTATCGAAACGCACACTGCGCAGAACCTCACCGACAACTCCTTCAGTCTCGCTCAGCGCCTTCAGCGCCACCATGCCCTCAACAATATTTCGCACCGACATGGCAACCTCTGCCGAGTTGGCTACCAACTGCGCTTTGAACATCAGCCCATCGCGCTGTTCTGCAATAACCAGTGCAACCGCATCGACGTTCTTCAAAACAGATGAGTCCCAATCGCCGGTAATTTCGGTGGACGTATTCGCGCCACCCTGAAGTAATGCACGGTCAGCCTGCAACACTACCAAGGCATTGTTATTGACCTGCTCAAAACCACCCAGGTGGCCACCACCACTCAAAAATACCTGCATCATTTCAGGGCTTTGCGTCACCAGTGTTTGTGTGCCGCCAAACGCAAAATACAATTCCTCATTACGGCCCAATGTGACATCCTGAGATTCACCACCCTCATCGGTATAACTCAGCTTGCTTTCATCATTTTCGACGATGTAATAGGTCATGCCGGCCTCATATTCCTCTCTATAAGTGGCGTCGCTTTCAGCCAATTTTGACAAAAGCGCCTGGCGGGTTTCATCGCTGAAAATGCCATGAAGAATCACGGCGCCATCACTGAGCACATTCTGCTGTTCCGGCAAAGCGCTACCGAAAACCGTAACACCCTCAAACTCGTCGCGAATGGCAAGACCGAGTTCTTCTTCAATGTCATCCATCGCTTCGTTGTATGTTTCCAATGCGAACTGCCGGCCGGCACTGGAGTTTCTGATCAGTTCAAGATTGACGTGTACATACCAGTTACTGTCATTTGGAATATCCGTATTATCGAGGCTTCCGGCCTGCGCTGAAGCCACTGCCAGGACACCCATCAGCAAAAGGCAAATCACTTTAAAACTGTTTCGGTTCATTTCATTTCCTTTGGTTAACTGCATTTGTTCACGGTCTTATAGTGAGTGAGACGCAGAAAGGTTACATCACGTTGTCAATCACCGGCATTTCATTCATGGGCGCATTGCAAAGAGTCGTTGTTTTCTTATACTAGTCAGGATGCACTTCCCGCCATTGCTTGTCGCATGAAAGAAGTACCGGCAGCAGATTAACGATCATATCGCAGGAGCAGGCATGACCTGGACCATAACCATCATTATATTGCTCTTTGCAGGTTTGGCCATCTGGATGTACAACCGCCTGGTGCGTAACCGCAACCTGGTCAGCGAGGCCTGGGCCGGTATCGATGTGCAATTACAAAAACGCGCCGAACTGGTGCCCAACCTGGTTCAAACGGTCAAGGGATACGCCAGGCATGAGTCCTCGGTTTTTGAGGAACTCGTCAGGGCCCGCAGTGGCAATGAAACCACTGTTGAAGGCCGCGCCCGTGATGAGACTGCCCTGTCCAGGTCACTGGGGCGGCTGTTTGCACTGGCAGAGGACTACCCTGACCTGAAGGCCAGTGAAGGCTTTCAACAATTGCACAGCAGCCTGGTTGAAATTGAGGACCATCTCCAATACGCCCGGCGCTATTACAATGGCGCAGTGCGGGATAACAATAACCTGGTGGAAAGCTTTCCATCCAATATCATTGCAAAACTTTTCAACTTCCGGCAATCCGAGTTCTTTGAAATCGAACTGGCGAGCCAACGAAGCGCTCCCGATGTGGCTCTTTAGCTCCGACATGCACAAATCACTTCGGCTTCTGTTAATCAGCTTTTGCCTGTGCATGGCACCAGCCATTTCTGCCGATGAACGGATACTGGATTACCAGTCTGATATCAATATCAATTTTGATGGCAGTTTAGTGGTAACAGAAACTATCCGTGTGAGGGCGGAGGGAAAAAATATTCAACGGGGCATTTACCGTGACTTCCCGACCAGTTACACGGACAGACTCGGCAATCGTTACAGGGCAAGTCTTGATGTGCTCGACGTTCACCGCAACGGCTCGCCCGAGCCTTTCCACACTGAAAAACGCTCCAATGGCATCAGGATATACGTGGGAAGCCGGAACCGCATGTTGGACCACGGCGAACACGAATACCGCTTGCGTTTTCATACGACACGGCAACTCGGGTTTTTTGAAGACCATGATGAGTTGTACTGGAACGTCACCGGTAACGGCTGGGTCTTTCCCATTGAACGGGCCGCTGCGCGCATCATGCTGCCCGATACCGTATATGAACAGGACCTGCGCACCGATGTGTATACCGGTTACCAGGGAAAGGCCGGTAAGGACGCCAAATCGCAGGTCAGTAGCGACAGGATTGTCACCTTTGAAACCACACGGACCCTGCTGCCCAATGAGGGATTGACCGTGGCGGTAGGTTGGCCAAAGGGCATCGTCACCGAACCCGGGCCGGTTCAGAGGGCCAGGTGGTTCCTGTATGACAACAGCGCTGCACTGGCATTGCTTTTGGGCTTACTGGCGCCTTTAGGCTGGTACCTGTGGGCCTGGAACCGCTATGGCCGGGATCCGCAAAAGGGCGTCATCATCCCCCGGTTTCGGCCACCCACCGGTCTGACACCGGCAGCTTGCTGCTATGTTCTGGATATGGGCCTGAACAAGCAGGCTTTCTCGGCTGCGGTTGTCAGCCTGGGAGTCAAGGGTTACCTGGAAATCATAGAAGAAGGCGATGACTTTGAACTGCAACTGAAAAGCCGCACAGGCAATGGTCAAGCCAGCAAGGGCGAGAAAGCGCTGCTGGACGCGATATTCAAAGATGGACCACGTCAAAAACTTGAGCAAGAAAACTACAAGCCATTCATGAAAGCCCGGGCCGGTCTTAAAAAAGCGCTGAAAGCCGAGTATCTCGGCCGCCTTTTCAACCTGAATTCAAGATTTGCACTGCCGGCTGTGCTGATGACGATCGTCGCAGCGTTAATTGCAACACAGTTTCAGGGTGGACCGGCGGTCTGGATACCCTTTGCCGTTTTGACGGTTTTGACGCACACGGCATTTCTTTTGCTGTTACGCGCCCCGACACCTGCCGGCAGAAAGATCATGGATGAAATTGAGGGGTTTAAAATGTACCTCGACACGGCCGAGCAGGACCGGCTTGAGCGTATGCAGTCACCGCAGTTGACACCGGAGATATTTGAAACATTTTTGCCTTACGCTTTTGCGCTTGGTGTTGAGAACAGTTGGTGTGAGCGCTTCACACGCGAGTTCCCGAAAGAATTGGCTGAAAAGAATGGCTATAGCCCCGGGTGGTACTCGGGCCGTCACAGTGGTTTGTCCACCCTCGGCCACTTGGGCAGCAGCTTCAACAGCAGTTTTTCAAGCGCCATCTCCTCTGCGTCTTCACCGCCGGGTTCTTCTTCCGGTTCCGGCGGAGGTGGCTCCTCGGGTGGCGGTGGCGGCGGTGGCGGCGGCGGCGGATGGTAGCCTCGTGGCTTGTTCCATGAACGGAAATACACGATTACGCTGTGGTTCGCTGATGCTTACGCTGTGCGCGGTGATTTGTATCTTTCTGTCGCCAACGATGCTTGCCGGCCCAAACCCGGCGAATACGGATGACGCATTTGCAAGCCAAGCAGGCCGGCAACAAAAGCAGGAACCGCAAAATTTTCGCGATTTTCGCAAACAATTTTTAGTTTACTTCAATGCAAAAGACCGCCGGCCATGGCCCCCATTGTTGTCCTCAAAACTCAGAAACCCCAGCAAAATAGTTGCCTTCCTTAAATTTGTTCATCGCGAACATGGTGACATTGATAGTTTGCGCTTCAAGTACTTCGACCGTCGTAAACAGCGTAAGGATGCAGTTTGGCTGGCGGTTTACCTGGCGGAATTCTCAAATGGCGACCTGATGGAGTTCCGCTTTGGGGTCGACGCAGACAAGCTTCTGGAAAAATTGATATTTACCGACCCGAACTACAATGAGGCGCTTCCGGTTTTAACCAGTAAAACCCCTCTCCGGCTACCATTCGGCAACGGAGAAGACTGGTATGTACTGTGGGGCGGTTTAACTGAAGACATGAATTACCACGTGACATCAAGATCTCAAAGAAATGCCATAGACCTACTTATTCGGCATGCTGACAGCCAAAGCAGTCACCGGGGTGAGGGTAAGCAGAACGAGGATTACTATGCCTTCGGTAAATCGGTGCTTGCGCCTGCTGACGGCACGGTCATCGAGGTCATCGATGGCGTCAGGGATAACGTACCCGGCGAGATGGATCCCGGCCACCTGACCGGAAACACCATTGTCATCAAGACCGATCACGACGAGTACTTGCTGCTTGCTCATTTGAAACAGGGATCGGTTACCGTATCCGAAGGGCAAAAGGTCAATTCCGGCCAGGCATTGGCAAGCGTCGGCAATTCCGGTCATTCCTCCGAACCTCATTTGCATATGCAATTAATGGATGCAGCGAAAATGCCTGATGCGACGGGTATCAGAATGCGCTTTGACAGGCTTTTGCTCAATCATGAAGCCCGCGTGTGGAACTACGCCCCTATCAGGACGAATGTCATCTCTTACCCTGCTCAGTAGCGCACACCAACTCGCGATCGGCCGGCGATGCACTTGCCGGTACCCCCCGGTTTAGACAACTATTTTTCTGCATCAAAAATTCTTTCCG
>JBFFWN010000136.1:0-9480 GCA_041570235.1 Lysobacterales bacterium | reverse complement strand
GTCCTGTCCGGCGGCTTCACTGATACCGGGTGCGAGCATGACCTGTACGGCGACTCATGACTTTGATCTTGCCGATCTGGATGCGGCGCAGGGCGGCACGCTGCTGTGTCCGGTACCTGGAAGCGATGATGTTGTGGGTCTGTACAACGTGGTCACGGCGAATGCCAACGAGACGGCCGAGGTGACGGATAACCTGTGTATACCGGTGGTACCGAAGCCGGGTATGACGGTTGAGAAGTCATCGGTTACGACCAGCCTGGATGCCCCGCAGACGGTGAACTACAGCTACCTGGTAAGCAACACGGGTAACGTGACGCTGACGGGTATAGCGCTGAGCGACGACAACGACGAGGACGACATGACCTGTCCGGCGGCTTCACTGATACCGGGTGCGAGCATGACCTGTACGGCGACTCATGACTTTGATCTTGCCGATCTGGATGCGGCGCAGGGCGGCACACTGCTGTGTCCGGTACCTGGAAGCGATGATGTTGTGGGTCTGTACAACGTGGTCACGGCGAATGCCAACGAGACGGCCGAGGTGACGGATAACCTGTGCATACCGGTGGTACCGAATCCGGGTATGACGGTTGAGAAGTCATCTGCAACTATAAGTGTCTCAGCGCCAACATTGATCACCTATACCTACCTGGTAAGCAACACCGGTAATGTAACAATTACAGACCTGGTATTGACCGATGACAATATTGATCCTGCCTTTGTTGATGGCGAGGTGAATTGTCCGGTTAGTTCACTGATTCCGGGTGCATCAACTACCTGTACGGCAACTCACAACTTCACTCAGGCTGAGTTGGACATCGGGCATAGTCCTGATCCATTCAACCCGCTGTGTCCAAATGGTGTGTACAACGGTGTAGTGGCTTCGGCCAGTGAAGCCCAAGCCACGGATGACCTGTGTATACCGATCATACGTATAAACGTGGTCAAGTCCGTGACCGGAGTCGTTGAAATAGGTCTTAACCAGCTTGATGTGACATACCGGATTGATGTAACGAATACCGGTGGTCTGCTTGCTGTCTACGACCTGTATGACATGTTACTGCTGAGTAACTCGGTTGCGCCTGCCAGTATCACATCACCGCTGAGTTATATCCCAATCAGCGATGGCGCGGTCAATTCAGGTGTCATTGAAAACGTGACGGCGGCCGATTACGGCACCGGGGTTTACATATTGACAGGTGAATCCATTGATACTGGAAAAGCTGAAGCGTTTGAGGTCACCCTCAGGTTTACCGTTGATACTAACAATATCACGCCTCCGGAAATGGATTGCAGAATCGAGGGCGATGAAACAGGATCCGGTCTGACCAATTACGTCGAGGCTTGGGTTGACGGCAATATTGTCAGCGAATCCATGGTTTGTGAACCGGTGCCGAGGGAAGCCGTGTCAACGCCAACCCTGAACCAATACATGTTGGGATTGTTAGCGCTTCTGTTACTGTCCTTGGGTATTAAGGGCATCAGAGCAAATCAACGATATTTCTAGTTCAAGGTTAAATAACTAGTCCAGGGCCCGGCATTTGTCGGGCCTTTTTTTAGTAAAAGAAAAACGGCCAGGCCGTATTCAGTGTTCCACTGAGCGAGGTCAGGCATATGATTTTATTATCAACATAACTCTGAAAGCCGCTGCGTGAAAGATTTACTTGCCGCGTCAGGTGAGTGGTCAAACCATGAGACTTAACGTGCTTTCGAACTGGTGAAAACCGGATATGACTGCGACAACCGGCTTTATCTGTCAGACATTAGCCAATAAGATAAAACCTGTCGAATGCACAGTTCAATGTAGCGCTGGCAGGAAAGCAATAAACTTGTCTAAAACCCCAAATCCCGGGCAAGTTGATCTATCAGTTTAGCGGTTTCTTCATCGCTGGTGACGGGGGTGCCCCAGGTCCTGTCAGTTTCAGAACCTGTTTTATTAGTGGCATCGATCCCCATTTTCCCTCCCAGGCCAGGTTTTGGACTGGCAAAGTCGAGATAATCGATGGCCGTATTCTCAACCAGGACAGTATCCCGAACCGGGTCTGCGCGTGTGGAAATGGCCCAGATGACCTCTTTCCAATTCCTGATATCGATATCATCATCAGTGACGATGATGGTTTTTGTGTAGGTGAACTGCCGCAACCATGACCAGATGCCAAACATGATGCGGCGTGCATGTCCCGGATAGTGTTTACGAATGCTGACGATCGCCACACGATACGAGCAGGCCTCTGGTGGCAGGTAAAAATCAACCACTTCCGGAAATTGTTCCTGCAACAGTGGTATGAACATTTCATTCAGGGCCGAAGCCATCACCGAAGGTTCGTCTTCGCCGGGTTTGCCCATGTAGGTCGTCAGGTAAACCGGGTTGTCACGGTGACAAATACGCTCCACGGTAAATACGGGGAAATTATCGCAGGAGTTGTAGTAACCCGTATGATCGGCAAATGGGCCTTCGGTGGCAAACTCGTCGGCATAAATGTGCCCTTCCAAAACGATTTCCGCCCCATAGGGAATCGGTAATCCGGTCAGGTCGGATTGATTGATTCTGCTTCGGCGTCCTCGAAGTAAACCGGCAAACTGATATTCAGACAATGTATCCGGAATGGGGGTGACCGCCGCCAGTAAAGTGGCGGGATCGGCGCCTATAACGACAGATACTGGAAAAGGCTTGCCGGGGTTGGCCTGTTGAAATTCGCGAAAATCCTGTGCGCCTCCGCGGTGTGGCAACCAGCGCATGATCAGCTTGTTCTTGGCAATGACCTGTTGCCGGTATATGGCCAGGTTAACGCGGGGTTGGTTCGGGCCCTGTGTGATGACCATACCCCATGTAATGAGCGGCCCTGCATCCCCGGGCCAGCAAGTGGCAACGGGCAGGGCTTCGAGGTCCACATCTGTGCCTTCCACCTTATTCTGCTGCCAGGGAATATCCTCCACGACTTTGGGTGTTACATGCGCCAACATGGCAAAGCCTGGTGCGACATTCAGCAATGACTGACGAGTATCCGGTAACTTTGGGTTTCTGAGGAAGGCAAGTTGCTCGCCGAGTTTTCGTAACTCCAGCTCGGAATCCAGTTCCAGCGCCAGCAGCAGCCTTTGACGGTTGCCAAACAGGTTGCCCAGCACAGGCATGGCGCCGGCGTCGACGTTCTCAATAAGCAGGGCAGGGCCGTTATTTACCAGGCTGCGATGACAAAGGGCGGTCACCTGGAGCTTTGCTGACAGCCGTTGCGATACATGCTTGAGTTGCCCGGCGTCGGAAAGCGCTTGCATGAACTGGCGTAAGTCTCCCCAGGCCTTCCTGTTGACCTGGCGATGGTGATGGTCAAACAGCTTGTTGAGTTCCATGATGATATTCGCCTGTCGCACACATTCCGGCTTGCTGATGAAGGTAGCCGTTACATGCACCAAGTGGTAGCAGGTCGCTTAATTCCTGTAATAGTGATCCCGGATCATGACTTTCGAGGGCTGAATTAAAGATATCCAGGATCCGAAAACTGTGTTTTGACTGTGGCGAGATCCGCAATATTTCAACCCCCAGTTCTCTTAGTTGGGGAATGGACTCAAGCACCTGGTGGGTAAGGGCGGATTGTGTCTGGATACCATTGAGTGCCAGGAAGGACTCGTCCTCGCGTGTTTTCAGTATTCGGCCATCCGGATACTCAATACATTTGAACTGGCAATCATCCTTGGGCAGATTATGTGACCGGGCAGTGTAACAACGGGCGGAATAAGCCAATGGCAGGCGGCCAAGTGCAAATACCTCTGTCTGGACACCAGCCGGACGATGGTCCTGTAGATCCCTCAGCGTTTCGAGGCCAAGTTCAACCGGTAATACCCAGCGTTTCATGCCCTTTTGAGCAAGCAGTTTCAGGCTGCGCTGATTATAGATATTGACGCTCGGCCCGGTAACAAAAGGCTTGCCCGCGGTCGACAGCAGTTGCACCGCGGATATGTCATTCGCCTCGACAAGAAAGTCCTGCTGCTGACAAAGTTTCTTTAAACTGGCCGATTCCGATGCAGCTTCCAACAGTGTCAAGGAGGAGAGGACGACCTCTTTGCCGGACTCCCTGAGTTCTGCACCAATCGAAAGCCAGTCCTGCGGAGTGACCAGTCGCCGCTTTGAGCAGATCACTTCACCAAGGTAAACGATGTCGGCGCTGCAATCTGCCGCCTGTTGATAGAAGTCCAGTACCTGTTGGCGTTGCCAGAAGTACTGTATTGGACCAAGAGATAGTTTCATGACGTTTTTTTTGCCCCTATTGCCATGGCCTGTGATAGGCGCCTAACGTGGTCTGTGATCCCTCTGATACGCTCTCGAGCGCTTGCATCCAGCGGCCATCGGGTTGGTACGAGTCAGGATTTGCCAGGCATTGATCAATCGCGGCGCGCATCACCGCGGTCACTTGCGCAACGTAAGCCGGACTTCGTTGCCGTCCTTCCACCTTGATGGCACTGACGCCGATATTCTTCAGTTCCGGCAAGATGGCCAGGGTGTTCAGACTCGTGGGTTCTTCGAGTGCGTAAAATGTATGGTCGCCCACCTGGAAGCGGCCCTTGCACAGGGTTGGGTAGCCTGCCTTTTCACCGGGCCCATAGTGATCAATCAATACGCCATTGAGGCGGGTATTGGTGCCGTCCCCGGTTTCCTGCCAGCGAACATGTGAGCCTGGAGAGCAGGCGCCATAGGTGTTAGGTGAGCGCCCGGTGGCATAGCTGGACAGCAGGCACCGGCCTTCGACCATCACGCACAGGCTGCCAAAGCCAAAGACTTCGACCGGCACAGGTGATTCTTTAATAACGTGCGCCACCTGTTTAACCGACAGTACCCGCGGCAATACAACACGACGAATGCCAAAGTTATCAGAATAAAACCGGATCCCATCTGCGCTGGTTACAGATGCCTGCACCGATAAATGCAAGCGCATGTCGGGCCAGCGCTCGCAGGCGTAATCGAGAACCCCGATATCGGCAAGAATCAGTGCATCGACACCATAATCCGCCGCTTGGTCAACGGCCGTTTTCCACCGCTCGAAACCGTTTGGTTGAGGAAAAGTGTTGATGGCGACAAAGACCTTGCGGCCCTTGTCCCGGGCATATTGAACGGCTTTGGAAAAGCTGCGGTCAGAAAAATTCAAACCGGCAAAATGACGTGCATTGGTATCATCCCTGAAACCAACGTAAACGGCGTCAGCACCATTGTCGATGGCGGCTTTCAGCGAAGGCAGGTTTCCTGCGGGGCATACCAGTTCCATAGCGATACCAGTCCGTATTCCGGTGAAAAAACCATTCTAGGTGTTGTAAATGTCTTCACATTGATCTGTATCAACACATTGACTTAACACCTCAATATACTGTGCTAAATCCACACTTGGACTGACCATGCTGCCCATTCCTGAATTCGTTCGTCCGGTTGCCAAATCAGTGGCAGGTTTGCCGGGACGACTCATTCCCTATGTTGCACAAAAACAGGTGCTGTCACTGGTGTTGAACCAGGCATTTCGTGAACCGCTGAGGTCAGGTGAACTGGAGTTCCTGCAAGGCGCAAAAGTGCGGATCAAAATTACCGACCTGTGTTTTGACTGGTTGATCCGCGTCGGTGAACACCGTTTTACGCCGATTGAGCGCGAACTGAGTGATGATGTTTGTATCAGCGGTGAAAGTCCCGACTTTATTATGCTTGCGACGCGTCAGGCTGATCCTGATACACTGTTTTTCCAACGCCGTATCCGTATTGAAGGCGATACCGAACTCGGGCTTGGCGTCAAGAACACCATGGATAGCATGGACTGGGAAGATTTACCCATGCCGTTACGGAGACTTCTGCAGGGCATCAGCCTGGTGATAGAAAAACTTCAGTCGAAGGGACAGAGATAAACATCCTGTCCTGATGATGGCCTGGAGTTTTCTAGCCCAGTCTTTTCGCGGCCAGTACCTGGAAATTACCGAATAGATAAGTGTCTTTTTCTATCCTGTAAGAATCATCGGTGTTGGCCTTGATCATCTCTTCCAGGTCAAAACTATCCCACATCTCAGTCGCATAGGGTTCAAAGATTGAGAAGTACAGGCGCCCGAGTTTTTCAAGTAACCATGATTTGGGTTTATGAAATTCGCCAAAAACCACTTTTCCGCCAGGTTTTAAAACCCGCTTCGCCTCTTCGATGTGCTTGATCTTTTTATCGAAAGGCAATTCATGGGGGAGGAAAAAAGACACCACGTAGTCAAAAGACTGGTCTTCGAACTGCAGGTCGGTTGCATCCTGCCTGGTATAGCTGCAAAGATCGCCAAAACGCTTCAGTTTTCTTTCGGCATTGTCCAGTTCGCTCTGCATAATATCTGTCAGTACAAATTCCGCTGCATCCTGCCTGGCGCAACTTTCGGCAATCTTCTCAGACACGTTTCCGAAGGCACAGGATACCTGCAAAATTCTCTTGCCTTTCAATGACGGGTTCAACCGTTTGACAACGCAACTCACCAGCTTGCTGTACTGAAATAACAGTATGCTCTGAACAACAAACATTCGATCGGTCAGCTTGATAAAAAACGGACTTTTATATATCCAGTAAATATGCGCTGTGTCCGGGTCGGCCCTGGTGCTATTGGTCTGATAGATAAGGGATATCCGGGTCAGGACAAGAAAGAAAAGACCTATTGAAGCCAGAATTGCAAGAGCTATGATAATGGTCATGGTGAGGTTGTTAGGTAGAGCATTCATGTCTGATTCGCTTCCGCTGTCAGGGTGAATAAAGTTTTTTCAGATACCTTTTCCAGGCACCTGAAAAGCGTGTATTTCTGTGAAAATTTGGCTTCGATTTGATGCCGGAATGGGCACTTAACATACATCCGTTGTCTTCCCTGAACAGGAGTCTCAGCCTTGATTCGGGCCACAGGTTACCAGTAGTTTAATGCTATGACAGTGATCTATGTCAGTTGCTGAACCTGCTTTTGGGTGGGTGATGATTGGGCGCCCATTTTCGTCGTTGCCAGGGCTCCGGCAATGCAGGCATATTGCAGTGCATCCTGTGGTTTGATGCCACTGACAAGAGCGGTGGTCAGGGCCGCCGTAAAGGCATCTCCGGCGCCGGTGGTATCAACCACGTTGACTGCGGGCGGCCGTGCCCGGGCAATTTCCAGGCCCTTGTGGGTTAATACGGCGCCGTCGGCCCCAAAGGTACTGGCGAGCAGACCATCATACATTTCAAGCTCTTCGCCAAGTGCAAGGGCCTCGATTTCATTAACTACCAGCAGGTCGACATATTGCAGTAATTCATGTGGAACAGGTTTTACGGGTGCTGCATTCAGGCAAAAGAAGTTTTCATGATTGCGGGCAGCTTTGAGAATGGTGGGCATAGGAATTTCAAGCTGGGCGATGTAGGCATCTGTCAGTGGCAAATCGAGCTGCTGTGCATCAAAACGGGCATTTGCACCGGGCGCCACGACGATCTGGTTTTCACCTGCATGATTAACCGTGATCAACGCAACACCGGTGGAAAAGTCGTCCAGTGGCTTGCAATAACTCAAGTCGACACCTTCTCTGCGGAGATTGTAGAGCGCTTCGTCTGCAATCGGGTCGTTACCAACCCGTCCCACCATGAAAACACTGGCGCCCAGTCGATGTGCGGCAAGCGCCTGGTTGGCGCCTTTGCCGCCCGGACAACGAATGACCTCGGCGTTGGTAACGGTTTCGCCAGGCCTGGGGAAGTCCTTTACCCGCGCAACAATATCCAGGTTGATTGACCCGATCACGGCAATTGAAACAGCTTTGGTCATGGTTTGAATCGCTCAATCAGTAATTGAAAAAAACCATCGGCATCTATATGGTAAAGCCGGTACCGTACCGGGTCGTGCTTGATAATCCGCCTTCTTTTCTATTTGCCGAAACTGGCCATCCTGGGTAATTTCAAGTGTTGGTTCTTGTTGGTGGCACATTTTACTGCAAAAAAGAACCCATTACTCAATAAAACCTCTCAGAAAGAATTTGACTCCGTCGACGTTTAAGTTGATTCTTGTCGGCCACTAAAAACAACAAATCGCAGAAAAATATGGGCGAAGACAAAGTAGTTGACGCTTTTCTCCATGGCGAGGAGTTCCGGGGCCAACCCAAGAGCGCTAAAGGTCTGCATGGTATCAAGTAAGGAAAGTATGCATTGTGCGGTTCACAGTTCCATTTCCGAAATTCCGGAAGATATCTGGAACGGGTTATTCGATAGCCACAATCCGTTTGTGCAACATGCATTTCTGCTTGCCATGGAAGAAAGCGGCTGTGTCTCATCCGAAACCGGCTGGCAACCCCGGCACATGATGCTGATGGACGGCAATGATGCACTGGCTGTATTACCCCTTTACGCCAAACACAACTCCTACGGTGAATTTGTATTTGACTGGGGTTGGGCCGAGGCCTACCAGCGTCATGGCCTGGATTATTACCCCAAGCTGGTGACAGCCATTCCCTTTTCTCCGGTGGCGGGACCAAGGGTGGGTATTGCCCGGTCAGCAGACCCGGATGGGGTATTTATTGCGCTGCTTGGCGCCATTCATCAACTTGCTACCTCAGAAGGGTATTCGAGTTGGCACCTGTTGTTTCCCGGTTCACGTCTGCAAAAAGCGTTGCTTGCCATGAAAGACGAAGGGGCTTTTCTGCACCGGGAAGCCGTACAGTTTCATTGGTCCAATCGCGATTACCGGAGTTTTGACGATTTTCTTGCCACCTTGCGCTCATCCCGTAGAAAGAATATCAAACGGGAAAGGCGCCTGGTGGCCGGGCAGGGGGTCACGGTCGAGAGAAAATCAGGAGCAGATATCAGTGATGAAGAATGGCAGGGGTTTTACCATTGTTATCAGAGCACCTACCTGAAACGCAGCGGTCACAGTGGTTATCTTAACCGGGACTTTTTTAATCGCTTACGGCAAACCATGTCTGGCTCCCTGATGCTGGTCATAGCACGTCAGCAAGGCGAGATTGTTGCCAGTTCGTTGTTCCTCTATGACCACAGGCGCTTGTATGGTCGCTACTGGGGTGCATTGGCGGATATTTCATACCTTCACTTTGAAGCCTGTTTCTACCAGGGTATCGAGTTTTGCATCGAGAATGGCATACAGACTTTCGATCCGGGCACCCAGGGTGAGCATAAGTTGATACGCGGTTTTGAACCGGTCAAAAGTGCCTCTTACCACTGGATTGCAGACCGGAGCTTTCAGCAGGCCATCGCAGATTTTTTAAACCATGAAAAGCGTTATACAGAGGCTTATCAGAAGGAGGCCGAGGGCATGTTGCCTTACAAAAAAGGCAATGGTTAGTTTGCTATCGCCCATTGTGTTGAGTCACAAATTGTAAACGGGCGCAGGCTGCAGGCTTGCGGGCGGCGGTCTGAAAACCTGGAGGTCCTGATAAAAACTCTCCTCTTTCTGCTCGTCTTGTGGCCACCATCCGGGGACACCGGCTAGCGGCAATGGCGCCATGCATTGCGGTGACTGTAACAG
>JBFFWN010000135.1:0-9532 GCA_041570235.1 Lysobacterales bacterium | reverse complement strand
GGGATGTGGGTAGTCCCTGCTGAGACCGTACAAAACATGGATGTTTTGGACGCGCCCCCAGGGATGGGTTCACGGCATGTCTCAGCAGGGACTACCCATAGCGCCGCCAACGCTGCCGCTTATCTAAACGAAGCCGTTTTGAAGCACGAAGCCAAGGAAGACGTCGGGAGGTCCCGGGCGAAGCTTTTCGGGTCTCCGGAATAACAGGGGGTACTCGTTGTGACACACATAAAAAAGCCCCCGCTGATAATCCTGCGGGGGCTTTCAAAACAAAGTCTAAGAATTAAAGCGCTTTAAACACCGCATCCAACGTATCGCTGGCGTCACCGAACAGCATCCGCGTGTTGTCCAGGAAGAACAGCGGGTTCTGCACGCCCGCATAACCGGTGGCCATGCTGCGTTTGAGAACGATGGATGTCTTGCCTTTCCAGCACTCCAGTACCGGCATGCCACCGATTGGACCGTCCGGGTCCGTCAGGGCAGACGGGTTGACGATGTCATTGGCGCCGATGACGACTGAAACATCGACTTTCGGGAAGTCATCATTGATCTCGTCCATTTCGAAAACGATATCATATGGAACCTTGGCTTCAGCCAGTAACACGTTCATGTGACCGGGCATACGTCCCGCAACCGGGTGGATGCCGAACCGTACGTTTACACCTTTGGCCCGCAAGGTTTTGGTGATCTCGAAAACGATGTGCTGCGCCTGGGCAACTGCCATACCGTAACCCGGGATGATCATGACTTCCTTGGCGTCTGACAGCAACTCGGCTGTTTCTTCAGCACTGATCGGGACAACCTCACCCTGGTCTTCACCGGAACTCGCCGCTGCAGCGCCGCCACCAGTGCCAAAACCACCGGCAATGACAGACAGGAATTTGCGGTTCATGGCACGGCACATAATATAACTGAGGATAGCGCCACTGGAGCCAACCAATGCACCCGTTACGATTAACAGGTCATTGCCGAGCATGAATCCGGTCGCCGCGGCCGCCCAACCGGAGTAGCTGTTGAGCATGGATACAACAACGGGCATATCCGCACCGCCAATAGCCATCACCATGTGGATACCGAATACCAATGCGATCACGGTCATGATGATCAAAGGCTGAACACCACCGCCGGCTGCCGATTCGATCACAAACTGGTACCCGAACCATATGGAAGCAATCAAGAGGGCGAGGTTAAACAGATGCCGACCCGGCAAGGTCAATGGCGAGCCACTCATGCGGCCGGACAGTTTTCCGAAAGCGATAACGGAACCGGAAAATGTCACGGCACCAATAAGGATACCGATATACGTTTCGATATCATGGATCGTCAGTTCAACACCTTGCAGGTGCTTGGTGGGATCCATGAAATTGGCGTAACCAACGGCAACGGCGGCAATACCGACCAGGCTGTGGAGAATGGCAACCAATTCCGGCATTTGCGTCATCTGTACACGACGCGCCGCGATCAAGCCGATGCTGCCACCGATAACCAGTGCGCCCAGCAGAAGTTCGTAATGAGCAGTAACAACACCCAGCACCGTTGCGATCAATGCGATCATCATGCCGATGATGCCGTACCAGTTACCACGTCGGGCAGTTTCCTGGTTGGAAAGCCCGCCGAGGGCGAGAATGAACAGGATGGTCGCAATGATATACGACACGGTAATGACTCCAGCGTTAATCATGACGGCCTATCTCCTGAACATTTCGAGCATACGACGCGTGACGGCAAAGCCACCCACGATGTTGATGCTGGCTATAAGTACGGTTCCGGTTGCGATCCACTTGATCATTTCGTTATCCGAACTGATCTGTAGCAACGCTCCGATAATAATAATGCTGGAAATTGCATTGGTGACACTCATCAACGGCGTATGCAGGGCCGCCGTGACATTCCAGATCACCATGTAACCAACAAAGCACGCCAGTACGAATACCGTGAAGTGCTGCATAAACGACTCAGGTGCAACTGCACCCATGCCAAGCAATGCTGCGCCGGCTATCAACATGCCAATGATGGGGCCAACAACCGATTTCTTGGTTTCCTTCACAGTCGCAACGGGTGCCGGGGCCGGTTTCGGCTTTTTCGGCGCCGCGGAAAGTTTTGGCGCTGGTGGTGGCCAGGTCGTTTCGCCATCCTTACAAATGGTTGCACCACGGAAAACCTCGTCTTCCATGTTGACCAAGATGTTGCCGTCTTTTTCTGGCGTCAGGTCAGTCAGCAGGTGTCGAAGGTTGGTGGCATACAATTGACTGGACTGGGCGGCGAGCCTGCTGGGCAGGTCCGTATAGCCAATCAGGGTCACACCATGTTTGACCACGACATCTTCGGGTACCGTCAACTCACAGTTGCCGCCCTGTTCTGCGGCCAGATCGACAATCACGCTGCCGTCTTTCATGGATTCGACCATTTCTGCCGTGATCAGGCGTGGTGCGGGCTTGCCAGGAATCAGGGCAGTGGTGATGATAATGTCCACCTCTTTGGCCTGCTCTGCGAACAGGGCCATTTCGGCCTCGATAAATTCAGCGCTCATGGTCTTGGCATAACCGCCTTCACCGGAGCCGTCTTCATCTTCAAAATCAAGCAGCAGGAACTCGGCGTCCATGCTTTCGATCTGTTCCTTTACTTCGGGACGGGTATCGAAAGAGCGGACGATGGCTCCCATGCTCTTGGCGGCGCCAATGGCGGCAAGACCGGCGACACCGGCGCCGATAACCAGCACCTTGGCAGGTGGCACCTTGCCGGCGGCGGTAATCTGACCGGTAAAGAACCGGCCAAAATGCTGTGCGGCTTCGACAACGGCGCGATAGCCTGCAATATTGGCCATCGAACTCAGTGCGTCGACTTTCTGCGCGCGCGAGATACGCGGGATGCTGTCCATCGCCATCGCGGTGACACCGCGCTCGGTCAATTGCTGCAGCAGTTCAGGGTTCTGGGCCGGCCACAGGAAACTGATCAATGTCTGGCCGGACTTCAAGCGTGCGGTTTCATCATCATCCGGTGCCCGGACCTTCAGGATGATATCCGAATTCCAGACATCATCGACACCAGCGACCGTGCATCCGGCAGCTTCATAGGCTGCGTCTGAATAGTTTGCAGCCGCACCAGCATTGGTTTCGACTGCGACTTCAAACCCCAGTTTGATTAGCTGGGATGCTACTTCAGGGGTGGTCGCTACGCGCTTTTCGCCCGTGTATAGCTCCCTCGGTACACCGATTCTCATATAAAACCTCCGGATGATTTACTTTTCAAAGCCCACGTCGCTTCAAATGCGTGATTCCTGTTCAAAGATGCTGTCAGCCTTTTAAGGCCGATCGATGAATATTTTATTTGATCGCGAGTATACTCACATGAGCCGATGGAATAACGATCTAGATCAATTATACAGCATTAAATCGATGGCCTGAGCGCGCGCAGGGCCTCGAGTCTTTCGATTGTGCCAACATCGTGCCAGCAACCCCGGAATAATTCACCCGTTACCCGCTTCGATGCCATGGCCTTTCGCAACATGGGCACCACGGAGTGTTTTCCACCGGGTGCACTTTCAAAAAACCTCGGGTGATACACGCTGATGCCACTGAAAGTGTATTTGGGATGTCCATCCAGCAGAACATGGCCGCCCTGCAAGGCAAAATCCCCATCGGGGCGATGCGCCGGGTTGTTCACCATCACAAGGTGTGCATGATCGCACTTGATGGCTCTTAAGCGCGCCAGTGGATATTCACTGTATACGTCGCCATTGACAACGGCGAAGGGCGCGTGACCCAGGAATGGCAGTGCCTGCTGGATTCCCCCACCGGTATCCAGCGCGCCCTCGGGCTCTTCCGAATAGTGAATGTTCAGCCCCCAGGCAGATCCATCACCCAGGGTTTCCCTGATCAGTTCGCCACGGTGGGCAAGGTTGATCACGATCTCGCGAAAACCGGCCTGCGCAAGCCTGTCAAGATGAACTTCAATCAGTGTTTTGCCACCGATATCCAGCAAAGGTTTGGGTATGGTGTCGGTCAATGGTCGCAATCGTTCGCCACGGCCTGCCGCGAGGATCATGGCACGCATCGGCTGTCCTCCATGATTGCCGACATCTGTTTGAACTCGGGATAGCGTCTGAGCGTATCTGTGACGTAGTCATAAAAACGCGGAATCATTTCAAGGTAACCCTGTTTGCCGTCACGGTAGTGCAGGCGGGCGAAGATACCGACTATTTTGATATTGCGTTGCAAGCCCATCAGGTCGCAATAACGCATCCACCGTGCGGGTTCAATGTCCAGTCCGAGTTCAATGCGGAACAGTTCTATCCAGTTTTCGATCCTGTCGCGTGGCCAGGCGATATAGCGATCCCATATCAGCGATATCAGGTCGTAACTGATGGGTCCGAGAACACCATCCTGAAAATCGATAATGCCGGTGTCATGGTGCCCGGTCTTGAGAAGGTTGCAGGAGTGAAAATCCCTGTGAACAAAACACTGCGGCTGTTCCAGCGCCGAGTGGATGATGATGTTACAAAATTCATCCCAGGTCCGATCAAACTGATCACGCGACATGCCGTTGCGGTGATGCTCCAGGTACCACATGGGAAAAAGATCAAGGTCCCTGCGCAATTTCCGGACGCTGAATTCCGGCAGTTTTTTGATATCGACGTTCAGTGCGAAAGCTTTCAAAATCTGAAAAAGCCCCGGAAAAACGGTATCGACACTTTCGTTGTCCAGTATTCCACGGAAAAGGGTGTCGCCGAGGTCTTCCAGCAACAGGTAGCCATGGTGCCAGTCCGCATGAATGATTTCCGGCGCGTGGAGCCCTGCAACCCTGAGGCGCCGTGCGATGTCGATAAACGGTTTGACGTCCTCGGGGGGAGGGGCGTCCATCAATACGCGCGACACGCCATCCGCTTTTAATCTGAAGTAGCGCCGAAAGCTGGCATCGCCGGCGATATCCTGGAATTCCGATTGAATATCGACACCGAGGTCAAGCAACCACTGGTGGGCTTTCTCCAGGCGCTGGTCCGTTTTTGTTGTTATGTTTTCAGCTATTAGTCCCATGGGTGGATTTTGCCGTAAAGCGCGTTCTGATGAAATGCCTGTGTTAGTGTTTTTTTAAAGTGTACTAATATGGTACTATATGTTGTGATTAAACGACTACCTCGGGTAAAGCAGGGTTTGGCATGTTACGCATCAGCAAAATGACGGATTACGCCATCATGGTCATGGTTGAACTCAATGCCGCAAAAGGTGAAGTACTAAGCGCCCAGGCGTTGGCCGAACGCTCTCACCTGGAATTACCGACGGTTAGTAAGGTATTGAAGCTGCTGGTCAGGATGAACCTGATTGACTCCTATCGCGGCGCCAATGGCGGTTATAGCCTGGAACGGGAGGCAGGGGATATCAGCGTTGCCGAGATCATCGTTGCCATCGAAGGTCCCATCGCCATGACCGAATGCAGCGTGGAAGATGGTCTGTGTGCGCAGGAGGCCATTTGCAGCCTGCGCGGAAACTGGCAGCGAATCAGTATCGCAGTGGCAAAAGCGATGGAAGGTGTGACCCTGGCCGAGATGGCGCAACCGGTGCCAACGAATGCATCACCTTTGCAGATCACCACGTTAAACGCATGAATTGGAAAAAGTAAAGTATGAGCGGAGAAACATCAACCATCGACAAGATGGTGGAACAAAAATACAAGCATGGCTTTGTCACGGACATAGAGTCTGACACCATTCCGCCAGGCCTGAATGAGGACGTGATCCGTGCTATTTCATTGCGTAAAAATGAACCGCCATGGCTGCTCGAATGGCGGCTGAAAGCATTTGCCCATTGGCAGGAAATGCCCGTGCCGGACTGGGCGCACCTGAAAATTGAAGCAATAGATTTCCAGGCGATTTCGTATTTTTCCGAGCCAAAATCGGATAAGGACAGGCCACAAAGCCTGGATGATGTCGATCCCAAGCTGCTGGAGACCTATGACAAGCTTGGCGTGCCTTTGCATGAGCGCGCCCGCCTGGCGGGTGTGGCGGTTGATGCGGTGTTCGACTCGGTGTCGGTGGGCACCACTTTCAAGGCCGAGCTGAATAAGGCGGGTGTTATTTTTTGCTCGTTCTCCGAGGCGGTTCAGGATCACCCCGAACTGGTACAGAAATACCTGGGTTCAGTGGTGCCGCCGCGCGACAATTTCTTTGCCGCCCTCAATTGCGCGGTTTTTACCGACGGCAGTTTTGTGTTTATCCCCAAGGGGGTTCGCTGCCCGATGGAATTATCGACATACTTCCGTATCAATGCGGCTGAAACAGGGCAGTTTGAACGCACCCTGATAGTGGCCGAAGAGGGCAGCCATGTCAGTTATCTGGAAGGCTGCACCGCACCGATGCGCGATGAAAACCAGTTGCATGCAGCAGTGGTCGAACTGGTGGCGCTCGATGATGCGAACATCAAGTACTCCACCGTGCAAAACTGGTATCCAGGTGATGAAAACGGCGTAGGCGGCATTTACAACTTTGTTACCAAGCGCGCCGACTGCCGTGGCGCGCGCTCCAGGGTTTCATGGACGCAGGTGGAAACCGGTTCTGCAATCACGTGGAAATACCCGAGCTGTATCCTGCGCGGTGATGATTCCGTGGGTGAGTTCTATTCCGTCGCGCTGACCAGTAATTACCAGCAGGCCGATACCGGCACCAAGATGATCCATATGGGCAAGAACACCCGCAGCAAGATTATCTCGAAGGGCATTTCAGCCATGTATGGTCAGAATGCCTACCGTGGTCTTGTCAGGGTCACGCCACGTGCCGAGAACGCCCGCAACTACACCCAGTGTGACTCGATGCTGATCGGCAAGAACTGCGGTGCGCACACCTTCCCCTATATCGAGGTACGCCACCCCAGCGCCAAGGTGGAGCACGAGGCCACCACTTCGAGAATCGGTGAGGATCAACTGTTTTACTGTCTGCAGCGTGGTATCTCCGAAGAGGATGCCGTCTCCATGATCGTCGACGGCTTTTGCAAACAGGTTTTCAGGGAACTGCCGATGGAATTTGCCGTTGAGGCCAAGGCCCTGTTGGAAGTCAGCCTGGAGGGTGCGGTGGGCTGACCGATGGTTAAGCGATTGCAAATTCAAACCAAACACATTCAAACATTAAGAGTATGTCAACCATGTTAAAGATCAACAACCTGCACGCGACTGTCGCAGGCAAAGAAATCCTCAAGGGGCTGAACCTTGAAATCAATGCTGGCGAAATTCACGCCATCATGGGCCCGAATGGCGCAGGTAAAAGCACGCTGGGCTATGTGCTTGCTGGCCGCGAGGGTTACGAGGTCACTGCAGGCGAGGTGATTTTCAACGGCAAAAACCTGCTCGAACTGGAACCGGACGAACGCGCCTGCGAGGGTGTTTTCCTGGCATTTCAATACCCGGTTGAAATACCCGGCGTCAACAATACCTATTTCCTGCGGGCCGCACTTAATGCGCAGCGTAAATACCGTGGTGAGCCCGAGCTGGATTCCGTCGGATTTTTGCGCCTGGTGCGTGAAAAGCTCAAGGTTCTGCATATCGGTGATGAATTGCTGCACCGCGCTGTCAATGAAGGCTTTTCCGGTGGCGAGAAAAAGCGCAACGAAATTTTCCAGATGGCCGTGCTTGAGCCCATGCTTGCGGTACTTGATGAAACCGACTCCGGTCTTGATATTGATGCACTGAAAACGGTTGCAGAAGGCGTCAACCGCCTGCGTTCACCCGATCGGGGCATGATCGTCGTAACCCACTACCAGCGCCTGCTGGATTACATTGTTCCTGACAAGGTGCATGTGCTGGCCGATGGTAAACTGGTCGCGACCGGCGGCGCCGACCTGGCGCTCAAACTGGAAGAGCAGGGTTATGCCTGGCTGGAGGATGGCGGAATAGCGAGCCTCGATGCGGAAACCGCGGGGCGGACCGCAAGCCAATGAGCGAGCTATCGACACAATGGGCTGAAAAAATACCTCCGGGTATCGGAACCGGTCCCGCCTGGCTCGAAAATCTGCGTAGCAGTGCGGCAGAGCAATTCCGGACATACGGGCTGCCCAACCGCAAAGATGAGGCCTGGAAGTACACGGGTCTGCGTATGCTGGATAAGTCCGGTGTGCAGTTGGCAACGCAAATTGAATCGCCGGTAAGCGGACTGTCAAACTCAACACCGCTCGTGGAGTTTGATCTGACCGTCAACATGCTTGATGGGCAATTCCTGGGGCAAATCGGTGAACTGCCGGCTGGCATGACCCTTTTGCCTATGGCCGACGCCCTGAGGCGTAACGTGCCCGGTTTGAAGGAACTGCTCGGCTCATTGGATATGTCACGTTCCAAAAAAGCATCCAGCGATGGGTTCAGCGCCCTGAATTCAGCCATGCTGGGTGATGGCTTGCTGATTCACGTGGCCAGCGGCGTGGATGCCGGGAGGTTTTGTATTAATTGGGCAACCCGCGCCTGCGAAAACCCTTTGCTGTTCAATTCCCGCATCTGTGTGATTGTTGAGCAGGGCGCAAAGCTGGAGCTGCTGGAGCAGTTTGAAAGCCTCGCCGGCAATGCAAACTCAAGCAATATTGTTTTCCAGGTGAGCCTCAGTGAGGGTGCCAGCCTGACGCATATCCGGTTTCAGAATGAGGACGAAAACGCAGCCCTTATTACCCGTACAGAAGTTGCGCAACATGCCGAAAGTGAATACACATATATCGGTTTTGACCTCGGCGGCGGCCTGGTGCGGCATGATCTGCATTCGGACCTGCTTGGCCCGGGCGCCATTGCCGACCTCAACGGTGCCTATTTACTCGATGGGCAACGTCATGTAGACAATCACGCAAGGGTTGATCACAAGGCTCCGGGCGGACTCAGCAAACAGTATTTCCGCGGCGTGGCGGGTGGTGAAGGCCGGGCTGTATTCAATACGGCCGTATGCGTTCACCCCGGCGCAGATGGAACCGAGGCAAGGCAGTCGAATGGCAATATCCTGCTATCCGCGCGAGCCGTGGTGAATACCAAGCCCGAACTCGAAATATATGCCGATGAGGTTGTTGCAAGTCACGGTGCGACGGTTGGCCAACTGGACGAACAGGCGGTGTTCTACCTGCAAACCCGTGGTTTGAGCGAGACAGAGGCGCGGCAGATGCTGACCACAGCGTTTTGCCGCTCGGTCAGCGACAAGCTGTCAGACCCGGTTCTCCGTGAAATCATTGCAGACCGCATGATGGATGTCATGCCGCATGCCGGTTAAAGATATGAAGCCACCGGTGAAAAGTCCCGCCGCAACGACAATGGACATTGCTAAAGTCCGCGCGGATTTCCCCATTTTGCAGCGAACGGTGCACGGCAAACCGCTGGTCTACTTTGATACGGCGGCATCGGCACAGCGCCCCACGGCCGTTCTGGATGCAGTGGACCGCTTTTACCGCAATCACAATGCCAATATTCACCGCGGTGTACACACGCTCAGCCAGGAGGCCACGGCAGATTATGAGCAGGCGCGTCTGAAAACCGCCCGGTTTATCAATGCGCCCACCGAAAAAGAAATCATATTTACCCGTGG
>JBFFWN010000134.1:0-9553 GCA_041570235.1 Lysobacterales bacterium | reverse complement strand
TTGTCGTTAAGTAAGATGCTCACTGGTATGCCCTCTGATGTGCCTGATATTGGAGTCAGTCTAAGAATAAACATGCCTGGTATAAATCGATATATTTTTACATAAGCTGTGAAAATATCTCACAGATATTTGGATCATGAAATACTGACCCAGACGCCGGACATATGAACCAACCCCGGAACTCCTCACGATGTTTGCTTCGCGGCAACGCATTAAAGTACCCGTGCGCTAAAGGCCTGGGCCGTTAATTTGCATGGTCACATACGCAAAGGGTCCTGCTGAAGACCAACTACAGCTATAATCAACCGGAACAGCTCCGTTGGGGCCGACCGTCAGATCAGAAAAAGCTATCACGGAAAGGACAAAACATATGTTGCTTGTGCATCACCTGGAAAACTCACGTTCACAACGGATTCTCTGGTTATTGGAGGAACTTGGTGTGGATTACGACATAAAGCGTTACGAACGGGACAAGACAAGCAACCTGGCGCCGCCCGAGTTATTCGATGTGCATCCGTTGGGGAAGTCACCGGTGATTACCGATGATGGTGTGACGGTTGCCGAGTCCGGGCTGATCGTCGAGTACCTCATCGAGAAATACGGCAATGGCCGTTTGATGCCTGTGCCTGGTACGCCCGAGCATCTGCAGTACCGGTACTGGATGCATTATGGAGAGGGAACGTTCATGCCGCTGATGATCATTTCCCTGATCCTGAACCGCATCGAGACTTCACCGATGCCATTTTTCATTAAACCGATCGCCAGGCAAATCGCAGCCAAGACCAGGGCGGCTTATTCGGGGCCCAACGTCAAGCTCAACCTGGATTACCTTGAAAACACGTTGCAGAAGTCGACGTGGTTTTGCGGTGATGAAATGACGGGTGCCGATATCCTCATGAGTTTCCCCATTGAGGCCGCCGCCGCTCGCCTTGATCTTTCTGAGGGTTACCCGGCACTGGCCGCGTTCAAGCAGCGGACCCGGGATTTGCCGGCTTATGGGCGTGCTCTCGAAAAAGGTGGCCCCTATATATATTGAATGACGGTTGAATGACGGGGGTTTAACGATGCCATCAGCGTCAAGCGTCCAGGCAGCCTGCGCTTTTCTTTAAACCAGAGCGTAGGTAACTGCACCAACGAACAGTACCGTGAACCCAGCGCGCCTGTTTCGCTTTTTCACCCCGGCAAAATAATTTTTCTCACCGCTGGCAGTCATGTCGTAACTGGCGGGGCCAAGTTTCGATAGATAGTTCAAGAATCAATATTTTTCTTATAAATTGATATGTTTTTATATATTCTGTGAAAAACATTCACAGGTACATTGATGATACTAAACCGACGCACACTCCCTTTATCCGCTTTACGCGCTTTTGAAAGTGCAGGGCGCCACTTACATATGGGCCGTGCAGGTGAAGACCTTGGTGTCACACATGGTGCGATCAGTCACCAGGTCCGGGCGCTTGAGCAGCAGCTCAACGTAAAGCTTTTCATTCGGGCAAATAACCGCTTGAAGCTGACCTCGGAAGGCGAAAGGTTGCTTAACGCCGTTCGTGATGGTTTTGACCGGATCGTCGATGGAACCTTGCGTCTGGACACCGACACCCTTAGCGGCAACCTGGTGATTGGCTGTACCGAATCGACCGGTGCAAGCTGGGCCATTAAGTATATCGGGGAGTTTCAGCTCCTTTATCCGCAAATTGATATCAATGTTGTAGAGGTTAAGCCAAGGCAAAAAGATATTCCCCGCGAGGTGGAAATTGCCATTTGCTATGGAAAGCCAGATGCCGGAGGCCGCCGGCTCGAGGAGCTGATATCACCACCGGTTCACCCGGTGTGCAGCCCGACAATTCTGCATGGCTTACCGCCGGTCACGCGGCCCCGTCAAATTGGCAGATTGACCTTGCTCCATGATAGTCAAAACAGCTGGTCTAACTGGTTCGCGGCAATGAATGAACCTGAACCTGTAAATGCTACCCAAATGTATTTTTACAGCACCAACCTGTCCCTGACCGCCGCGCGCCTGGGTTATGGGGTTGCATTGTGCAATCCGTTTGAGGTGCAGGAGGACCTCCGCCAGGGCAGGTTGGTAAAATTACTGAAAAAATCCGTACCGGAAGCACACAGTTATTACCTTTTGAGCAACCATGCAAAGCACCAGTCGCTTCGCGCCCAATTGTTTGAGGACTGGTTAAAAACCCAAATTGCTGAAAACATGTTGCACATGGGTGTGGACAGTCATAATCGTCTCTAGGCGTCTGTCGGGCCTTCGCCAGGTAAGTGAAAATCCGACAGACTGGCCGTAAAACTACCTGTCCTGGGGGGTGCCAAAAGGGTACAACACCGAGAGATCCACGTTTTCATATGGCAGTGCATCAAGAAATGTTGTGCCCACAAACGGTTCCGGCGCCTCTACGATGACGATCTTTCGGGCAAAACCGGTCTCGTGGAACCCCCTGCGAAAATGCACGCGTGACTTGACCACAAATACGTCATAGCTGGCCGGGTCCAGGCCGCCCAGGGCCAGGCGCTCAGGAGTGCGAACCTGGCAGTAGGCAGGTGTAAGGATAACGGTGTTTCCGTTGCCGAAATCCACCGCCGCGATAAACGGGTAACCGAGGCCCTTGCCCAGGTATGACAGGGCTCCCTTAATGCGCACCGGTGTTCCGCCAGACGGCGTAAATCCCCCGATGTCCATGTCGAACGGGTCGCCGACACTGGCGCCGGAATCCTGCAATGCTTCAAGTGCAGCGGGCGAGGTGATGGTGCCATACATCACCCGGTTGATGCCCTTGGCCTCGAAGGCTTTCAATATGTGCGTGGCGTCTCCGGGCCGGTCCGAATGATCACCCACGGCTACCGGTATTTCACCCGCAGCTATGGCATCGGCCACAATGTCTGCAGCGTCCTTCGGAACCGGGTACCCGCCAGCGGCAAACTCCTCTCGAACCCGCCAGATGAATTCGTTCATGTCGTCGGCAATTCGATCCGCGAGGGCCTGGTCGTTGTTGGTCATGACCTGCACCGTTGCGCCAACATCCGGAACGTCGGACCAGGGATAGCCATAGAAAACACTGACGTAAGTGTCCTTTTGCCGGGCTTCCCAACGGCGCGCGCGTTCCATGATATCCATTGAGGGTGACTGCCCGGTCCACTGCAGCACCGTGGCCGTGATAATGCCGGGCTTGCGGGTGGCGGTTGTCGGTACGTATTGCCCACGCATGGTGCGAACCAGGGCGCGGGCAGCGCGCTCGCCCTGGATGCGGGCGTCATAATGCGGGTAACGCTTGGTCACAAAGGAAAAATTCGCCTGTTCAAGGAAAGCCCGGTCCTCATTGCCATGCAGGTCGAAGGTGGCAGCGATCGGTACATCGGGACCGACCACTTCGCGCACCCGGCGTGCGATCTCCGCCTCCGGCCTGGGGACATCCCTCACCGCCATGGCGCCGTGAAGGGAAAGATAGACACCGTCAACGGGCATGGCGGCCTTCAGGTCATCCAGCATCAGGCCCATAAAGTGATCGAAAGCGCCCCTCGTATTCCAGCTCCGCGACGATCCGCCAAATACCTCACCCGGTGAGGTGAGTCCGATAAGTTCCACGTCGTGAAAATCGCCGGCAGCAGAGACAAACCCGCCGATGAATCCACCAGAAGAGAGCAGCTCCTGATCCTTTTCCGGAGGCCCCAACCGGGTCCAGTCCTCGATGGTGGTATCCCCGCCCGGGCAAAATGTACAGGTCTCGTGCATGAACTGGCCGACCGCAACACGGAATGGAGCGGTATCGGCAATCGCGGGTGTTCTGGCGACCGGCTCGGCCGTGACGGATTTCTGCGGTGAGCAGCCGGCCAGTACAATATAGCCCAGAAGGGAAAAAAGTAAGCAACGCATGAAACTCTCCTTATCAGAAAAACAATACGGCCAGACCGGGTTTTTAACAAACAGCCGACTCGCTCATTCCGGCGCTTTACACGGGCCCTGCAATCAAACTCTGAACCTCGTCACTCCATCGCTGCTCATCTTTTATCGCGAGGGCCTCCAGGTCCGCCGGTGTTGCGTTGTTGTCATCCACCCACAAGCGCAACAGGTCGCTGCCATTGATCAGGTCGATCGCCAGCTGGTCCTTTTCGTACTCATAGGTAAAATCACGCCACAACTGGTAACCGGGGCTGATATGGCGTAACGCTTTAAAAGCCAGTGCCACCAGGCGCCAGGGGCGGAATGCCCGGTGATCATACGCCGGGCCCTCCACGTGAATCTGTATGCCCGCACACAGTTGACCGGTATGTTTATGGAAGGTTGGCTCAAACCAGCATTCGCGCAGGCGACAGCCTTGCATCCATTGAGGTGCGATTTGCTCCATCGCACCAAGCAGTTTACGTGTATCAATGTCCGGAGCACCAAATAGCTCGAGCGGGCGGGTGGTGCCGCGGCCCTCGGAAAGTGTCGTGCCCTCCAGCATCACGGTTCCGGCGTAGCATCGCGCCATCCACAGGTTCGGTGCATTGGGGCTGGGGTTGACCCAGTCACGCTCATTCAACGGCCAGCCATAGCCGGGCGCCGTTTCGGGTTGCCAACCATCCATGCCGATCACCTGGTAGTCAACATCCAGGTTCAGGGTTTTGATGAACCAGTGACCCATTTCACCGATGGTCAGGCCGTGCCGCATGGGCATCGGGCCGGCGCCCACAAAACTTTCAAAACCGGGTCGCAGTATCGTGCCTTCCACGGGGCGCCCTGCGGGGTTGGGCCTGTCCAGAACAATAAGCTGTTTGTTAAACCTCTCAGCCGCTTCGAGCATGTATCTGAGGGTGGTGATGAACGTGTAAATGCGGCAGCCAAGATCCTGCAGGTCGACCAGCAATACGTCGAAACATTCCATCATCCTGGTGGTGGGACGGCGCACGTCACCATACAGGCTGAAGACCGGTATGCCGTGAACCGGGTCCAGAAAGTCGTCGGACTCAATCATGTTGTCCTGTTTATCACCCCGCAAGCCATGTTGTGGCCCGAACGCCGCGACCAGGTTGATATTATCCTGTGCGGCCAGCGCATCGATGGAGTGTTGCAGGTCTTTGGTCAGGGACGCAGGATGGGCCAGAAGTGCAACCCGGCGGCCTGTTAACGGTTGGCGCAGTTCAGGGTTTTCCAGCAGTTGGTCTATTCCGAATTTCATCAGGGCGATCCCAAATCAGCGTAGCAATGCGAAGAATATCAAAGGCCAGAGTTAAACTCATTATTGCTGCGCTATCAATAGGCAGCAAACAACATCAGCGCCAATATGACCGGGCCATACTCATTCAAAGATGGAATGCTTACGGCAAATATCTCACTGACGATGGTCGCGCCCAAGTGAGTGGTGCACAGTCGCACCACTCACTGGCCAGTAATACTGGCAGGCGTTTCTTATTGTGCAGCTTTTATAGCCGCTTTAACCTGTTCCTTGGTGCCGTTAACTGCCTTTTTGGTGCAACTGCGAAGCTCTGTCTTGTCCATGGGGTCCAGAGGGAACATGCCAGAGAGTGTTTTACAGGATTCTTTGGCAGTGTCTTCGATGCGTGTTTCAAGCGTGGTTACATCCGCATGCTTGGCAAGATCCAGATCAGCATAGCTCACCCGCCGTCTTAGCTCGATGACTTCAACTTTACCGCCGTACCTGCCTCGCTCAGTCCACTTGCGCACGATTGGCGCTTCGATCACCACTACTTCCTCCATCTCGCCTGCAACCTGTTGAGCGGTTACCGTTCCGTCAATCGGCCAGGTTAAGCTGAGTAATGTAAGCAGCAAAGCTACCATCAGGAATTGAAATAATTTCATAATAGACCTCCATCAAATGACCATTTGATAACGAGCAGAAACGCGGCTGGACCGCTATCGGGTCGGGAGGTTATTGAGTTCTTATTTGCAGACTTATATGAATAATCTGGCGATGAAATAGCGGTTGGTACCGTATTTATAAGTATAGTAAAAAGACATCAGATTTCAACACTTAGCACAAAACCCGAGCCTGAAAGCATCTATTCAAAACGTTGTGCGCACCTGACCAGAAATGGCGTCTTACTGTCCAGAACCAACCCTTGGGCTTTGGCTGTAGCCCATAGCAGCGTTTTGAACGAGTTTATGGGAAAACCTGTTGTGAAAAGTGTTTGTATTGAATTGCTACTGTATTTACCGGGCAGTTCTCGATGTACTTCACCGGTATAGAAATTGGTGTAATCGCTGAGCAAACATTTCGGTATCAAACAGACAGGCGAAATGTCCCCATCCACTGTCGACAGGGTAGAGTTCGGCACTCCCATTCCCCGTATTGATCGCATCGACGACATCCCGGCTATCGATGACAGGAAAATAAATATCCTGCTTATTGGGAATCATCAATACTTCCGCCTGAACGGTGGCTAATGCTTTTTCGAAACCGCCCCTGCCAAGACCTACATCATGCAAGGTCGCGGCCCTGCCTATGGCCAGAAAAGCGTTTGCGTCGGCAAATTTGGCACGGTCGTCGATGAATGACTTAAAGTCCTGCTCATAGGGGTAAAGCTCACCTGGATTTTTGAGCTGGGTTATCTCATCAAGCGCCTGCCAGCCGATCTCGCTGCCCCTGGCAACGCTATTGACGCGCGTGGGCGTTTGCGCCAGCAGGGTGATCAGGCTCAGAGCCTGACGAAAACCCGTTTGTGGACCGGGTCCGTCGTAGTAATCGCCATTTTTCCAATGAGGGTCCGCCTGGATGAGTGCGCTGCAAATGCGGAAAATACCCATGGTGAAAAAGGGGCTGGAACGTCCAAAGCTGTTCACGGCAAATACCTTGTCCATAAAATCCGGATAGCTCACTGACCATTCCAGCGCTTGCATTCCGCCGGCGGATGGCCCGCCCACCGCCTTCAAATGCCTGACACCCAGGTGTTCCATCAGCGTCCGCTGGGCCCGCACGGAATCACGAAAAGTGAGGCGTGGAAAGCGGCTGCCATAGGGTTTGCCGGTTCCGGGATCAGTACTGGCGGGTCCCGTACTGAAAACCATGGGGTCATTGGCCTGGACGTTGGACAACATATCCGTGCAGATCACAAAGTTTTGGTCGGTATCAATGGCTTTCCCCGGACCAATCAGGGCATCCCACCAACCGGGCATGGAGTCCGTGGGTTCATATTTGCCCGCAGCATGTGATGTCCCCGTCCAGTAATGACAAACCAGGATCGCGTTATCGCCCGGTTCGTTCAATGTGCCGTAGGTTTCGTAACCGATTTCCACATCCAGTATTTCACCGCAAAGGAATTTGAAATCCTGGATCGTAAACCGATGCTTACTGATGTTGTTCAAACCTCACTCCGCGTCGAAAGGGGCCGGATACGCTGCCGTCCCAGCTAATTTAACACTCCCTGGCCAAAATAGAGGCCAATTACTGGATCGGGGGAAGAGCACTTTCGTTAGACAATCGTTGAAGCTCATCAAATAATGGTGCCAGGTAGGGTGTCTGCACCAACTGGCGCTGCTCCTCCAGCATGGCCTCAAGAGTGCCGATGGTGGTCAATGGATTGGCCAGGACTGCTCTCAATACAGTGATGGTATCACCCCGGTAGAGACGCGGGGTGATACGGGTTCGGGAAACAAATGAAAGACCTGCCGCACGCTGATCTTTTTGCATCTGCTGGGTAAGTGCATCAATGGCGGCGTTGATCCTGGCGCGGTCAGTGGGGCCGGCGGCCAGTAATTGCTGCCGTATTTTCCCAGGCAGGTAGCGATAGGCAAGAATGTTCAGTTCGGGCCTGACCACCAATTCGAAATCATCTGACTCCTCGATCAGGCGCGCAAACTCTCCGGCAAGCTTGATGTTGCGATCGATTAACATCTCGTAGCCTTTTCGGCCAATGATGTTGAAGCCGGCATGCACGAGCATGGCCATGCCCGGTCTCGATCCTTCGAGGGTATGGCTGCCAAGGTCTTTCGAGCCTTCCCGCAGGATATACTGCGCATGATGCTCAATACTGCTTAACAGGGTAGGGTCGCGAAACACCACCATGCCCGCACCCATGGGGACGTACAACTGCTTATGGGCGTCAATGGTGACCGAATCAGCTCTTTCAATACCTTTCAACAAGGAGCCGTGGGTTTCCGAAAAAAGCACCGGTCCACCCCAGGCGGCATCTACGTGGAAATGGCAACCGTACTCAGCGGCAACATCCGCCAACCGGTCCAATGGATCAATGCTGCCGGTCTCGGTGGTGCCGGCGATGCCGACGATCGCCATGATTTTGATGTTTCTGTCGCGTAGTTGTTCACAGGCGCTGCGCAATTTCCCGATATCGATACGGTTGTCTTCATCCGTGTCGATGGCAACCAGGTTCCGGCCGCCGAACCCCAGTACATCAGCGGCTTTCGCCAGTGAATAGTGACCGCGTCTGGAAACCAGAACTGCCAGTCCGTTATAACCGGCGTGTTCCAGTGAACGGGATAAGCCTTCGGCCTGAATGCCGCCAAAATCACCATTGGCCGGGAACAGGGCATTTCGTGCAGCCCACAGGGCGGTTATGTTGGAAACAGTACCACCCGAACAAAACACACCCAGTGCGAGATTCGGGTCGTGCATCGTGGTTGCATAAAAACCCGGCTCACGCTGATAGACCAGGTTGTGCAACATGGCCAGCACCTGGCGCTCCAGCGGTGTAAAAGCCTTGGAGGTTTCAATTTTTACCAGGTTCTGGTTAAGCGCTATCATGATGCGGGACAGGGGCAGCATGAAATATGGCAGAGCCGAGGTCATATGCCCTACAAAACCGGGTGCGGCCGTGTGCACTGACTGGGCGACCAGCGTTTTGAGAAGCGAGTCGGTGTAGCTGGAAACAAAGCTTGGTTGGTCAGGAATATCTGCGCTGGAAAAATCTCTCTCGATCTCGTCCAGGTCTTTTTCCCGCGCGACGATATGTTCACGCAAAAACCCGGCAAGGTTCTGTGATATCTCCTGGTCGACTTTTCCCAGCGTCGACTCGGGTGCTTCCGCAACCGTGAAGATGCGATACAGGTTTTCAACAGTGACGGTGGCTAAAGATGGCGTATCGTTCATTAAATTACGACCTAAACCGGTCTGAATTTACACAGGTTGTGCAGTTTACACCGGTTGGGGACTGAATGCGGTGTGTGTGTAGTTGATCGGCCGTCGATCAAGGCGCTGAATAAGCCAAGGAGTGACCGTACAAGACTATTTAGTACCCACGTTTCCCCGAGGTGCTGACTTAAAGCGATGTTCAATTGAGACTTTTTTCCTCACGCCACTGTTTCATGCCTTTTTTACGAACTCTGATTTGAGTTGCATGGCACCGATGCCGGCGATTTTGCAATCAATATTATGATCACCGTCCACCAGGCGGATATTTTTAACCCTGGTTCCGACCTTTACCACGGACGAGGAACCCTTGACTTTCAGATCCTTTATCACGGTAACCGTATCGCCATCGCTCAGCACCGTGCCATTGGCATCTTTCACCGTGGCTTCCCGCACCGTCGCGTCTTCGATGGAACCTGCCACCCATTCGTGACCACATTCAGGACACACTAACAGGGCCT
>JBFFWN010000133.1:0-9578 GCA_041570235.1 Lysobacterales bacterium | reverse complement strand
CCGCCGGCGAATCCGCAAAGAATCCAATGCTCCTCGTTATGGAAAATCAACTTACCCCACTGATGCTTGATAAGAGTTGAAAAAAACGTGTTCAGCCTCAGTGTGGATTCGCCGGCGGCAGGGTATGTCTCCAGAGACACGACGTAAACCCCTCCCTGGGGTCTCGTCCACAAACGTCCTGTTTGTGACGGTCTCTGGAGACATACCCTGCCCCCGACGAATTGTGCGAGGTTTGGTTGTGCGCGACTTCGATGACTGTCTGATTAAGCCGGCGAATTGTGCGAGATTTATGATCAGGTAACTTCGATGGTGATCTGAATCGAAAACGTGTTTTGGAAGGCTTGAGGCCTGCAACAGGCTCCTAGGGGTTTGTCTCTATATTCCAGACCACCAGTTGCCACTCATCCGGGTTTTCCGGCTTGTGGTAATAGCCAATATAGTAGGTAAAGCCTAGTTCGAAGTTGACTTCCAGGTCCTTCGCCATGTTCATCCGAAAATAACGGTCAGTTATCGGGCAACTGCCAAGGTTCAACAGGGCTTTGCCATTGAGGCTGTGAGTACCCGGTTCGATCAGAAAGCTTTTTGCTGAAACCGCGGCGCTTTCACCATCAATTTTGGTCACCAGGACCGGGGCAATGCAATCGTCGGATCGCTCTATGTGCGTCACTACCCTGGCCATGCCGGCCAAACGCAACTCTGTGGGTAAAGGCACGAGTTGCAGTTCTTCGTCGTCAAATTGTGCTGATACCGTTGAAGCTGCCAGTGCCAGCATGACCGTCGAAGAAAAATGACATAGCCGCCTCATTGAAAACGCCTCAGTACGGCAGATCCAAATCCGGATTTATCGCCAGCATCTGTTCCCTGAAAACTTCCTGTATGCGCTTCAGGGCAAATTCATTGTCTGCATCGAAACGTAAAACCAGTATCGGGGTGGTATTCGAAGCACGCACCAGTCCCCAGCCATCTTCAAAATCAGCACGAACACCGTCAATGGTGTTGATAACGGCGCCCGGGAAACTCGCCCTTTGTTGCATTTGTTCTACAAACGGGTGGTTTTCACCTTCTTTCATGTGGACCTTCAACTCAGGCGTGCTGACCGAGTTTGGCAGGTCGTTGAGAATGTCGGTGATATAACGCTCATCAGCCGCCAGTATTTCCAGCAATCTCGCGGCTGAATAAATACCACAGTCGAAACCATACCAACGATCTTTAAAGAAGAAGTGACCGCTCATCTCGCCGGCAAACGGACAATCGACCTCTTTCATCTTATTCTTGATCAGCGAATGACCTGTCTTGTACATCATCGGCACGCCGCCAGCATTGACAATCACCTCGGACAGATGACCGGTACATTTGACATCGTAGATGATAGTGGAGCCCGGAACCCTTTTGAGCACATCTTTCACAAACAGCATCATCAGCCGGTCGGAATAGATGATTTCGCCCCTGGCGGTGACAACACCCAAACGGTCAGCATCACCGTCAAAGGCCACGCCAATGTCGGCTTCCATCAATTTGACCGCCTCGATCAGGTCTTTGAGGTTCTTGGGTTCACTGGGATCGGGATGATGATTGGGGAAGGTGCCATCCACCTCGTCAAACAGCGGAAATACATCGGCGCCGATGTCCCGCAGCACATCAGCGGCAACCACCCCGCCAATACCGTTGCCGCAATCAGCGACGACCTTCAGTGGCCGGTGTAACTGGATGTCGTCGGAAATACGCTTGCGATAACGTTTCAACATGCTCTTACGACCGATTTTGCCCTGGCCGGCAAGCACGTTGCCACTCTTGATACGATCATACATGCCGGTGATCTGGTCACCTGCCAGCGTGATTCCACCGATCAGCATCTTGATACCATTGTACTCAGGCGGGTTATGACTGCCGGTAATCATGACACCGCTGCCACTGCTCAACTCGTAGGCCGCATAGTACAGGACGCCAGTGGGGGCGGCTCCGATATCAATCACGTCACAACCGGTTGAGGCAATACCCTCGATCATGCCTTTGACCAAATCCGGCCCGGAATCACGACCATCCCTGGCAACCACCACGGGCATGGCATCTTGCTCAATCGCCAGGCTACCTATTACCTGGCCTACTTTCCTGGCAATATCCGCGTCCAGGGTCACATCCACGATTCCACGAATGTCGTAAGCCCTGAAAATGCTTGGGACCAACTCTACCGCCGGCTGTGTTTTTCTTCTAAGCATGCTTTTTTTCTCCAGGCTGAAACCGATGTCCTCCAATTTAACACCGGCCCTGCCGATCACCGCTTCGGGTTCCTGCACGGGTTCAAGCTCTATGACTTCGACTTCGGCTTCCGTTTCATCAGGAGCAGAGGAGGGTTCGAGCAATTCCAAATCCTCGGTCAGCTCCTCCACTGGTGGACTGGGTCGCAATTTCAGCATGACCCCAAGCACAAAGAAAAAAAGTCCGGCAACGAGAAATATCGGTCTCAGGATGCCCATCGAGTGACTGGCGCCAACACCCTGCTTCAATCCAATCCGAAACATCGAGGCCGGAATACGAATCCAATCCATGCGCTCGGATTCGCTCGGCGGTTTGCTGAGAGGGCTAAGCGGAAAAGACGCGAAGCGCCCATTTACCTGTTCCAGCGCAAACATCCCGGCAGACGACATGGATTCAGCAAATGCTGACAGCAGCCCATCCGGCTTAACTTTAACCATCAAATATCCGGCCGGGGATACCTCCTCTCCCAGCCTGACCGCCAGGGTCATATAGCGGGTCTCATCACGACTGTGGATTTGTGCCGGCGCCAGCCCGGTTTCGGCTGCTGACCATAGAACATCAAGAACGGCATAACCATTTGGCCCCATGTCTTCACCGCGCAAAGGGCCCAGATCAGGGCCGAAAACCACCACATCGATCAAATCCGGTATACGCCCCCTGACATATTGCTCGAGGTTTTCCAGTTTCCCCGCGTCATTGACTGCCATGATTGCCAGTTCCTGGACCTGTTGATCCTCCAACACCCGGCGAATGGTCTGAACCACCTCGCCGACCTGGCTCATGGAATGTTGAGCGCGTTTGAAAACCGATTCATTGCCCTGTCGGCTGGCGCCGCCGGCAAAAAGCAAAACGGCCAATATCGCCAACAAAACAGCACCCACAGCCATCACGATCCAGGGGTTTAACCGCTCGAGGAGCAGGAACCTGAGTGACATCAACCCGTTCAATTTCAGGTTGATTCCTGAATCCTTCTTGTCAGATTGCTTTTTGTCGACTTTCTTTTTGACTGCTTTTTTGAATTTCATTGACGTCCCGTATGCCCAAACCCGCCCGCACCACGATCGCTGGCCTCAAATGATTCAACAACTTCGAAATCAGCCATGATGACAGGAACAAAAACCAGCTGTGCTATCCGCATGCCCGCTTCGATTTGAAAAGCTTTGTCTGAACGATTCCAGCAGGAGACATATACCTGCCCCTGGTAATCACTGTCAATCAAACCCACCAGGTTTCCCAGCACCAACCCATGTTTATGACCCAGACCGGAGCGTGGCAACAATACGGCGGCCATACCCGGATCTTCAATATGCATGGCAAACCCTGTTGGTATCAACAGGGTTTCACCTGGATTGACGATGGTGCTACCGTCAACACAGGCTCGAAGATCCATTCCGGCAGAACCATCTGTGGCATGCTCGGGTAATGGAATCTCCCGGCCTAACCTGGGATCGATAATCTTTAGTTGTACCGTTCTTTTTACTGACTTTCCCAATTGAAATCCCTTTTGTATTGCAGCAGTCATAATCATACCAAGCCTTCGCCTTGTAGTCTGCACCGCGTCTGATAAGCGGCAACTTCCTACACGCCTTGTCAGAGTTGCCGCTTTCACTTGTATTTTGACTGTTTCAGTATGGTGACCTGACAAAAGACATGATCGATTATGAAAACATCCACTCTCAAAGAAAACAACCCCAACCACCTCCTGACAAGGCAAATGCCCGCGGCTTCCCTTTCGGATGCTGAGCTGCTCTGCCACCTGCTTTACCCCGAATGCGTCAAGAGCACGCATATAGAGGCCTGCGAAAACCTGCTGCAATGTTTTGGTGGCCTGCGTGGCCTGACGATTGCGAGCCGGTTAAACACACCTGAACGCCCCGGGCTGGGTGACCCCGTTGCCTGGCAGATTCGACTGGCACGGGAATTTGTTCGCCGGCAATTAAAGCAGTCGCTTCAACGTGGCGTCTCCTTGACCAGCCCGGCGCAGACCATGGAATACCTGCAAACCGTGTTACGCGATCGCAACCGCGAGATTTTCACCTGCCTGTTTCTGGACACCCGGCATCGCGTTATCGCGACCGAGGATCTTTTCCAGGGCTCGATAGACGGCGCCTGTGTCTACCCCAGGGTGGTTGCGGAAAGGGCGCTGCGCCTGGGTGCAGCCGCCGTTATCGTGGCTCATAATCACCCCTCCGGGGTCAGTGAGCCCAGCCTGGCCGACCAGGCAATAACACGTCGATTGAAAGACGCATTGCTATTGCTGGAAATTCGCTTGTTGGACCATTTTGTTGTTGGTGACGGTCCGCCGGTTTCAATGGCTTCGAGGGGAATGTTGTGACAATATGAGCCCAATATCAGCGAACCGCTTGATTTAAACAATTATTGAATGAATTTTATTGCATAAATGCCCATAGTGCGGTATAAAGTGCGGCTCATTTTTGAAAGCACGGAAACGGAATAATCTAATGTCCAGAGTTTGTCAGGTAACCGGTAAACGACCCCTTACCGGAAATAATGTGGCGCATTCCAATGTCAAGACCAGGCGTCGCTTTTTGCCCAATATTCACAATCACCGTTTTTGGGTGGAGAGTGAAAACCGTTGGGTTCGTTTACGTGTTTCCTCAAAGGGACTGCGTATCATCGATAAGAAAGGTATCGATTCCGTATTGAAAGACCTGCGTTCGCGCGGCGAAAAATTCTGAGGAGCATAACTCATGGCTAAATCAGCAAGAGATAAAATCCGCCTGGTATCTTCCGAAGGCACGGGGCACTTCTATACCACGGACAAGAACAAGAAAAATACTCCCGGAAAAATGGAGATGAAAAAGTACGATCCCGTGGTTCGCAAGCATGTGATGTACAAAGAAGCCAAGATCAAATAAAAGATCTGAAGCAAGTATTAAAAAAACCCGCTCATGTAGCGGGTTTTTTTTGCCTGTCCGATTGCCCGGACAGCCGGTACCGGATTCAATAACCTGAGCCGGCCGGCTATTGCGTGGTGACGGAGGACTCGGTGACCGGTATCGTGAAAAGACGCGTGAGCGGCAGCGACGCAATCGGCGAGTGACCCCATGTTGAAACCGAAAACTCAGATGGCGTGTAACTGAACGTGGCGTTTTGAGTGTCTGAAAATTCAAAGACTGCAGTGCCACCCGTTTCGCGTGGATAAGGCACCGAATTAAATTCACCATATCTCATACCGGTGGGCGACTCCAATTCAATTTCCAGGCGTGAACCATCCAGGTTACCGGATCCGAGTAAAAATATAGGATTGCCTTTATCGTCATAGGTGTACCAATAAACCACGGCGACAGGATCGCCATTGGCCAATTCACCAAACGCCATTGAAAAGCCATGACCATCCTGGTCCTGGTTGAACCAGGAACCCGAAAACGCCTGGCCGGGGACCGGTTCTTCAGGTATTGAAGAACCACCCAGTTGGGTAAAACCGTTGTCATAAATTCGAACGTAATCCACCAGCATCCGGGCCGGTGTGACTGCTGTGATCTGCTCAGGATTTAACCGTCCCGTATAATTACCACCCACGGCAACGTTTAAAATGACAAAATGCGGCAGATGAAACTCGCTGCAACTGGCGCACTGATCCTGCTGAATACGCATGGTCCAGACCTGTTGACCGTCTATGTAGGTGGTTACTGTTTGAGGCGTCCAGTCCATGCTGAAGATATGGTATTCATCATTAATCTCGATGCCGGTATCCAGAAATCGGCCATAACTCGCATATTGCCCATCGTTATCCCAGTGCGCTGTCGATCCTACCCGCTTGTTGACCAGGCCTGCACTCATGGCTGCACCACTGCCCATTTCGACGATATCGAGCTCGCCGCAGAAGGGCCAGCCAACTTCACTGAAATTATTACCCAACGTCCAGAACGCCGGCCATAAACCGTCGGCCAGGTCGGGCATCTTAATACGCGCCTCGATCCTGCCATATTTGAATGTCAGTTTGTCCTGTGTTCTGACCCGCGCAGAGGTGAACTGGCGACTCGCGCCTTCACCTGTTGAGCGGATATTGATAACCAGGTTGCCATCTTCAAGGCGGACGTTTTCCGGGTCATTGGTATAATTCTGCAACTCCCGGTTACCCCAGCCCGAATCGCCGAGGTCATAGGACCAGACATTGGAGTCCAGGCTTGCACCGGTATCGAACTCATCGCTCCAGACCAATTGAGCGCAGGCGGTGTTGACACCACCTGCGAACAAAATGATAAAGGCGAGGATTAAAAAACCAAACCTCATTTAATTACTCTGAACCGGTAAAGTTCTTATCGGCAGGGATTCCGAAGATCTTCACCAATGGAAGGTTTTCAATCGGGGTTGTATGTCCCCAGGTCGTTTCCGAAAAAGCCGACGGCGTGTAGCTGAACGTTGCGTTGTCACGATCACTGAAGTTGAAAACTGCAACACCACCCACATCGCGCGGATACGGCACCGAATTAAACTCACCATATTTCATGCCAGTGGGTGAGTCAAAGGTGATCACCACTTCCTGACCATCAGGCTCACCGGTACCCACCATGAAAATAGGGTTGCCGTCACTGTCATAGGTGTACCAGTACACAATCGCCAGCGGGTCGCCATCTATCTCACCAAACTCAATGGAAAACCCGTGCCCATCCTGGGTTGTATTGAACCAGGATCCTGAATGAGCTGGACCGATATCTGTTGCGGCGAGTTTTACGTTGTCATAAAGGGCTGCCGCTGTTCCCCACCCCTGGCCGAGACTCTCGACAATATCGTTGTAGAAACCGAACTGCAACAGTTCACCAATCATCTCGTCGGTGATGGTGAAGTCAATGGAGATTGAAGCCGTTGAGGCATTCTCCGGTGTGCTGGAAACCGGCGGATGGGTCTCTACTTTTTCAAACAGCATTTCCTCGTAAGTGAAGTCGCTTGTCTTGATAACCTTCACAAAAGCCGCTGTGACCTCGCCAGAAGCAGGCGGGCCTGAGCGAGCCATCGCAACGTCAAATGAAAAGGTGAAACTACCGGTAGTATCGACCGGCATCTCCTGAAAAACCAGGGTACGCTTGCAGCTTACCGCGCCTTCGGGGGCATAGTACTGATCGCCATAAACCCTTAGCATATTGCTCAGAACAACCTTTTCTCCCTCAGTTGATGCCCAGGCCGGCACTTCCAGGCCTGCGCGGAAGTACGAGTCTCCCTGGCCGACAGCGGCGCTGGCCGTCCAGTAATTACGGTTCTCCTGCAAGTAATCACTGCCATCACCATCATCATAGGGCCCCCAACCAGAAAGGTATGCAGTGCACTGGTTATCTGTATACGCCTGGTTATACCAGGTCCACCCCGGTCCCCCCGGGACCCCCGGGCCAAGCAGCGGCTGATCTTTGACACGGTCTTCGAAATCGTCAAAGAAAAGTGTATCTGCAACAGCAGAGCTCCCTAAAACTGTCGTGGCCAGCAAAACGCTGAAGGCCCTGGTTAAACTGGATTTTGTTACTTTCATGAAACTTTCCTTTCTATATATACGCAATGTTTACCCGGTGTTCCTGCGGGAACGCAAGGCTGCAACACCACCAAACATCAATAAACCGGTAATCGCGATGTAGGCCCAAAACGGCACCGGCACGCCAATTGCATCACCCTCATAAGCGCCCGATCCCCTGATGGCAAACGTAACATTGTCATACCAACGACCGGTGGGCGCTCGGTTTGATGCAACGTTTGTGAAGCCCCACTGCAAGATTTTTCCTACGGCTGAAGCATCCAGGTTTATGGTCAGGGATTTTACGCCCTCTGTGACTGTTTCAATCGTCAGGAATTCATCCATGGCGTAGTCATTAGCAGGATTCAGCAACTTGATGAACCCATAGGTTTGGACGCCTTCGCCCAACTCAAGCGGTACCTGAGTTTCAAACCTGAAAGTGTAAAGACCGATGTCCGTAGCAGTTAACGAAGCGCGTTCCTGAAATACATTGGTTTCTATACAACCAGCATTATCACCTGGTTCGTGATTGCCATTAGCGTAGTCACTGTATACATTCAAGGCTTTGCCGGTGGCTCCGGCAACAATATGCGAAATTTGTGGACCATTCGGTGCATTACCGCTATAGGGATACCAGAACTGATTGCATCCGTTGCTGTAAGGGCCAAATACGTTCACATAGTAAAGCCACTCACCACCAAGATCGACCGCGGGCCCGCCATCATAAAGAGGATAGCTTTCGAAATCTTCAATGAACCTGATGGAAGCCAGCGCAGAACTGCTCATTAAAAGCGTAGCCAACAAAACCAATATATACCTTACTGATCGTTTCATTTTTTTATACCTGCAGTGTTAATGGAAAATCTAAATTAAACCCAAATATTTTCAAAAATCATAACGGAACTTGACACCGTAATAACGCGGCGGCGCATAGCTGGACTTTATATAACCGGGGCCATAGTCCGCCCAGTTCCTGGTGCGCTCATCAAAGGCGTTATATACAAAAGCCTCCAGCCCCCAACGTTGCTCCTCGTTGATCAAACGAAGCGATGCATTGACCGTCACGTAGGCTTCCTGACCACTGTGGAACGGTCCTTCGTCAAAGTTGTTGTCCTGGAAAAAGATTTCGTCCTGCCAGTGAACCGTCGCAACCGGGCTCAGACGCAGGCCATTATCAAAATACCAGTTATGCTCGGCGGTCACGGTTGCTGACCATTTAGGAGACCAGGGCAACTGGTTTCCCTTGAAGTTGGTCGGGCGGAGGTTCGGCGCATTCGGATCGGTGTTGATCTCTTCCGCAGGGCATTCGGTCAGGCCAAACAGCGCACGTTCAAAACAGAACCAGCCATCACCGGCCGGCATGTCCTTGATCTCGGCATTCAGATAAGCCACCCAGCCATAAATCCGGCCACCCTCGTAGGGTGTCCAGTCAACCTCAATTTCAACACCGCTGATGGCCGATTTTGAAATATTGGTGGTCAGGTTGGTGCCAATATCGGCGCCGCTTTGAGCGCTCTCACCAACGATGGCGTAGAAGGTGCGCTGCATATCGTCGTATGTGCTGTAAAAGACGGTTCCCAACAGGTTCAGCGAACCACCGGCCAGTGTCGATTTGAAACCCAGCTCGTAGGTGGTGACGGTTTCGGGGTCGTAATCGAAAGTGGTCCAGTTACCACACTCACAGGTATCGACATTGTCACCAAACCCGCCGGCCTTGTAGCCCGTGGCGGCATAACCATAGACAAACAGGTTATCCCTGATGATGTAGTCAAAACCCAATCGCCAGGTGCCTTTCCCCCAGTCCGCCTTGTGACTGTTGTCCGTACCCGGTACGCGGTTGGTAAAGTCCGCACCCAGT
>JBFFWN010000132.1:0-9628 GCA_041570235.1 Lysobacterales bacterium | reverse complement strand
TAAACATGTGCAATCATCATGTTGTCACCTGTCACAAGCTGACGGCTGATTCCGCTGCTGAGTTTCTCGCGGGGTATGTCGTTCCAGGCATAATGCCTGGCGCTGATATCGGGCATGGTTATGGTTTCCTTTTTGGTGTGCACACATAATTTTGCCAGTTTTTGCTGATCTTTATGAAAAAAGCTGTGATATCTTGCGAATTACTTAATATGACGCGATGTAAAGTAAAACGGGAAAGTTAAGCAATACTTGCTATATTTGTAATACCGCTTAAAGAAAACCGAAATCATGAAGCACCTTGAACACCCGAACGAGATAACCCGGGAATCCCTGGTCAGCATCCTTGATATCATGCACCGCCTCGCTGCCCCCGAGGCCATGCCAGAGCTGCTGCGTGAAATTATTGAGGTCGGCAAGGTGGCCATCGTTGCCGAAACCGGTGTGCTTTGGTTGTTGGACAAACAGTCAGATCAGCTGGTGAAGGTGGTTCCACCAAGCAATGAACCTGAGAGGCTCGCTATTGGTGAGGGATGGGCGGGAAAATGCGCCACAGACCTGGAGATCAGCAATATTCATGAGTGTCGTGATGACCCGCTGTTTCAGAAGTGGCCGGTACACATCAATAACGACGAAACGCGCTCATTGTTGAATGTGCCCATAGTTGGCCTGGATAACTCCCTTCTCGGCGTCATGCAATGGCTGGGCATCGAGGTCGGCCAGTTTGATGAGCATGATGAATGGGTTGGGCCGGCGCTGGCAGCGCAAGCCGCAGTGGCCATACAGCACTCGTATATGACCGATGAATTACTGGCGAATGCGATACTCAGCCAGGAGGTGGCTGTGGCACGTGATATCCAGATGAGCACATTGCCTGATGCCATGCCGGATGTACCCGGCTATGATTTGCATGGGCATTTTCAGCCCACCGATCACACTGGCGGCGATCTATACGATCTCGTCGTATTGAACGAGCGTCTTTTCATGTTGCTTGGTGATGCCACCGGTCATGGTTTTGGCCCGGCCTTGTCAGCCACCCAGATGCAAGCCATGTTGAGACTGGCATTCAGGATGGGCGCTGACCTGAACCAGGCTTACAGACATGTTAATAACCAATTGGCCGAGGACTTACCAGACGACAGGTTTATTACTGCATTCATGGGTTTTCTGAACCCGGAATCACACCAGGTCAGCTATCACTCGGCTGGACAGGGTCCGATTTTACACTTTCGGGCTGCCGACAAGGCATGTGACTGGCACAAACCTACCAGTTTTCCTGTAGGCATCATGGAAATTAACAACGATCAGGAACCGGCCGAACTTCTGCTGGCACCTGGGGATATACTGGCATTGATTTCAGACGGCGTTTACGAGTATGAAAATAAAGAGGGCGAGCAGTTTGGTGAAGACCGTGTCGCAGCTGTTTTCCGTCTCTATCACCAACTCTCCATGTCTGATTTGACTATCCAGTTGATTAATGCGGTGAACTCATTCGCCGGTGATGAACCACAGGCTGATGACATTACCCTGGTGCTGGTTAGACGCCTTACGGGATAAACACATGACACATTCAGTACCGAGGGAGAAAAATGGAAAAGAAATTCAAGCGGGATTTATCTGAACTTGTCAACATCGTAGCCATGACCGAGGCCGTCTTCGCAGAAGCGGGGTTGGAAGCCGACCTGCGAAATGTCGTCGACCTTGCAACGGAAGAGTTGTTCGTCAATATGGTGAAATATAATATTGAAACAACAGAGGATATATCGATCCGGATGGTTCCTCATCCACATGGCATAGAAGTGAGCCTGACGGATTATGATGTTGAGCGTTTTGATCCGACGAGCGCAGCCCAGGTTGACGTAAATGCACCGTTGGATGAACGTACTTCGGGTGGTTTGGGGTTATACCTGGTATTGAAGATGGTCGATTCAATCCATTATGAATACAGAAACCGCCAAAGTACAATCACCTTCATCGTGGACAGGGATTAAACGCATGTTTGAAATCGAACTTTCCAGCGACGGCATCGTTATGGTGAGCGGACGTCTGGATGCCGCCCAGGCAGTTAAGGCCCAGGCTTTCTTGGACAACATCGAAGAAAAATGCACACTTGACATGTCACGACTGGAATACATTTCCAGCGCCGGCCTTGGAGTCTTACTCAAGACCCACAAACGCCTGATGCCAACAGGTAGAGGCATCAAGCTGGTGAACATGAATAATCATATCCATGACATTTTTCGTTACTCCGGTTTTGACAAGCTGTTTGAAATCGTCCCGGCAAACGGCTGAAAGGATATTTCATGGGCAATACAAATGAAATCGCAATTGCCACCAACTTTTTCCGACCCAATCTGTAGTTATGCATAAGGACAGGGATGCTGCCCTTGTAAAAGACTGCAAGCTGGGTAACCGGCAAGCCATGTCGGAGCTGGTTGGTAAATACCAAAAACCGGTTTACAACGCAGCATACCGCATATTGGGAAATTCGGACGACGCGGCCGATACGACGCAAACAGTTTTTCTGAAAGTGTTTGAACATATCGCCGATTACGACCCGAAATTCAAATTTTTCAGTTGGGTATACCGGATAGCAATCAATGAATCTCTTAACCAGGTTAAAAAACATCACCGGCAAGAGCCTTTGGCTGATAGCGAGATTTCACCGTGGCAAAGTCCTTCAGAGTCACTGGAATCGACAACTTTGTGCAACCGCGTGCAAGCGGCCCTGATGGCATTGGATATGGATTACCGGACAGTGGTCATTTTGAAGCATATTTACGGTTTTAGTTACCAACAGATCAGTGAAACACTGCAACTGCCCGAGAAGACAGTGAAGTCTCGGTTGTATTCGGCACGCCAACTTATGAAAAAAATGCTGAGCACCGAAATGCGACAGTTCCAGGGGCATTGACCATCATGACAGAAAAGAACCAAAGCAATAAGGCAGGTCTGGATCAGCATGTCATTGACCTTGTAAATCGTGGGGTTGATGGAGAATTAGGTGACCAGGAGCAACAGCAACTGGATCAGCTAAAGGCGAAATCAGAACCAGTCAATGCGCTTTACAACGAACTCCTGGCCGTCGCCCGCATTCTTGAGGAAACACCGGCACTTGAACCCCCTGAACACCTCCAGGCCATGATAGAAAGGCAGATAAGGCTGCCCATACCGGATAGCAAATCTTCCCGTGAAAAGCGCTGGCTTGCCTGGGTATTGTCTGCACCATGGTTGCGAACGGGGTTTGCAATGACCGCCGTCGCTGTCATCGCGGTTGGTCTCTATCAAATGGAGTCACCTACGCTGTCACCGCAAGATAATCATAATATGTCGGGAACCATTGCAAAGACCCCGGGCAATAGGCAGCTACCAGTCCTGGATCTTTTTGACTTGCAGTCAGACCTGATGAGTGGGCAGGTAGAGGTCAGTGGCAATGAGGACATGCTGATAATGCAGGTACACCTGGATACCCGCTTGCCTTCAGAACTTCTGATTGACTTTGGCCAAGCCGGTTTGGCTTTTTTAAGCATCCAGCAGCCGGCACGTGAAGATGGATATGCCGTCCAAAATGACACCATTCGAATTTCAGGTTCCGGCGAGCAGGATTACACACTGAAATTTAAACGCCTTGGTGCATCAGAGACGGCTTTACCGATGCAGATTGAATTCTTCGCCAATAATTCACTGGTTCAATCGGCGCAAATATCTGTGAAAAACAAATAAATTGACTATTATGTTAAATACCACCAACTTTTTTACCATTGAGAAGTACTAAGATCAAGGACCCCCAAAGGTCGTGGTGATCTAAACAAAGAGGAGCAAAGAACATGAGCATGAACAATCAGAAGACCTTGATAGTTGTATTAGCCGCTGCAGTTGTAATCGGCGGCGTTGCCTATCTGGGCGTGGATTTCCCTACCGGAAATGACCAGGCGTCGGGCACTATTGTTCCTGCTGAGCGCTATCGTGGCGAGCAAATCGATAGCAGCGATGTTGAGTTGGGTGATGAAAGCGTGGCCCAGTTGATGCAGACAGACCTGTTTGAGATGCTCGTAAGCGATGCGGCATTTGCCGATGCGATGCGTGGTGACGCATTCAGGTCCATCATGGCATCAGAAGCATTCCGCAATGCCATGGCAAGCGATTCGTTCCGTAACGCCATGTCTTCCGAAGCCCTGCGCAACGCCATGGCCAATGATTCGTTCCGTAATGCGATGGCCAGCGATTCGTTCCGTAACGCGATGGCAACCGATGCGTTTCGCAGCGCGATGGCCAACGATTCGTTCCGCAACTCAATGGCCAACGATTCGTTCCGCAACGCGATGACCAACGACTCGTTCCGCAATGCAATGGCCAGTGATTCGTTCCGCAACGCAATGGCCAGTGATTCGTTCCGCAACGCAATGGCCAACGACTCCTTCCGCAACGCGATGGCCAACGATTCATTCCGCAACGCAATGGCCAATGATTCATTCCGCAACGCAATGGCCAACGACTCGTTCCGCAACGCAATGGCCAACGATTCATTCCGTAACGCGATGAGCAATGAAGCATTCCGTAACGCCATGCGCTCAGATGCAGCATTTAGTGCTGCCCTGGCAAATGATGCGGCGCTTTCAGCTGCGATGTCGAATGATTCATTCCGCAACGCGATGGCCAACGATTCATTCCGCAATGCGATGGCGAGCGACTCATTCCGCAACGCCATGGCCAATGACTCATTCCGCAACGCCATGGCTAGCGACTCGTTCCGCAACGCGATGGCCAATGACTCCTTCCGCAACGCAATGGCCAACGACTCGTTCCGCAATGCAATGGCAAATGACTCGTTCCGCAACGCCATGGCCAATGACTCGTTCCGCAATGCCATGGCTAACGACTCGTTCCGCAATGCAATGGCCAACGACTCGTTCCGCAATGCAATGGCAACAGATGCCTTCCGCTCAGCAATGTCAAGTGATGCATTCCGCAATGCGATGGCAAACGATTCATTCCGCAACGCAATGGCTAACGATTCATTCCGCTCAGCAATGGCAACAGACGCACTGCGCAGAGCCCGTTAAGAGAACTTCGATAGGGTAGTGCAGATCAAGCGTTTAAATTAAGTACTACTAAGCAAGAATGAAAAAGCCGCCGGTCAAAAGACTGGCGGTTTTTTTTGGCTTGTATAAAGCACGAACGACGCAGATCCATCGGTGACTGCCAGGCGCACTGAACGCAAACCTTGAAAATTAGTAGTATGCTTGATAAAACAATACAACAAACGGGGAGTTTCTAAGTGCTTTCGAGATGGCAGTTGCTTATCGTGCTGTGCTGCGGCTTTTCAGTCCAATCATATGCTGCACCATTTGAAATGGACGTAGTAGAGACTGAAGATTTAAGATTGTTGTATCTTGATCCTTTCCAGACCTACCTTCTACCACACGTAGTGAAAAACTTTCACAATTCCTACGAATTCCAGAAATATCTGTACGGATGGCAACCGCAGGAAAAATCCACTGTCATTCTCACGGATTTTAGCGACTACAACAATGCCGGGGCCTCGGCCAGCCCGCGCAATGGAATCTCAATATTCATTGCCCCGGCGAGTAGAACCCTTGAAACCATGCCCAGCAGTGAACGGATTTTCATGCTGATGAACCACGAACTTGTACACGTGGCAAACATGGATATGGCGACTGAGCAGGATCTCAAATGGCGGCGTTTTTTTGGCGGCAAGCCGCGCCAAACCAGCCAGCATCCCGAAACCATGCTGTATAACTACCTGACGGTTCCAAGGCTGACGGTGCCGCGTTGGTACCTTGAAGGTGCTGGAGTGTTCATGGAAACCTGGATGTCAGGTGGTATCGGCCGGGCGCAAGGGGCTTTTGATGAAATGGTTTTCCGGGCCATGGTTCGTGATGACGCCTATTTCTACAGCGACCTCGGAATCGTTTCGGAAGGTATTGGAGTTGACTTTCAAGCCAGCATCAACGCGTATTTATATGGCACCCGTTTCTTTAGCTACCTGGCCCTGGTCTATTCACCCGAAAAGGTTGTTGAATGGCTGAAGCGCGGTGAAGGCAGTGAGCGCTATTATTCGAAACAATTCAAAAAAGTATTCGGCACACCCCTGGATACCGTATGGAACGAGTGGATAGGCTGGGAAAAAACGTTTCAGAAAGCCAACCTGGAAAAGGTTAACGAAGTGGCCTTGACCCCTTATCGACCCTTAACGCAAAGTACTCTTGGCTCTATATCACGCTCCTTCATAACGCCTGACGGCAATGAAATGATCGGCGCCTTCAGATACCCCGGGGCGGTCGCTCATGTTGGAAAACTATACTTGCAGGATGGCAGCGTTGAGCGTGTGGCCGATATCAAGGGACCTATGCAATACCGCGTAACATCACCCGCCTATGATGCACAAAGTAATGTGCTGTTCTATACCGCCGACAATTACAATTACCGCGACCTGATGCGTGTTGACCTGGCATCACACAAAAAAAAGATGCTGATCAAGGATGCACGCATTGGCGATATCGTCTTCAACCGCGCCGACAGGTCGATCTGGGGGTTGCGGCACCTGAACGGATACGTGTCCCTGGTCCGCATTCCGCCACCTTATGAGGAATGGAACCAGCTTTACACATGGCCATATGGCGAGGTCCCGTTCGAGATGGATATTTCACCTGATGGCAGCCGGCTGTCATTGTCAGTTGGGGAAATCGATGCCAGTCAGTACCTGAAAGTTTTCAACACCAGTGATTTGCTGGAAGGCAAAGTCGAGGCAATTGCGGAATATAACTTCGCCACATCGGTGCCGGAGGGTTTTGTATTTTCCGCAGACGGCCGATACCTGTTCGGTAGTTCATTTATCACCGGTGTTTCCAATATTTTCCGGTTTGAAATTGAAACCAGTGAGCTTGAAGCGGTAAGCAATGCGGAAACCGGGTTTTTCAGACCCATCCCGAGGGACGATGGCTCGCTGATTGTGTTTGAGTTTACCGGCGAAGGTTTTGTACCCGTAGAGATTGATCCGGTTCCACTGGATGATCTCAGCGCGATCACATTCCTTGGAAATGAAATCGTAAAAAAACATCCGGTAGTCCGTGACTGGAATATCATCAACTCCCTTGCAGACATTTCATACGAAGAGAAGGTCACCCACCGGGGCAAATACCGGCCCTACCGTGAGCTGCAATACGAATCTGGTTATCCGATCATCGAAGGCTATCGCGATTCTGTCGCGCTGGGTTGGGCGATGTCATTTCAGGACCCTGCACAGTTACACAATATTGATATCAGCGCGTCTTACTCCCTGGATAATTCGTTGGATTCCGACGAAAAACTGCACTTCAGCGCCGAATACCGCGCATTGAACTGGCATGCCCGGTACTGGCACAACGATTCGGATTTTTACGATTTATTCGGTCCGACCAAACGTAGCCGCAAGGGCGATGCATTTATTGTCGGTTATGAGAAGGCGCTGATATTTGATGAACCAAGGGTACTCGATTTTTCCGCTGACGTGGCATATTACACCGGCCTGGACACCTTACCCAATAATCAGAATGTTCCGACTTTCTTTTTTCAGGATATCCTGCATGGTGAGGTTGAACTCAACTACAAAAACACCCGTAACTCGATTGGCGCTGTCGATCATGAAAAGGGCTGGAGTTGGGATATTGTGGCCACCGTGGATCACGCCAACAGCAAAACCATCCCCAAGTTACGCGCGGGCCTGGACTTCGGCTTCGCTTTACCCTGGAAGCACTCATCTATCTGGTTTTATAACTCGGCAGGTGTTGCAGACGGCGACAGACTTAACACCCTTACCAACTATTATTTTGGCGGCTTTGGCAACAACTACGTAGATAACGGAGAGATTAAACGCTACCGTGAGTATTACAGCATGCCGGGCTTCGCAATAGACGACATCAGTGCACGCGATTTTCTAAAGTCCGTGGCCGAATGGAACCTTCCACCGGTTCGCTTCCGATCCGTCGGCACGCCAGGGTTCTTCCTCAGCTGGATTCGGCCAGCGGTATTTGCTGCTGCCCTTTGGACGGACCCCCGCGATTCCTTTGACCGTACATTCATGAGTGTGGGGGCTCAACTGGATTTGCGCTTTACGGTCGGGCACAGACATTCGATGACACTCTCCGCCGGTTATGCTGCCGGTTTCCAAAGCGGTAACAAGCTTGATGACGAGATCATGTTTTCACTGAAAATCTTGTGAAATCACCGTTGAATGACGCAAACTAGGGGCTAGTCCTTTTTCTGTAACGCCTGGATTGCCAAATGCCGACAGAATTACTGCTTAAAGCTCCGGTTGGTCTGCTGCCTGTATTGATCTTTTTGATCGTGCTTTTATATATGGACAGTTACAAACTCGTGAGCTTTCGCACCATACTCTGGGTTATTCTTGCGGGCGCCCTGTTACCAATCGCAGCTTATTGGGCCAATGGCTACCTCATGGAAACGCTGCGCTGGGATCTGAGCATGTATTCCCGCTATGCCGCACCCATTATTGAAGAGGGTATGAAGGCACTGGTGATGATATTCCTGTTCAGGACCAACCGCATTGGATTCCTGATCGATTCCGCCATCCTCGGTTTTGCCGTGGGAGCAGGGTTTGGTGTCGTCGAAAACTTCTATTACCTGTACATGGCATCCGATGCCCATATTGCAGTCTGGGTTGTTCGTGGCTTTGGCACCGCCGTCATGCATGGCGGCGTGATGGCCTTATTCGGCGTGATGTCGCAGGTTCTGACCGAGCGAAGCCTAAAGATCAACCCCTTGCTATATTTACCGGGTTTTATCACCGCCATCACCATCCACTCAGCATTCAACCATTTTCCAGGCACGCCGATACTGACAACCCTGGGTGTACTGATCGTCCTGCCGTCCGTATTTCTGGTTGTGTTCCGCAAGGGCGCCCGCAGCATGCATGAATGGCTCGAGGTCGACTTCGATGAGGATGCCCTGTTACTGGAGCAGATTAACTCCGGTGAATTTACCGAGACCAGGATCGGGCGGTTTTTACAGGATCTGAAACAAAAATTCGAGGGCCCGGTGGTTGTCGATATGCTGTGCTATCTTCGCCTGTACACCGAACTGGCCCTGCGCGCAAAAGGGGTACTGATGATGCGGGAAAACGGGCTCGATACCCCGGTCGGCGAACGTACCAGGGCCAAGTTTGAAGAAATGCGCTATTTGGAAAAGAGTATCGGTAAAACCGGCTGTCTGGCGATGAGCCCATTTTTGCAGATGACCCGCAAAGACCTTTGGCAGTTGTATGTTTTGGATGAAAAAACCTGACCTGATATTACTATTGTGTCTCTTTCCTTTACTGGCTTTTGCCCAGGAAACGGTCGTTCACCCGTTATTTAAAATCGAGCGAAGCAAAAATGCCAATATCATCCAGTACGATGCCCGTTCTGATGAAGATGGCAAATTACTGAAAAAGAAGCCCCTGGTGGGCTACTGGATCAGGCTGGCCGAACAGGGCCAGGTGAAAAAACTGACCTGGGTACAAAATACCTTTGCATATGGCTTCAAAACCAAGCTGGCCAAAGACAGGGAGTCCGCAGAAATGGACATGGTGGTTGACGTGGGTTCACCGATTTCGGTGATACGTGCGGGCGAC
>JBFFWN010000131.1:0-9754 GCA_041570235.1 Lysobacterales bacterium | reverse complement strand
CCGCCGGGATGGCTGCACCGGTTCCTGCAAATGTGGGCTGTCAACTTTTTCGGTTACAGTTTGCATGATTACCCGCTGGGTGCTCCTTGATTTCAAACGTCAGACAACAAAACATCCAATATATTTGCATATTTATCCTGAATAGATGAGACGTATCTGATGCCCTGATTTTATAGGTAACCATGCTAACTTGAAATACCGGATATATTGCGGGAGCCTGCTGCATCAAATGAGTAGAGATGGCTTGACCATCATGGGCAAAATGCCGGTGTTTTGTACCGGCTTTTTTGTTCAGAGGTTCTTTTGCGCAATTCTTGAGCAATTATATTCGCTTTATCGCAAACTCGATATTTTTCTATCTTTCGGGTTGTTTTGCTATTCAGGTACTTGTGATTTTTAACTGATATTTGAGTTTAGATAGCATAGCTAAACACCTAATATTTGATTTTGACAACAGCGGCCAAGAGGAGTAACTTGAATCCCCCGTTACAAAGAAGCCCACCAACTGAAAGGTTGGAGTCGCAGGAAAACGGAGCGGCTAGAAAGCCGATGAAGATCGAGAGATCTGAAGCGGAAGAAAAGCCGAAGATGGTCGGGAAATCCGAAGCGGTCGAAAGACCGGGGAAGATGGAAAGGTTCGAAACAGTCGCAAGACTGGGGATAGCCGGAAAGTTTGAAGCGGTTGAAAAACCGGGGAAAATTGGAAAGCTTGAAGCGGTTGAAGAAACCGAAGAAAACCAAAGACCGGAAGAGGTTGAAAGACTGAACTTCGATTGAATGCGAATCTGCTGGATGACCGACCCGTCTGAAAGCAGAGAGGGTGGAAGATAACGGAAAAGCGCCCAAGTGGTACAGGGCGCGTCACCCAGGCCGGGTTCTGCCATTGAATCGGTCGTACCATAGGGGTGACTCGATAGGAAGACGCGATTCCTTGAGATAGACGAGAGAAACGTCGATAAATAAGAACGGGAGGAAGGCCCGTGACCAGATACCGAAAGGCAGAACATGTCGGAGCTGGAAAAAGTTGGAAAGGCCTAGGAGGATCTGCAGTCCACCGTAAGCGGAGTTCCTACACTTCTACGACGAGGGAGGCGCAAGTCTCCCTCGTTTTTTTTGCCCTAAAAAAATCTCATCATCAGCTTCAAAGCACGGTTTTTGTCTTTAATGACTTTCAACCGCACTGAAATATAATGACTTGCTTCACGGTCAGTGCCTGCGACAAGAGGGTAAACTGTACGTAAAACAGGGACCATAAATGAAAGAACCCATCATCCGTTTACAAAATGTCTATTTCCAGCGCGGCACCAGGCTTGTGCTGGACGATGTGAGCATGGATATTCCGCGTGGAAGCATTGTTGCGATCATGGGTCCGAGCGGTGTCGGCAAGACAACCATCCTCCGATTGATTTCGGGCCAGTTGCAGCCATCCAGGGGCAGCATCGAAGTTAATGGCAAATTGATTTCGGGTTTGAACAGAAAGGAATTATACGAATGCCGGAAGGAGATCGGTGTGCTGTTGCAAAATGGCGCTTTGTTCACAGACCTGACCGTGTTTGAAAATATCGCGACCCCGCTAAGGGAACATACCAAGCTGACAGAAGAGCAAATTTCCCAGCGGGTGCTGGCAAAGCTGGAGTCCGTTGGATTGATGGGATCCCAGGACCTGATGCCACACAGCCTGTCCGGCGGCATGGCGCGAAGGGTAGCGTTGGCACGTGCGGTAATCCTTAACCCCAGCATTGTATTGTTTGACGAACCCATGACCGGTCTCGACCCCATTGCCATGTCGACGGTTGGCAAATTGATCCGTGAAACCAACGATCAGCTTGGCCTGACCAGCGTAATCGTCACCCACAACGTCGCGGAAATGAGAAAGTTGGTGGATTACTGTTTTATCCTTGCATCGGCAAAATTGATCGCCGAGGGTACACCTGATGACCTCATGCGCAGCAAAGACCCGGCAGTCGATCAGTTCATGTATGGCCGCGTTGAGGGCCCCATTTCTTTCAAGTACCAGAATCAAGCCAATGACCCAAAACAGGTGCTTACATCGTCATGAGTGATTTGGATTCCGGTAACAGCAAGCTCTTAAGGCCCATCGCGGAAACCGGTCACTGCGGCCTTTTCCTGGTTCGCATGATCAGCAGCATACGGCCTGAAAAAGAACTGCTGATCAGCACCCTGCAGCAGACCTACCTGATCGGCGCACGATCATTGGTCATTATCATGATCTGTGGATTTTTTGTAGGCATGGTGCTGTCTCTTCAGTCGATCAACGCCCTGCAGCAGTTTGGCGCATCTGACCAGGTCAGTCTGCTGGTGGGCAAATCCCTTTTCAGGGAGTTGGGACCTGTTTTAACAGCATTACTGTTTGCCGGTCGTGCCGGCACATCGATTGCAGCGGAGATTGGCTTGATGAAAGCCACCAGTCAGATCGACGCAATGCAACTGATGGCGATAGACCCTGTCCAACGGATTGCATTACCACGTTTTTTGGCGGGTCTTGTTTCATTGCCATTACTTACCGCAATGTTCAACGCCTTCGCAATTTTGGGCGCCGTGACGTTCTCGATCGGCGTCATGGGTTTAGATCCGGGGATATTCTGGAGCAAGTTGCAAACCGGCATTTATTTCGGCAAGGACTTTGTCGGCGGTGTCTGGAAAAGCATTGTATTTGGTGGCCTTGTCAGCCTGATAGCGGTGTATTTTGGCTACTATGCAAAACCGACTGGCGAAGGGGTGGGAACCGCCACCACCAGAACCGTCGTATTGAGTTCAGTCCTGGTACTGGTATTTGATTTTATAATGACATCATTTCTCATTTGAAATGACTGTTTGGACATATTGACGGAATAATAATGCGCGCAAATTACAAAGTAGAATTATCATCAGGGGTTTTCCTGCTCGTGGGTATCGCCGCCCTGCTGTGGTTGGCCACCGAGGCAACCGATTACGGTATGCAGGTCGGTGATGACACCTACGTGGTCAGCGCTCGATTCACCAATATCGGTGACCTGAAAAACCGTGCGCCGGTAAAGATCGGCGGCGTCACCGTGGGACTGGTTGAAAGCATCAACCTCGACCCGGTTGTATTTGATGCCATCGTCGAAATGAAAATTGACCGGCGTTATGCTGATATCCCCAACGATACCGGTGCATCCATTTTAACCAGTGGTGTATTGGGCGACCGCTATATCGGCCTGGAACCGGGTGGCTCGATGGAGCCATTGGTCAATGGCGACGAGATTTTTGTCACACAATCGGCCGTGGTACTGGAGACACTTATCAGCAAATACCTGTTCAAAAGCGGCCAGGGAGACGAAGGGTGAAGCTCAAAATATACTTATTGAGTTTAATATGTTTACTCATCGGCACCGCAAATGCTGATTTGAAGAACGACGACCCGGTCACGCTGGTTGAAGACATCACCGGCCAGATTTTTGCCAAGGTCTCTGACAACCTGGAGGCCTACAAAAACGATGAGGAGTTACTTAAAGACGTCGTGCGTGAAGACCTTATACCCTTACTGGATATTGATTATGCTGCCCGCCTGATATTGGGTCGCGCAGGCAGGGGCGTTGATCAGGAAAAGATCGACCAATTCGCAAGCGCGATGAGTAACCTGCTGATCGATCGGTATTCGGCTGGACTGTTACAATTCAGCAGTAAAATAAAATTGCAGGTATTGCCTCAGCGCGGTGAATTAAACCCAAAAATGACCCGCGTGCGAACACGGGTAGGCCTGCCTGACGGTGGTGAAGCACCGGTGGATTATGCTTTCCGGCAAACGCCTGACGGATGGAAGGCTTTTGACGTCATCGTTGAAGGGATTTCCTACATCACCACCTATCGAAACCAGATTATGCCCGAAGTACAGGCCAATGGAATCGACAGTGTGATAAACCGGCTGAGCCGGGGCGAACTCGAGTTAACAGACTAAGTTCACTGATGAAATCGGGACGATCCATATTGGGGGTATTGCTTTTCAGCCTGCTGCTGATCGGTTGTGCCGGCACACAAAACCGTCACACCGATCCGGAAAACGATCCGTGGGAGGGTTTTAACCGGAAAACTTATGCCTTCAATGAGGGTTTGGACAAGGTGGTCAGACCGATTGCAGTAGGTTACGACAAGATCATGCCGGATCCCTTTCAACGTGGCGTTGGAAACTTTTTCAGGAATCTCGACAGCACCGTCACCATTGTAAACCAGCTGCTGCAGGGCAAATTCAGGGAAAGCGGTTCCAGCCTCGGCAGGTTTCTGTTGAATTCAACCATTGGTGTTTTGGGTTTTTTTGATGTTGCCAGCAAGGTTGGAATGCCCTATTACAATGAGGACCTGGGTCAGACACTGGCAACCTGGGGTTACCATGACAGCCGTTACCTGATGCTTCCTGTATTCGGCCCCTCAACCTTCAGGGATGGCGTGACCCGCTATGCCGACAGCTTTTACAATCCAGTGGGCTATGCCATTCACGGTAACAACCGGTGGGGGTACTGGATTGTCAGGGGTATCGATCTGAGGGCCACTTTCCTCGATTCAGATGCCGCTATCAAGGAGGCCTTTGACCCCTACGTGATGGTCCGTGATCTATGGCTACAAAATCGTGAGTACCAGATTTACGATGGCGACCCGCCTATGGTCGACTATGACATCTACCTGGATGACCTGGACGAACAGCCCGAAGCAACCCGGGGCCAGGACCCTGGGTCGCCCATGAATTCACCTCATTGACAAGATCGGGTTAAGCACCTCTCCCCCGGGTGCTCACTACGGATTGGCACCTTGGGCCACTCTGGGATAAGCTTCTGTTTCTGATGACAACAAGAAACTCTCCCATCGGGACGGGGAAAAATGCGAAATATTATCCACATAATAAATCTGTTGGCGGCGCTGTCCCTGCTTGGTTGCGAACGGCAAGCAACCAGCGAGCCCGCCCCCGCCCCCAAGGTTTATTATCATGCGATGGACGGAACACCGGGTTCATTTGACCCCGCACAAGCCGCCTCCATTTATGCCAACTTTGTCGTTGTCAACCTGTACGACACACTGTACCGGTATAAATACCTTGCCCGCCCCTATCGCTTACAGCCCAACCTGGCGGCATCCTTGCCGGAGGTTTCCGACGATGGATTGACGGTTACGATACCGATTAAAAAAGGCGTGCATTTTATCAACGATGATGCATTTGAAGGCGGCACCGGCAGGGAGGTAAAAGCCGGCGATTTTGTCTACTCCATCAAGCGGCATTTCGATCCGGCAACCCGAGCCCAGGGTGCGTGGCTATGGCAAAACCGCATCGTGGGTCTCGACCAATGGAAAAAGGACGGCTCCGACTATGACGCCGAGGTTGAAGGTTTGCGCGCACTGGATGACTACACGATTCAAATAAGACTGACAAAACCTTTTCCGCAATTAAAACATACCTTCACCACTGGATATTCGGCCGTTGTCGCCCGCGAAGCGGTGCAGCAATACGGCCAGATGCTCGCCAGTCACCCGGTGGGATCAGGCCCGTTCATGCAGGTCAGTCGCGACAATGTCCGCGCTGTGCTGGCCAAAAACCCCGGTTTTCGCAAAGAACCATTTGTTCTTCTGGATGAGGGCTTTGACAAGTCCACGCAGGCCCACCTGGGAATCCAGCATCTCGAGGGCAAATCACCACCGTTTGTAGACCAGTTGGTGTTTGAGTTCATAAAAGAACCTGCAGCGCGCTGGAATGCTTTAGTGGCTGGAGAGGTCGACTTCATCAAGACACCGGTTGGCCAGTTTGACAGGATATTGAAGCAACGCTCGCCATTGGAATTGGACCCGGAATTGAGCGATTTATATCATTTCGAAGCGCACCCGGAATCGGGTTTTGTATACACCAATTTCAACATGGCCGATGAACGGATCGGTTACCACCCCGACCCGGATCAAAACCAACGCAACAGGGCTTTGCGCTGTGCAATGGTGAAGTCATATGACTGGAAAAAAAGTAACGAAACATTCTTTTACAATATCGGCAGGATTTTTCCGGGCGTGATACCGCCCATGGTTCCCGAATATGAAGCCAATGCCAACAGCTCATATATTGAGCGGGACCTCGACGGAGCCAGGGCCCTGCTGGCAGCCAATGACTGGAACGCGGAGACCCTGCCTACCCTGGAATACGGTTTTCCAAACAGCGTAACCGAACGCCAGGCCTTTGAGCAGTTCCGAAACTTCATGATGGATGCGGGTTACCCTTCAGAAAAGATTCAACCCATGATTTTTGCCACCTACGGTGATTACCAGCGCGCTTATTCACAGGGTAAAGTCACCCTGATCAACAGCAGCTGGACCATGGATTACCCGGATACCGAAAACCTGGTGCAATTGTATTATGGCCCCAACGCCGCACCGGGCTCCAATTCAGCCAATTACAACAATCCGCTGTATGACGGGCTATACGAGAGCGCCTCGGAGATGACTGAATCACCCGTGCGGAGTCGTATCTACCATGAAATGAACCAGTTATTGATGGATGACTGCGTCACCATTTCCGGTATTTCGAGAACACTGATTTTTTTGTGGAACAAGCGGGCCATCATGAAACCGGACCGCTCTTTCCTGGGCGGGTATTTCCTGCGTTTTGTTGATATAGCGGAGACTGAAAAAACATCCGAATGAACAGGCGGTACTATACACGCAGGTTGTTACACGGCATTCTACTGTTACTGGGTGTGACGTTTATCAGCTTTCTGCTGATGGTCTATTTCGGGCCTGACAAGACCTATGAATTGCTTGGCAAAAACCCCACTGTTGAGCAAATCGCCGAAGTTCGGCATGAGCTGGGATACGACCAGCCATTTTTGTTACGTTACATGGATTATGTAAGAGAACTCGCCACACTTGATCTAGGCCTTTCCGATTCCAATGGCGAACCTGTGTCGAAAATCCTGGTTCGTACCCTGCCCATTTCCATCATGCTGGTTCTGCCAGGTTTTGTGTTGGGAAATTTACTCGGGCTGATCCTTGGCCTGGTAGCAGCGTGGTACCGGGGACGATGGCTGGACAAGCTGGTGATGAGTGGCTCGGTGGTTGGCATGAGCATCAGCTTCCTGGTCATTATCATTGGCCTGCAGGTATTGCTGTGCACACCCTTCGGGCTGGACCTGTTTCCGGTGCGCGGTTGGCAGGTGGACGATCTGAACTCATATTTATATTACGTTACGGTACCCACCCTGGCTTTAATCCTGGTCACGCTGGGTTACAACACCCGTTTTTACCGCGCCGTGATGGTGGATGAAATCGAACGTGACCACATCAGGACCCTGCATGCCTATGGCGCCAGGCCGGTTGAGATATTATTCAGGCATGTCCTGAAAAACAGCCTTATCCCGGTTGTGACCCGCATCATGTTTTCTATTCCCTTCGTGCTGGTTTCGGGCAGCCTTTTGCTGGAAAGTTATTTTGGAATCCCGGGAATCGGCCTGGTGACGTTTGATTCGATTACCAGTGGCGACCAGCCCATACTCAAAGCCGTGGTGGGCCTGACGGGTGTATTATTCGTGGTGGCGCTGATGATCAATGACATGCTTTACAGCATGGTTGACCCAAGGGTGGCAAAGTCATGACCCTTGATGCGCTTCGGCAACTGAAGTCCGACCGCTATGGCATGGGTGGGTTGATCGTGGTGGCCGTCTTCTTCCTGATCGCACTCAGCGTGTGGAGCGGTTTACTGGGGCAAGGCTGGTCCGATGTGGTTGGTGAGCAGTGGGAGAGTGCAAACCGCAAACACTGGTTCGGCACCAACCTGCTCGGCCAGGACATATTGCAGCGCACCTTGTTTGGCACGGCAACCGCATTTGAAACCGGCCTGATCGTCACATTAAGTTCCACGCTGCTCGGCACCCTGATGGGCGCGCTGGCAGGCTGGTACAGGGACGGCTGGCTGGATGAAGTGGTCTTATGGATGACCGGTGTGCTCGATTCAATTCCCTTTTACCTGTTTGCTGCAGCCGTTGCGTTTGCATTGAAGGGCAATCCCTGGGCCATGCACCTGGCCATGATCATCACCTTCTGGACCACCACTGCCCGCATCATACGCGGCGAGGTGATCCGCCTGAAGGAACGCCAGTTTGTCGAGGCGGCACTGGCCATGGGCATTCCCGGCCTGACAACGGTCTTTCGCCATGTCATCCCCAATACTTTCCACATTCTGCTGGTGCAGGCCACCATCGTATTTGTCGCGGCCATCAACACGGAGGTCATCCTCAGTTTTCTTGGCCTGGGGATCAAGGACGGTGTCAGTTGGGGCCTGATGCTGGCCGAGAGCTCACAGGAGGTGTTGGCGGGCCATTTTGGTAATTTCTTTGCTGCCGGTGGCGCACTGTTTGTCCTGTTGATGGGTTTTAACCTCCTTTCCGATGCGCTGCAGGATGCCTTCAACACGGGCAGGGTTGGCTTGTGAATTCGCCCGCCCTTGATGTCAGAAACCTCAGTGTGTGGCTCGACACCAGCCCCGGCACAGGCAGGGAACAGGTAAAGGTCGTGGACTCGGTTTCGTTCAGCATCGATACAGGACAGGCCCAAGGCCTGGTCGGCGAATCGGGCTGTGGTAAAACCATGATGGCCATGGCGATTATGGGCTTGCTGCGGGCAGACAGTACGCGGATCGAATCGGATGGAGTTGAAATCAATGGCAGGGACATCTCGGCATTGAGCACCCGGCAACGGCGTGCCGTGCTCGGCCGTGACATTGCCATGATATTTCAGCAACCCGGAACCGCGCTTGACCCGGTATTCACCATCGGGCAACAGTTGCAGGCGGTTTTTCGCAGACATATGCGGAGCAGCAGGGCCCGGGCACGCAAAACGGTGCTCGAAACACTTGAGATGGTGGGCTTCAAAAACCCCCGTGAAACAGCCAGCGTCTACCCGCACCAATTATCCGGCGGCATGCGGCAACTGGCCATGATTGCCATGGCCATGGTTTGCAAGCCAACCATCATACTTGCCGATGAGCCCACCACGGCCCTTGATGCCAGCACCCGGATCATGATCCTTGAGCAGCTTAAGACACTTCAGAACGCACACAACACCGCCGTCTTGCTGATCAGTCATGACCTGTCGATTGTCCGGCAGTTTTGCAACCGGCTAATGGTCATGTACTGTGGACGCATTGTCGAGAAATCTGAAGGCCTGCCGCTTTTTGCCACTGCCAGGCATCCTTACAGCGCCGGTCTTCTTGCCTGTATCCCGCAAATTGACGGCGGACGTTCAGGCACCATTAAAGCCATCCCCGGACAGGTTCCCTCACTTGCGGAGCTTCCAGCCGGTTGTCATTTTGCACCAAGGTGTCAGCGTGCAGAGGCGCGTTGCCGTGTCTCTGTTCCAATGCTGGATGCTGAAAGCGCCAGTGCCGCTGCCTGTTTCAACCCGCTGTCATGATTGATTCGAAACAACAATCACCCGTGCCCTTGCTTGAAGTCCGTGATCTCTGCATGAGTTTTCCGGGGCAACGGCAACTGGTCATTGACCATGTCAATTTCAGTATCCACCCGGGCCGCACCATGGGCCTGGTGGGCTCATCAGGCGCGGGTAAGAGCAGTATCGCGCGTGTCATCATGCATCTTGTCAAGCCGGTTTCAGGTGACATCCGTTTCAAAGGCAACAGTATTTTTGAGATGGACACCCGGCAGCTGAAGGAATATCGGCAAAACGTCCAGATGGTATTCCAGGACCCTTCCACTTCATTAAGTCCGAAACGCACCATCGAAGCAAGCCT
>JBFFWN010000130.1:0-9823 GCA_041570235.1 Lysobacterales bacterium | reverse complement strand
TTGTCTGCAATCTGAATGATTTTTGAGCCCATGATCACTATTCCGGTTTACTGATGGCTAAGCATACAAGCAAATGCCGATGATCGGGCAATTACTCGGGTCTTAGCGAAACCAGCCACTAGTGCAGGGCAAAAGGTATGCTCTTGATTAACCCATCAGAAAGCTCTTGCGGTCTGAGACCCCAAGAGTTTTTTTACAACGACCGCAAAAGTAAATATAACGTACTCCCAAGCGTGACTTGATTTTCTTGCTGTGCAACGCGGTCAATGATTTTTCACAATGAGGACACAACGGTGTTTCATTGGAGTTTTCGACAATATTGATCTCTTGCTTCATGGGGTTATACCTTTTTGGGAGAGCCTCATTACTAATACGAAGTTCCTTAACAGATATTCCACTTATGGTTGATACACGCCATATTTCCCGGCGATATTTCCCGCTGATGGTTTATTGATCCTTCGCCGGCAATGAAAAAATGTCATTTATACTGGTTTCAAAGGTTATTGTGATCTTTCGGGCCAATGCTCTGGTGTTCGGAGTGTGTCAGACCCCTCCGTTTATCGAAGGGGTCTGATCCTTTAGATGGCAGGTTTGAAGTTTGGCTTATCCGCCAGAACCTTCCTTGATATCCTTTTCCATTTCTTCGGCTTTCTTCTTGGTGGCATCAAGAGCGTCACTGCCTTTTTCCTTCGCTGCGTCGTAAGCCTCTGTTACAGCCTCGCCAGCTTCGTCAGCCATTTCTCCGGCTTTGTCCATTGCTCCACTCGCCATTTCAGCAGTTTTGTCCATGGCTTCGCTGGCTGCTTCGCCAGTTGCATCGAGGGCATCGCTGGCAGCATCACCGGCAGCATCGTAGGCTTTACTGGCTGCAGCAGCGGTTTCTTTACCGGCTTCCTTAACGTGTTCGACAGCCTCCCTGGCATGCTCTTTTGCCTCGTTCTGGCTGTCGCCATTGTCGCTGCAGGCCGACAGGCCAAAAACAAGTAACAGGGGGATTAGGGATTTTGTTTTCAGATTCATTGTTTTCTTCATAGTTAGCTCTCCATTTATTGGGTTGTGTTGATGAGATGGTCAGGTTTATTGATCATTGTTCGTATCAGCGCCTTCCATGCCTTTCAGAAACTTGAACATTTCGCTGTCTGTCGATAAGACCAGTGTCGTGTCGTTGGCGATAATGTCCTTATATGATTGCATGGTGCGGGTAAATTCATAAAACTCAACTGCATTTGGGCTCTGGTTATAGGCGCCGGCATAGATCTCGGTGGCCTTGGCGTCGGCCACACCCCTGATTTCCTCCACTTCCCGGTAGGCCTCAGACTGTATCTTGTTCAGGTCGCGCAAGCGGTTACCCCGTATCCTGGCTGCCTCACCGTTACCCTCGGAAAGAAATCGTTCGGCAATCTGCCGGCGCTCTGAGATCATGCGGTCATATATCTTGGGCCGCACACTCTGGTTGTAGTTGATCCGCTTGAAGCGGATATCGAGCAATTCGATACCGAACACTTTGACCTTTTCAGCCGCGGCATTGAATATTTCAGATTCGACCAGCTTTCGGCCTTTTTGAATAGGCACAAGCGATCCCCATTGCTCCTCCTGTGAGGAACCGGCCAGCAATGTATCGCGCAGCGGAACACGGTCCTTGGTGGTGCGTATGATTTCTATCAACTCGTGTTTAGCCACGGCATTGCGTGTTTCACTGCCCAGAATATCATCCAGTCGTGACTTGGCGCTGCGTTCGTCCCGAAGACGCAGGAAATACTGTAACGGGTCGACAATCCGCCAACGTGCGAACAGGTCCACAGAAATATAAAGTTTGTCCTTGGTGGGCATATCGGAGGGGCTTCCGTCCCATTCAAGCACACGCTTATCGATTGGGTTGACCTCCTGGATAAATGGCAGTTTTACCTTCAAGCCAGCTGTTGTGACCGGTTCGCCCACGGGTTTTCCAAACTGCGTGATGATCATCTGCTGCACTTCGTTGACGGTGTATACCGCGCTCGAAAGAACAAATAAGACGAGAGCCAGGAAACCCAGGCCGACTACCCTGATGCCCTTATTCATGGTGTCTCTCCCTTTTTGGTGTTGAGATTGAGCAGCGGCAGGATTCCCTGGGATTGCTCATCGACGATGATCTTGGAGCGTATACCGGGTAATACCTCCTGCATGGTTTCGATATAAATACGTCTGCGTGTAACCTCGGGGGCCTTTTTGTATTCCTCAAACAGGGCGTTGAAGCGACTGGCATCACCCTCTGCCTCGTTGATTCTCTTCAAGCGATAGCCATCAGCCTCGCGGATACGCTGGTCTTTTTCACCTTCTGCGAGCGGAATCACCTTGTTGTAGTCGCGGCGGGCCTCGTTGATCAGTTTTTCTTTTTCCTGCTGTGCCTGGTTAACCTCGTTGAAGGATTCCTGCACCGGGCCCGGCGGGTTGATGTTCTTCAGCTGCACCTGGTCAATGCTGATACCCATTTCATATTTTGTCGACAAGGCCTGCATTTTGACCAGCGCTTCGTCTTCGATTTCCTGTCGCCCGATGGTGATAACTTCATCCACGGTGCGGTCACCCACCACCTCGCGCATCACCGACTCGGATACATGTCTCAATGTGCTTCTCGGCAGCCGGACTTCAAACAGGAATTTGACAGGGTCGGCGATACGGTATTGCACCACCCATTCTACCAGTGCGGAATTCAGGTCACCGGTTACCATTTCGGTTTCCTTGCGGCCATCGGTAGGGCGTTGGTAAGGGTCAGAGGCGCCCGGTGTGCCAAAGCCAAACTCCTGCTTCAACTGTCGCTTTACCGGAACGATCGAGGCCACGTCAATTCCGAACGGAAATTTGAAGTGCAGACCCGGTGACACTTCCTTGACATACTTTCCAAAGCGCTGAATCACGGCCACCGAATCGCTGGGCACCGTGTAATAGGCGGACCAGATGGCAAAAATCAGCAGAAAGCCGATGATAATGGCGCCGGGTCCAAATTTGCCTCCTCCCGGTATCATTCGTTTTAGTTTTTGCTGCCCCTGCTGGATCATCTGCTCCAGCTCGGCTCTCTGGTTTGCACCGCCGCCCGGCCGGCCCGGCCGGCCATTGTTATTTTGCCATGACATCGTGTTGGCTCCCTGATTTTGAATAACGACAGCTATTGTATACCTTTAAGAAATATTCGGGTGAATAAGGCTCGTCAAGCTTGTGGAAAAGCTTGGCATTAAGCGGAAAGCGGACTGATAATGGTATGCGGGCGAAAGGTATCTCATCGCTTAACGATTTTGTTTTAATTAATATTAAATACATATGTTATTAAATATCAAATAAATAAAATGACTTCTGAAAGTAAATTGGAAGGTGGTTGCCTGTGTGGTGAAATTCGCTATCGCATCGTTGGCGCGGCCTTTGACTCTGATTATTGTCACTGCCGGAATTGTCAAAAAAGTGTCGGCTCGGTGCTGGTCACCTGGATGGACTTCAAGCGGGACCAGGTTGAGTGGCTTGGCGCGACACCCACCGAGTATGCATCATCGGAGCATGTCAGGCGCGGTTTTTGCAGCAACTGTGGTTGCTCTATCAGTTACCGGGATGATAGGTATCCGGACTACCTGACATTGACGACCGCGTCGCTGGATGATCCAAACCTGGTGCCGCCCAAATACCATATCTACACCGATTCGCAGCCCGACTGGCTGAAAATAGATGACGACTGTGAACGATATCCGCAATCCCGGAGCCGTGGGGAAGACTGACAAAGCACTACCATGCAGCGCTGGCCAAATGGATATTGTTTAATGGTTCCTTTCAGGAAACTGGAAGCGGCTTAAATCCGGTTCAAACTGACGCTCACGGTTCAACTCCACCTGGTAAATGGCCTGGCCCAGGTGCCGCAAAAATGGCAGGCCGATTTCGTCATACTCGTAGTTGTTGTCGTTAAACGTCAGGTTTTCGTTGGTGAAAATGGTGGCCGACAGCAGGAATTCGACCTTGTTGTCAAAATCGACGATATAGGCCGCGTCGGTCAGGAAACCATAAGCGTCGCCGACCTTGTTGAATATCCTGATATTTGATGGAATGGTTTTCTCAGCACCGCCGTACATCAGGAATTTCACATATCCATCAGGATATTTGTCCGTATCCTCGTATGCCTCGATGTTGCTTTCCCGTGGGTACATCGACATATATCGATAGATAAAACGGTAGTCATCCTCAGATAAATTGAACCTGCGGTTTGGCTTGGCGACCTCAGGAAACACCAGGTTCGTCATCAGGGTGTGCTGATCGAGGAGCGGGTAGGCGTTTTTCTCCGAGAAATCCTTGGGTCTGTCCAGGCGTTCACCGTCAACCATTTCTGCCACGCCCAGCAATTCGGGCTGCCTGCCATAAAAATCCACCTGGCTGCGCTGGTCACTCTGCGTGTAAATTACCTCATCGCCATTGACGAATGTCACCGGGTTGGTCCACTGGTTCTGCGCCTTGCTCAATGCCGTTTCGAGACGGTGAACAATGCGGGTATCGTGGTATCTTCTGTTACGCAGGGATTCGTTCAGTTCCTGTTGGCCTATGAACTCGTAAAGCCGGTTAAAGGCATCGTTATCGCTGACCAGCAGGATCTTTCGTATGTAGTGGCCGATGGATGGCAAGCCGCCAGGCGACGATTCATCCGTTTCAGCCGTGGTTTGATAGTCCGCCGCCGACCCGGTCAGCATCGTCGTATCGCGATTCAGACCCTCCACCTTAAGCCGGTTGATCTTCTCCAGCGCCAGTATGGAGGCTGGCAGCTTGACCGTGCTGGCAGGGTAAAAATACACCGCAGGATCAACGTTGTAGACAAATGTCTTGAAGTGCGGCCGGTTGCCGGCGTCCCGGTCAATTTGCGTATACAGGATCTGCACGCGGAATTTGTCCGGGTCCTGCATCACGGTTCCAAACCGACCCGGTTGGGAATTCAGCAGGGCCTCGAGAGAACCCTCCCACTGGGGCGGTTGTTGCTGGCAGGCGGTCGTCATGGCTAGGGTCATAATCATGGTCAATGTTCGCATGGGCGTATTTTCACATACCCGTTAAGCGCGTTCATCATTTGTTGGAGGTATTGTTCGGATTTCCCGGCCTGGATAATGACGAATTGCGGTGGGTGAAATATGCAGGTAAGTTCATTATCATTCCGACTCAACCAGAAAAGTGAGCTGACATGGCCAACGAATATTTTTTCCCTCCAATCGAACCCTATGAAACCGGCAGGCTGAAAGTTAGCGAACCCCATGAACTCTACTGGGAGCAGTGCGGCAATCCTAAGGGCGAGCCAATCCTGTTCTTGCATGGTGGCCCGGGCGCGGGGTGCTCGGAACAGGATCGTTGTTTTTTTGATCCTGAACACTTTCGCATCGTGCTGCTGGATCAACGCGGAAGCGGGCGTTCGACTCCAGTGGGTGATCTGACCGATAACACGATGGCCGATACCGCCGGGGATATCGAGCAGTTGCGCCAGTTGCTGGGGATTGATCGCTGGCATGTTTTTGGTGGTTCCTATGGCAGCACCATCTCGCTTTTTTATGCGCAGGAATTTCCCGAAGCCTGCAAAAGCCTTGTTTTGAGGGGTATCTGGTTGTTACGGCAGGAAGAGCTCGACTGGTGGTTGTATCGCATGGGAATGATCCAACCGGAGTTGTGGGCCGAGTTTGCCGGGTTTATTCCCGAAGCAGAACGTGGTGATTTGCTGGAGGCCTACTGGCGTCGGATGACCGGCGACGACAGGGAACTGGCTTTGGCTGCGGCCAAGCACTGGGCCCTTTATGAAATATCCTGTTGTACGCTGTTGCCCAATCCGGAATTTGCCAGCCATTTCGAGGATCCGGATACTGCCTGGGCCGTGGCTCGCCTGGAAGCGCATTATTTTCGAAACTGCAAACCCGAACCGGACTCCCTTCTGCTGGACCGGGTTGAGCGTATTCGCCATATTCCGGCATTTGCCGTCCATGGGCGATATGACATCGTCTGCGCGATCAAGAGCCTGTTTGACCTGGCCGGTGTCTGGCCGGAGCTGGATAAGGTGGTATCACCCGATTCGGGGCATTCGTCGCATGAACCGGGAATCACAAGGGAACTGGTCGCCGCGACCAACCGAATCGTCAGAACGGGCAGTCCGGTCCGTTAAAGCCCTGACAGGTCATCCCGGGTTCTGCTGCCGGCAGCCCCGGGATGACGTATTTTTCGCCAGGACTATTTAAAGGTGTCCTTCGAGTCCACAACCGTCACCTTTTTGACATTCAAAGGGTAGGTGGCAATCTCGTCGTCTTCCGCCAAAACGTCCTCCGGCAACCCGGATTTCACCAGGTTTGAATACGACATTGGGGATGGTGTGTTATTGATCAGGCTATCGGCCAGTGGTTGCGCCTCGCTGTCATCGGTGACGATGGTCACGAACAGGTTCTGTGTTTGCCAGTGTTGCCTGATCGCTTTGTTGACATCATCAAGCGTGGCTTTTTCAAGCAACTTATCCAGTTCAGCGAGATAATTGGCCCGCCCATAGAATGTTGAATCCATCAACCAGCCGAGTTGCTCGGCCGGACCCTGGGCGTAAAGTTTTGTGTAGCTTCGCAAGAATGTTTTGGTGGCGAGGAAATCCTCTTCGCTCATGCCGTTTTTGATCAGAAGGTCAAATTCCCTGATCGCCAGTCGCAGGGCAAAATGTGCATGGCCAACCTTTATATCTGCGAGCTCATCATATTGCTGCTGCAACTGCGTGGCGATCTGTACAGGCCGTATCCAGATTGACCAGTAGTTGGATGCCCGGGGCACACCTGAAGGTGGTAGTTGGTTCCTTCCGCCATTGCTGTACCACTCGATATAAGAATAATCGCCATAGTTCATTGATCGTGTCTGGCGGATTTTCTGATAGAGACGCGAGTAGGATTTACGGTGTTCGCCCATCCAGGAGTTGGCAATCATCAATGCTGCAAACTCATCATCCGAACGGGTTATACCAAGGGGCGCGCCCGTAAAAATGGCTGATCCAAAGGCGTTTTCTTTGGAGATTATCTCGATTTCTATGCCATCGGCCTGTCGCGCTTTTGATGGGGCTGCGGGTTTGAACGTGTTGTCAGGCAAATCCTCAAGGTCTTTCTTGAGCCTGTCCAGTAGTTCGGCATCATAGTTGCCGGCAATGCCCAGCATGACGTTGTGGCGGGTAAATGCCTTCTTGTAGTGCGACTTGATGTCATCCAGCGTTATCGTCTTGACTGATGCCGAGGTGCCCTGCAAAAGATGCTGCATATTGCCTCCACGAAACAGCAGGTGTTCCAGTGCAAATTTGCTGTAGTCCTCGTCAGAGGAGGCCCGCACCACCTGGTCCACGTAGTTTTGTTGGGCCTTCATGATGCGACTGAAATCCGCTTCTTCAAAGTTGGGTGCCAGCAGGGCATTTTTTAGCAGTGGGTAGAACTCATTCACAAAATCAGCCGGAACCTGGAACGTGAAAGTTGCGACCTGCTTGTCTATTGTCAGGTAATAAAACGCAGCCCAGGGTTGCATGATGTCCTGAATTTCAGGATATGACTTGCCACCGGCGCCACCCTGGGCCATCAGTGACGCAGTTGCGTAAGTTAATCCGGGTTTGTCGTCGGGGTCGGCGATTGACCCGTTTTCAAACCGGATCTTGAATACCACCTTGTTGGAATTGGCCTGCTTGAGTTCGATCACATCCATGGCCAGAACCGACGCACTGAACAGGCTGGCTGCAACTGCCAAAAGCAAGGATATCGTGAGGGCTTTAATGTTCTTGATCATTGCAGTGCTCCCAGTTCATCACCTGAAATGGTTGCGATGGTCAGATGTTCAGGTACGAAATACTGGTTGGCCATTTTTTTGACGTCTTCAGCGGTCACCTTGTCATACTGAGCATAGGTACGGTTGACCGATTCGGGGTCGCCGGTCAACTGGATATAGTGGCTTAATGAGTTGGCGATGGCTCCCGGTGTGTCTATGCCCATGGCAAAGCTGTATTTCAGGTTCGACTTGGTACGTTTCAGAATATCCTCATCCACGCCTTCGGCCTTGACCTTTGCAATGGCCTTTTCAATTTCTTCCATCACATAGGGCATGTCCGCTTTCTCCACCATGGATACCTGGATGGTAAACAGGCCCGGGTCCCGGGAGTCAGACGCGCCACCGCTGATCCAGCGGACCTTTTGTTCTGTTATCACCAGCTTCTTGTACAGGTCTGACGTATTGGAAAAAACGATTGAAGACAATACATCCAGCGCCGGCATGTCGATCTGTGTGTCACTGAAGGCAGGCCCCTTGTAGCTCATGCTGAAATAGGGCGGGATGCTGTCATTTTGCAGATGTACATAACGGGTTTCAGTTTGTTCCGGTTCCTGTGGCACCACGGATTCATAACTGCCCCGCTCCCATGAGCCAAAATATTTTTCTGCCAGCGCGTTGACCTGTTCGGGTGTCACGTCGCCCACCACGAGCACCGTGTTGTATTCTGGACGGTAGTAGCGGTCGAAGAACAGCTTGGAATACTCGTACTGGTTGGGCATGTCGACAATATCCTTGAAGTAGCCCATGGTCGTATGCGAGTAGGTGTGGGTTGTAAATGCTGTTTCGGCGCGCTTTTCATTGATCTGGCTGTATGGACTGGCAAAATTCTTGGTGTATTCGCCCTTCACCGCCCCAGCTTCTGTTTTGAACTCATGTTCGGAGTATTGCAGGTTCATGAAGCGGTCGGATTCGAGTTCAAACATCAACTCCAGTTTTTCGGAGTTCCCGGTCATGTGGTAGTTGGTTCTGTCCTGGGTGGTATTGGCATTGGCGGCGGCGCCGGTCGATTTAAGCGCTGCGGCATATTCCTCCTTTGAATATTTTTCTGTACCGCGAAACATCATGTGTTCAAAGAAATGCGCAAAACCGGTAACGCCCGGCTCTACCTCGTTACGTGCGCCGACCCGGGTGATAATGTGGAAAGCTGCCAACCCGGGCGAATCAAAAGGCACGGTGACAACGTTCAGACCATTGTCCAGTCTATGTTGAAAAATGGGGTAGGGCAGTATTTTTTCGTTGCGATCAGGGGCTGAATCTGCCCCTGTAACGGTGCTTGTTGCGATTAGCAACAGACTGCTTGCAACGATAGACAGCATCGCTTTCATAGTCATTAATCCATGGTCAGGTCAGATGGGTTCAAGTGTGATGATATTATATTTCAGAAGGTGTTTACGGTTTAGGCTTTTGGGTATCAGGTATGCCGTTTTTGCCATCCAGGCGGAAAGATCCCTTTTCTTTGATTCGAATGGAACGACCGAATCCACCCGTATCAAGCCTGGCTTCAAATTCAAATTCGAGGTTTTCAGCGGGCCTTTGCATCAGGTCCATGACCAGGCGCACGCCGGCAAACAGGTTGGCTGCCGCGGTCAGCTTGATGGTTTCCTCGGAGTAGGCTTCAACCATGGGAAAGTCCTTTCCCACGCCCTTCACCACATCGTGTCCCTGTATTGAAACCGTGTAGACGACACCCTGTAATTGAAATGCACGGTTGTTGGGATTTAAAACATTCAGACCAATTTCAAAGCTTGGGACCATGCCTTCGGATGGTAATGCACGGAATGATTTCAGGGTCACCGTCGGCTGTTCATAGTCCGGGTCGAGTGATGCGCAGGACTGCAGAAAAAGGCTTGAAAGACAGATAAGAACAAAGCTGAATGACAATTTGGGCTTGTGAAACATCGTTGTTTTTCCCGCGTCGAATGTGTATCCCGGGTGTAATTCACCCGCGTTGGGAAAATCATACCTAAATCGGTGTTGAATTACGCCTTATTCGTAACGTAATGCGTCG
>JBFFWN010000129.1:0-9852 GCA_041570235.1 Lysobacterales bacterium | reverse complement strand
GCGGAACCCGCGTAATAACCACCCGGGCGGCCATAATATCCACCCGTTACATATGGTGCGGTATAGGACCGCATGGTGACCTTGTCGTCGCTGCGGATGGTGACATTGATGAGCAAATCGGGCTCGTCGGCAATGCGGTACTTGCGGCGTGTCAACTCGTTGCCAATGGCTTCACGGTAGTGCTCACCAAAAATGGGTGAGTTATATCCACCTTCAATGCCCATGGGTTCGAAAAAATTGAACGTGGTGAAAGCTGCAAAGTCCGCCGTGGGATCGGTATCACTGCGCACGGCCAGGCCGGAGGAGCACGCGGACAAAATTAATGTCAGTACGATGGCCGCGGATACTGATAGATGCGGGAAGCACAGAGGCCGCCACCGTTGCTGATTATTTTTCACTGAATGCCCTCTGGTTTGGTATTTCCGGATTCTGATCCGCAACAACGCACGGGCTGCTCATCAGCCATTACCTGCTGCCAGGATCGATTTGTGACAACATTCTACCCAAGTACACAATTATTGGACAGACAAAACAGTCCGATTCGGTCAGCACAGCGGATTTTGACGAAAATGCTTTGCCGGAGCTCCCGCTGTCATATAATGCCCCCCTTTCCAATAGCGCGCCGGCAGATTTTTCCATGCTACAACTCAAGCAAATCGAACTACGCCGGGGAACCAAATTACTTTTTGAGAATGCAAGCCTGCAGGCTCACGCGGGCCAGCGCGTTGGTGTCATTGGTGTTAATGGCAGTGGCAAGAGTTCATTGTTCTCTTTGATCCTCGGCCGGCTGGAAGCCGATTCGGGCGAGCTGGAACTCAACCCCAGGTACGTGATTGCCCATGTCGCCCAGGAAAGCCCACATTCCAGCAAATCCGCACTGGATTTTGTCCAGGACGGTGACCGGGGTTTGCGCCAACTGCAGGCCAGCATGGCTGAACTGCAGGCACTGGATGACCATGATGACCGTTTGCATGGCCTGTACGAGCAAATGGACAATATTGACGGTTTTACCGCCGAGACCAGGGCAGCAAGGCTTTTACATGGTCTTGGTTTTGAAGCAGATGTCATTCACAAACCTGTCAACGAATTTTCAGGCGGCTGGCGCATGCGCCTGAACCTGGCACAGGCCCTGATGTGCCGCTCCGATATCCTGTTACTGGATGAACCCACCAACCACCTGGATTTACCCACCATTGTCTGGCTTGAACGATGGCTGAAATCGTATACAGGAATTTTACTTCTTATATCACATGACCGTGATTTTCTCGATGGGCTGTGTACACACATCGCACATATTGAGCACGAAACCATCAATACCTATACCGGCAATTACAGCCAATTCGAAGCCGTGCGCGCCGAACAGCTTGCGTTACAGCAGGTGATGTACACAAAACAACAAAAAGAAATCAAACACATGGAGAGCTTTGTTGAGAGGTTTCGGTACAAGGCCAGCAAGGCCAAGCAAGCCCAGAGTCGCCTCAAGATGCTGGAACGCATGGTACAGATTGCACCGGCGCATGTGGATTCCAGTTTCCAGTTCCAGTTCCATGAACCTGAGAAGCAGCCACAACAATTGTTGCAACTCGAGGATGCCAGCGTAGGTTACGATCAGGCGACCATCGTCGATGAGATCAGTTTGAGGCTGGGTGAAGGCGACCGGATCGGTCTGCTCGGCTCCAATGGCGCCGGAAAATCAACACTGGTGAAAACCCTTGTGGATGGCAGTACCCTTCTGGATGGTGAAAGAACCGTCAACAAACACACGCAGATAGGTTACTTTGCCCAGCATCAACTTGAGCTGCTGCGAATGGATTGCAGCCCCCTGTGGCACCTGCAACACCAGGCGCCGGATGTGCGTGAACAGGAACTGCGTAACCATCTCGGCCGTTTTGGTTTCCAGGGCGAGCGGGTCACCGAACCTGTAGCGCCGTTCTCCGGTGGAGAAAAAGCCCGCCTGGTGCTGGCCCTGCTGGTATTGCAAAAGCCCAACCTTTTATTGCTGGATGAACCAACCAACCACCTTGACCTCGACATGCGGCATGCCCTGGGAGTTGCGCTGATGGAATACAGCGGCGCACTGCTGGTAATTTCCCACGACCGCCACCTTCTGCGAAGCGTCTGTGACGATCTGTATATCGTGCATAACCGCAAGCTGCACGAGTTCGGGCAACCACTGGATGAATACCCCAACTGGATGAAGGCCCAGGAGGAACAAACCCAGGATCAATCAACCGGCTCTACAGATACGACCCAGATTCCCAGCAGAAAACAGAACCGCCAGGATCAGGCCAAACGGCGCAAGCAGCTCAAGCCTTACAGCGACAAGGTCAGAAAAATCGACACGCAAATGGCTAAGATGAGAAGTGAATTACTTGAACTCGAATCGACGTTAAACGAAGAGTCCCTGTACACAGATGCTGACCGAAAAGACGAGATGACCACACTGCTGCAACGCCAGGGCACCCTGCGATCCACACTGGAAAGCCTTGAGTGGGAATGGCTGGATGCCAGCGAGCAACTCGAACAGGCTGAGCAAAAACTGGATTAGGCTCACGGCAGTCCCACTTAAATTCGTTGGAAGGAAGCGGCCGGTAGTTCACGCCAGGACACGCCACAAGTACGTCCTGCACAGCCGGTAACTACCTGCCCCGGCTCTGACGCATTGTCGGCAGCGTCAAGCAAAACCACTGCTCTATCAGCAACCGCATAGCCGAGGGGGTGCAGTGTCTTCATTCAGGGCCGTGAGCGACATGGATTTCGCGCCCGAGCCCACATGGATGCGATGATGGCGTGTCCTGAAGGAAGACACTGCGCCCCCTTGGCGGTCCCGGCAGATAGTACAAAGCAGGACAGCGCATCCATCCACTCTCTGCGGAAACCTGCATCTTTTAAAATAAGCCTGAGAATCTTTGGCTACACTCTTTAGGGTTATAGCGGTTCTGAAACTGATCGCGCAATATGCGGCAGAGTGCGCACAGGCTTCTGCTAAACTGAGTCTATGAACAATAAAACCGCATCTTCCAAATCAGGCGTTAATATCTGGGCACAGGCCTCACAGCTGGCTGCCAAAACCCCCGAATCGCGCAACCGGTACGTGGACCTGTTACGGGCGGTGTCGATCTTCGCAGTGATATTTGGCCACTGGCTGATGGCGGCGCCATACCTTGCAGAGGGCGGCATCCAGATTTCCAGCATGCTGGAGCACCAGCCCTGGACACGCTGGATGACCTGGGCATTCCAGGTGATGCCGGTTTTCTTCCTCGTGGGAGGTTATTCAAACGGTATTTCGTGGCAATCGGCCCTGCGCAAAGAGACCGGTTATGCCCAATGGTTGCAGGTTCGCCTGCAAAGACTGGTTGGTCCCGTTCTGCCGCTGATCGTAATGTGGATCATCCTGGCGGCGGGCGCCCAGGCACTGGGCTTGCGTCCTGAGATGGTGAAGGTGGCCTCGCAAATGGCCCTGATACCGATCTGGTTTCTGGCCGTGTACGTTTTTGTCGTGGTGCTGGTGCCGCTCAGCTATTCGGCCTGGCAACGTTTTGGATTCAAGTCTTTTGGGCTTCTCGTGCTGCTGGCGGTGATCGACGACCTGCTGTTTTTTGCGGCTGACCTGAGAGGACTGGGCTGGCTGAACTATGCGTTCGTATGGTTGGCGGTGCACCAACTGGGGTACGCCTGGCGCGACGGTTACATGGCAGGCATGAAACAGGGGCTGACGTGGGTGATCGGCGGGGGCGTGGTACTGGTCGGCCTGATCACAATCGGCCCATACCCCATCAGCATGGTCAGTGTTCCGGGCCAGGAAATCAGCAACACCCTGCCTCCGAAAATTTCCATGCTGGCGCTCGGTATCGTGCAGTGCGGATTGTTGCTATCCATCGAAAAACCCATGCGCCGCTGGTTGTCCCGGGCGACACCATGGACGGCGGTCGTACTGGTCAACAGCATGATCATGACGGTGTTCCTGTGGCACCTGACCGCCTCGACACTGACTATCGGCGGTGCGCTGTTATTCGGCGGCGTTGGCCTTGAGGCTTATCCGGGAACTGCCGCCTGGTGGGCGAGCAGGCCTGTCTGGCTGATCTTGTATGTATTGGCGTTATTGCCATTTGCTCTCGGGTTTGGGCGGTTTGAACGCAGTGCGACCGGTGACCACACCTACCCCCCGTGGAGACTGGTCAGCGCAGCCACACTGATCTGCGCAGGCCTTGCATTGCTGGCGCTGGATGGTGTTGTCGGCGACGGCTGGCTGGGTTTACGCCCGGTGGTGTTGCTGCTGCCGTTTGCGGGCGCCGTGCTGGCGGGCGTCAACCCTCTGCGAAAATAACGGTATCACTGGCACCTGATCGCATCGCAGATCACGTGGAACCGGGAAAACACACCGTGAACTTTAACCCTGAACTCTGACAAGGTAGTCACCCCCTGCGCGACTTGCTGAAATATGCAGGCCTGGAAGCCAAAGTTACTGCCAAGGTGACGATGACTGCACTACAATGTGCTGTCCGTTAAGAATATTTGCTCACATCACACGGTTGGTAATAGCTATGTCAATGGAACCCTCCCCCGCACTTGAACCCCTGTTGCTGAAAGTCCGCAGCTACATCCGCGAAGAAATCATTCCCCAGGAACAGGAATTTATAGCCGAGATAGACAATGGCGACCGCTGGCAGCATACCCCGCGCCAGACAGAGATACTGGAGTCACTCAAACAGGGCGCCAGGGACCGCGGTCTTTGGAACTTTTTTCTGACCGAAGGTGAATATGGCTGCGGCCTGAGCACCGTGGACTATGCCTATATTGCCGAGGAGACCGGTCACAGTTACCTGGCCGCCGAGGTCTTCAACTGCAGCGCGCCCGACACCGGCAACATGGAGGTACTGGTGAAATACGGCAGTCTTGCGCAAAAAGAGCGCTGGCTGATGCCGTTGCTCAACGGCCAGGTACGCTCGGCCTATGCGATGACCGAACCGCAAGAGGCTTCTTCCGATGCCACCAATATCTCGATGCAGGCCGAGCTGAAAGATGGCTTCTGGTGCATCAACGGTGAAAAAACCTATATCTCGGGCGCCGGTGATCCACGCTGCAGAATACTCATCTGCATGGTCAAAACCGATCCGGATGCAGCCCGCCATCAGCAGCATTCACAAATCCTGGTGCCAATGGATACCCCGGGCGTTGAAGTCGTTCGGCCAATGGATGTATTCAGGCACGATGGGGCGCCGCATGGGCATATGCATCTTAAATTCGACAATGTGCGTGTGCCCGAAGACCATATCATCGCCGGCAGGGGCCGTGGCTTTGAAGTCGCCCAGGGCCGGCTCGGACCAGGCCGCATACACCATGTGATGCGGGCCATCGGTATGGCTGAAAAAGCCTTGAAACTGATGTGCGAACGGTCCATGTCACGAACCGCATTTGGCCGACCACTCGCCAAGCTCGGTGGCAATTATGACAAGATCGCAGATGCACGCATCCAGATAGATATGGCCAGGTTACTGACACTGAAAACCGCAGATATTATCGACACCGAGGGCGTGCACAGGGCGCAGGTCTGGATATCCAAGATCAAGGCCATGGTGCCGGTAATCACATTAAAGATAATCGACGACGCGATCCAGATGCACGGCGCCGCCGGCTTGTCACAGGATTTTCCACTCGCCGAAATGTATATGAACGCCCGGACGCTGCGGCTTGCTGACGGACCGGATGAAGTACACCGCATGGTGGTGGCGAGAAATGAATTGAAAAAACTAAAAACATAAAGGCCAAAACACAAGGGTGAAACATGACATCAATTAGCGACTACACCACTTCCATTTTCAGCCTGGAAGGCAAAACCGCACTGGTAACAGGCGGGGCAACCGGCATCGGCTACATGATTGCCCATGCGCTGGTTTCGGCCGGAGCAAAGGTTTACATCGCCTCGAGAAAACTGGATGCCTGCCAGGAGGCGGCCGAAGCGCTTTCCGGCCTGCCCGGAGAATGCGTGGCATTCGGTGCAGACCTGTCCGGGGAGGCAGGCGTTGTATCGCTGGCCAACTTTATCAAGGAGCAGGAGCCAGAATTGCACATCCTGGTGAATAACTCGGGTCGAAGCTGGGGCGCACCCTTTCACAAGTTTCCCTGGAAAGCCTGGGATGACATCATGAGCCTGAATGTCACGGCGCCGTTTACGCTGATCCGCGAACTGGCGCCATTATTGGCCTCCAGCGGCACGCCGGAAGACCCTTCCCGCGTCATCAACATCGGATCGGTCATGGGTATGGAACCGCATGGCTTTCCAGCCTACTCATACTCGGCCAGCAAGGCCGCCATTCACCATGTCACGCGCTATCTCAGCAACGAACTGGCAGCACAGAACATTACCGTCAATGCCATCGCACCGGGGCCTTTCCCCAGTGGAATGACAGCATTTTTTGTTGAAGATGAAAAACTGACCCGGGCCGTGACACGCGGTGTTCCGCTGGGAAGAATCGGCAAGCCCGAAGATATTTCAGGTCTGATCCTGTGTCTTTGCGGCCGTGGCGGCGCCTATATGACCGGCGCCATCATTCCCCTGGACGGCGGAATGAATTCAGCCCGGACCCTTGGTCTTGAACAGGGTATTGGGCAATAGGAATTTCACGCATTGATCAGACGCCTGCAATGGCCACCCAATTGCGTGACCAGCTGTCCAAATATTTTGAAGCGCGGGTCCTTTGTCTGGCCATGGAAATACCGGTAGTAAATCTGCTGCACGATAACCGTGTTGCGCCAATAACCGTAGACCTCGTAAAAGGTGAATCCAGAGGTATCCACACCGGTTTTTAACTGGTAGTAATCGAGGATTTCCCTGCGCGTGAGCATGCCCGGGGCGCTGGATGGTTGCAGCAGAAGATTCTGCAGATAGGCCGGGTCATCGGCCTGTGTCCAGTATGCCAGCGCATTGCCAAGGTCCATCAACGGGTCGCCAACGGCACAGATTTCCCAGTCGATCACCGCCCTGATGTCACAGGGGTCTTCATTAGACAGGATCACGTTGTCGATGCGGAAATCACCATGCAGCACCGAGTAGCGGTCGCCATCAGGGGGAATATTGTCTTCCAGCCATTCACGCACATCGCTGAAAGCATTGACGTCACTGGTCAAGGCCCGCTCAAAACGACCATTCCAACCCAGCACCTGGCGCCTGGCATATCCCTCGGGTTTGCCAAAATCACCGAGGCCGGCTGCGACATAATCAACCGCATGCAATTCGATCAATTTGTCCCAGAAACTGGTACAGAAGCGACCGGTATCTTGCGGGGTAAATTGCCAGTGCGCGGGTAATTCCTTCCTGACAACCTGGCCTTCAACCTGCCTCATGATATAGAACTCGGAACCGATGATGCCCTCATCGTCGCTGTAAGACAGCGTATCGGGCACCGAGGGATAGACCGGCTTGAGTAAATTCATGACCCGGTATTCACGTATCATGCTGTGCGCTGACTTCGCCTTGGTGCCAAACGGTGGACGTCTGATCACCAGCCGGTCGTTGTCATATTCGAGCAGGTAGGTCAGGTTCGAGTTGCCACCGGGAAACTGGCTGATCACCGGTGCACCCGCCAATCCGGGTAATACGGATTTGAGATAGCCATCCAGAGAACGCCAGTCCAGCTGTTCATCTTCCCTGACGGGTGCCGTTTTATTGCCTTCCGTGCTTTTATTCATTTTTATATGCTAACAATCCGTCAATGAGGCGTAAAATAATAACCATGGAGAGGACTAAACCGCTACACATTTTGATAACCAACGACGACGGTCATGATGCTCCGGGTATCCAGGCATTACATCGTACGCTGAAAAAGGCCGGTCATCATGTCAGCATGGTCGCACCGCGCAACAACCAGAGCGCCACGAGCATGGCCGTCACCAGTCGCCGCAACCTCGAGCTGAACCAGTTTGAAACCAATAGCTGGCACCTTGATGGTCAGCCGGTTGATACCGTTATGGTGGCTTTGAAACACCTGCTTGAGGACAACCCGCCGGACCTGGTGATATCAGGTATCAATTTCGGGCCCAACCTGGGCACCGCTTTATACCTGTCCGGCACCATCGGCGCGGCCATGATGGCTTCGCTGTATGGCATACCTTCCATCGCGGTATCTGCAGGCATGCGCTTTGACGAGGTCGGCACTGACTTCCCAAGCACCCTGGAGGTGCTTGAACCGGCGGCCGACTTCATTTGTACGGTGGTGGAATCCCTGCGTTCCTCGGCAGACGAAGAGGGCCGCCTGTTGCCCAAAAATATTTTGCTAAATATCAATTACCCTGCATTACCACGCGACATGATCAAGGGGGTCCTGCATCCCGAGGTTTCAGGGGGCCATGTAATCGAACTGGGATACCACCGCTGCGAGGAAACCGGACACGTGGTGCCCGGGTTTTATCCGGGTATCGACCCTGCTCAGCCACACAGGGAGGATGGAGACATCCGCGCACACCTGGAAGGCTACATCACCATCTCGGCAGTCAAACCAGGCTGGAACCCGCCGGAAGAACAGGCCACATTGCTACGCAGCCGGTTGGAATCGCTGGATTTTACGCTCTGAAGCCGGTAATCCCCTACTCGCCGTAGGGAATCCAGATGTTTTTGATTTCAGTCGCCCTGCGCAGGAATACCTCACCTTGACCCTGCTGCGGGTCTTCCCAGTCATGGAAGCGGCCATAATTGACCCAGGTGCGTTTCATGGTAGCCGCGGCCTCGAGCTCAACCACTTTACTGCCTTCTGAGCTTCCCCAATACCACAATCCTTCAATGTCATAGTGCTTTGCCAGCTCGACGCTCAATACCTCCTGTACACCGGTAACGATATTGACCACACCACCCGGAAGATCCGACGTATCCAGCACCTGGTAAAAATCCGTGGCCAGCAAGGCATATTGCTGCGAAGGCACCACCACCACGCGGTTGCCCATGGCAATGGCGGGCATCACGGTTGAAATCAGACCCAGAAAACCTGCCTCTTCCGGGGCCACGACCCCTATCACGCCAAGGGCTTCCTTCATGGCCAATGTCACATTACGGTAAGGCGTGGAATGCACTGCGCTGTCATACTTGTCTGTCATGGCAGCATAGGTGTAAATCCGCTCGATGCAGAGCTCCAGTTCAGCATTCGCCGCGCCGGCATCCTTGCCGCTCAATTGCGTAATACGGCGGCAGAATTCCTCGCCACGGGCCGACAGGTTCTCGGCGATAAAGTACAACACCTGGGCGCGGTTGTGCGCCGTGGTGTTTGTCCATCCCTCCGCCTTGCGCGCCGCCTCGACGGCATTCCTGATGTCCTTGCGGTTACCCAGTGGGTACTCGGCAACCGGGTTGCCCAGCGCATCGTGAGCCATGTGACTGTAACCACCGTCCGGGCGAACCTGTTTGCCGCCGATATACAGCTTGGCCGTCCTGTCGATCTTTTTCTCACCGTCCTCCGGTGTCTTTACATTGGTGGCGGCACCAACCAACGGCACAACGGGTGTCAGGCGCAGGGCTGATTCCCATGTTGCGCGGGTATATTCATACAAACCTTCCCTGCCACCCTCCCGGCCGAAACCGGATTCCCGGTAACCGCCAAAACCCGCAGCGGCATCAAATACATTGGTGCAGTTGATCCATACCGAGCCCGCCTTGAGCTTGGGGGCCACATCCAGGGCCAGGTTGATATTTTCCGTCCAGACACTCGCCGCCAGGCCATAACGGCTGTTGTTGGCCAGGGCGACTGCCTCCGCCGGCGTTCTGAATGTCATCGCGACCAGCACCGGCCCGAAAATTTCCTCCTGCGCCAGGGTTGCCGACGGCTGGACTTCGGTAATCAGGGTTGGAGGATAAAAACAGCCGTT
>JBFFWN010000128.1:0-9864 GCA_041570235.1 Lysobacterales bacterium | reverse complement strand
GGCCGAGCAATGAAGGACATGCCGTTATACTTTTCGTGGCTGCCAGCATGGCTCTGGCTGCATGGCTAGGCAATTCCCGCGATTGGGCTCTGTTGAGACGCACCAGCCTGCTGTTTCTGCCGTTTCTTGTGCTTTCAGCTATTTTACAACTGGCATTCAATAATCATTTTCTGCGTGATCTTGGCTACCTGGCATGGCCGTTGGCGTGGCTCGCCCAGGCGTTTTTATTAAAGGTTGCAGACCAACATGAGAGACGGATCGCCGGGCTCTGGCATTTCGGTTCTGTCATTTTACTTGTATTCATGACGGCCCTCGAAGTTTCGTGGCAGGTCAACCAGGTGGTTTCTGCGGCCTGGTCACAGGCAGCAGCGGTTACGACCGTTGGCATATCGGTATTGTTGCTCTGGCGCGGCCGTCAGCGGCCGGCGTGGCCGGTGCCGGCGCACCCGGTGATCTATTTCAATGCCAGCCTTGTTCTGCTCGCCTGCCAGATCCTGGCGCTGATGGTTTTAAGCATCGACAACCCGGGTAATCCTGAGCCGGCGCCCTATATTCCGCTGATCAACCCGTTTGATCTCGCCATGCTGTTCGCGATGCTGGTTGCCTCGCTTTCTTTTCCGGTGATTCGCCAGCAGACCGCTGAAACCGCTTTGATTTCAAGCACCGCAAACATCAGGCCGTACATCTGGTTGATGGGCGCCGCCTTTTTCATTCTGACAACGATTGCCCTGGTACGCGGAGTGTTTCATTACACCGAGGTCCCCTGGCAAGGCCATGCCTTATTCAATTCCCTGGCAGTCCAGACCGCGCTATCGGTTTATTGGGGCTTACTGGGTTTCACCGGCATGATCTGGGGTGCTCGCAGCGGCCGTCGTGCCGTCTGGATGGTTGGCGCCGGTTTCATGGCGTTGGTCATTTTGAAACTGTTCCTGGTAGACCTTGGTAATACGGGTACCGTCGAGAGAATCATATCTTTCCTCGCAATCGGCGGACTCCTGCTGGTGGTGGGGTATTTTGCACCGGTCCCGCCACGGCAAATTGAACATAACGAAACCGGCAACGAAAAGGAGGTGGACGAAGCATGATTGGCAGGTTTCAATTCAGTCTGCTGGCCATCTGGCTGTGCCTTTCAGCCGCCCCGGCCATATCGCAGGAATTACCTGCTCCTGATGATTATGCATACGGTTTTTCGCTGGACGTTGAGGGCGATAGTGAGTTTTTCGAGTTGCGGGTTCCACTCGAGGTTTACCGGTCGGTTTCAGACAGCTCGTTGCGGGATGCAGGCGTATACAATGCCGGGCAACAACCGGTTCCGCGCCTGTTTGAGCGACCTGACATGCCGGTTAGTAAAGAGGAGCAAATCAAGCTGGGACTCGTACCACTGCATGCTGATGTGAGTGAACAACCGGAACAGCTGCGCCTGCTGCTGCAACAGGCCGGTCGTGGAATCACCATGAAACTTGATTCCAGCGGAGCAAACCTGCCCGATGAAGACAATCCTCTGAAGGCCTATATTGTCGATACCCGTGATGTGGAACAAGCATTGGTGGCGTTGCAATTCCACTGGCCAAAGCAGGTGCAGGGATTTATCGGACGGCTGACGGTGGAGCAGAGCAACGATTTGCAAAACTGGCGCCATTTGGGAGCGACCAGCCTGGCAGACCTCGAATATGACAAGACACATATCGTGCAAGACCGGATGGAACTGAACGCAAAAGTATCCAATTATCTGCGTATCAGCTGGCAGAATATGCCGGATGGCTGGAACCTCGAAAATGTCATGGGAATTTACACCATGGCAGGGACTCCGGAAATCCGTGATGAACTGGTTTTGGATGCAATCCCTGCCTTGTCTGAAAACATGCGTGAATTTGTATTTAACGCTGACGGCTATCCGCCGGTAGACCGGCTAAACCTGTTGCTGGCAGACGAAAACGTCGTGGTCAGGGCCACTATCTTCAGTCGTATAAATGAGGGAGACAGTTGGCGCAGAAGCCATAGCGGTATTTTTTACAACCTTTCAAGACAGGGAACCTCTTTACGCTCTCCCGAGGCACGGATAGCCATCACCAGGGCCAGCCAATGGAAAGTAAAACTGGAATCCGGTGTCTCTAACACGCCCCTGCAGTTGCAATTGAGCTGGCGCCCGGACCGACTGGTATTCCTGGCCCAGGGTGCGCCACCCTTTGAGCTGGTAAGCGGACGGGCACTGGACCGCCTGGAAGGGTTCCCCCAGGATCGCGTGCTCGGCGACCAGTCGATATTCCGCATGCTGAGGGAATCAGGCAAGCCGGGCAGTGCCACAATAGGCAACCGGGAACTGCGCGGTGGCGTCCAGAAGCTTGATATCGTTACGACAAAGACCTGGCGCATTGCGCTCCTGTGGGCGGGGCTAATTGCCGCAGTGCTCCTGGTGGGGTGGCTTGTTTATTCGTTAATGCGGGATATGCGCGAAGACAGGCAAGGCAATCAATGAAATTCATGACAGTGTCAGTGATCCGTCCTTAATCACCGCAAGTCGTCTCAATTTTGCCTGGGATACGACTTGACCCGTCCCATATCTGTGCCAAACTGCTGTTTCTGAATAGGTGTCCGGAATATCAATGTTTTGTCCCAACGACAATGGAATGTTGCACCACAAGGCCGTCCCGTCTCACTACGGTCAGAAAGTCATAATCGATCAATGCGAGGATTGCGGCGGCCTATGGTTCGACGCGTTTGAGCTATACCGAATCAAACCGGATGGCGATGAACCCGTTGAAGATTTGAATTCGACGACGTTGAGGGCCGCCACCGACATCACCACCACCACGTTGCGATGCCCCCGTGACAAAACGGTGCTGTCACAATTCAATGATTCGCGTTTTCCCGAGGGCATTATCTTGATGCGTTGCTCGAAATGCCAGGGTTTCTGGTTGAATCGGGGCGAATTTACCAGGTTCCAGCAGGCCCGTGAGGCCTTGAAGGCGCCTAAAGAAAAGTCGCTTGAAGATGAGATACTGGATCAAAAAGTACAAAAGCTACTGGCTGCACATCATGCCGGCAGCTCCAGTGACGTATTGGCCAGGGCCGGCGCGTTCCTGTCCTCGCCCGTGGGCGCCTCGGCGGTTGGTTCCGGCAACTCCGGTCACGAAATTGGTCAGAATGAAAATCACCTTAATACGATCCTGAATATTCTGACGGTGATCTTGCGGCTTTTCATTTTCCGGTTTTAATACCGCGGCATTTGAAATCCAAGCCCGGCATCTTCGGGCATCTTGAAAACATCACCCCCAGATTGATCGTAACAATTTTCATTTGCATTAAGTGACGCCTCGAGTGTATTTTTACTTTAAGGATTCGGGCTTAAATGTCAGCACCCTCAAATTAACAACAACCAGAAACCGCAACTGGCAATACCTGATCCGGGCACACCCGGGACCTGCCTGAACTGCTGGTAATCCACATCGTGTGACAAACGCAGAGCGGACAAGGTGAACAGGCATCATGAAGAAAATCATTAAATTTACCAAGTGGCTGATCCTCAGCCTTGTCACCCTGTCGTTTGGTATTGCGGTTTTTGTCTACGCCATGGCTGATCGCACCTATGAAGCGCCATACCCCGAAATTGCGGCCACCGACGATCCGGAGGTGCTGGCAAGGGGCCGGCATCTTTTCTATGGCCCTGCTCATTGCGCCGGTTGTCATGCCCCGAGAAGCGAGGTAGAGCGACTGGAAAATGGTGAAGAGGTTCTTCCCAGTGGCGGGGAGAACTTTGAACTGCCACTGGGTATCGTCTATGCACCCAATATCACGCCCGACGTGGAGACTGGAATCGGTTCGCTCAGTGATGCCGAGTTGGCACGCACGCTGAGATTTGGAGTGAAAAACGATGGCGCCGCACTGATGGACTTCATGCCTTTCTACGACATCAGTGACGATGACCTGACCGCCCTGGTTTCCTTCCTGCGCAGCCTGCCACCGGTAAGCAATGCGCGACCTGAAAATGACTGGAATTTTTTGGGCAAAGCGATGTTTGCATTCGGGGTTTTCAAGCCCATGGGGGATGCTATCGTGCCGCCTGCCCCGGCCGAAGCCGCAACGGCAGAATATGGCCGCTATCTCGCCGAAAGCATCGCCAATTGCAAGGGCTGTCATACAAAACGCAGCATGGTAACAGGGAAATTTACCGGAGCTGAATATGCGGGTCAGATGGCTTTCGGCGTAATGGATGAGAATTCGGTCGTTGACAATAACCGCTATATCGTCACGCCCAACCTGACACCGGATCCTGAAACCGGCCGAATCAGCCAGTGGACGTTGGAAAACTTTATCGAACGCTTCAGGATCGGGCGCATCATCCCGGAATCCATCATGCCCTGGGGGCAGTACGCCAGGATGACGGATCTGGAGTTAACCGCACTCTACCTGTTTTTACAAAACCTTCCACCTGTCAGGGTTGAGCCTGCGATCCCCGTAGGCGTGCAGGAAGGGGCGCGACCAAAATAATACGCACGCTCCTGCTCAGTAACCAGGTTTATTCCTGCGATTTTACAGCCGGAATGAGTGGCGGCTGGCTTGACCCGTCAAATGATGGGAAGGCTATTTTTTACAGGTTCTGTATGAAAGCCAGGTCGTTGTTTTCTGGTTTTCCTATGACGGAAATGGCCATCAGTTCTGGATGTTTGGTATTTGTGGTATTGCCGGTTCAGCGTTTATTTTACTTCGTATAGCCGCCCCCTATGTCAACCTGAATATTTCTATCTGTAGTGGCATAGTTAATTTGGCCACCGTGGCTGAAGTAGAAGCGGAACTGGCCGAAGTCAGGGCGCAGTATCATGCGATGCAAGGGGAGTTGGAAGATGCCGTTAACCACTGAAGAATAGATCAGAGAAAGCACTGACATCCAGTATCCGGCGGCGTCCAAATTGGACACTTCTGCACATTCTGATTCTGGTTTTCTGAAATTTAACTTTCAGTCAAAAACAATACACTGCTAAATCCAAAAATACCGCTTTTTTTCAGATAAGCATGCCGGCCTGATATAGATCATAGTGCACCGGGCGATTTGTGCTTAGGGTTAATGCTGGCGAACATCATCAAATGAAAACAAAACAAGCCGTCTTCGATGGCTATCGGGAGGATGTGATGGCTAACAAGCAGTCAACAAGGTTGCTGTCCCTGGCAGCATTAATCTCAGTTGGTTATCTTCTCTTACTTCCAACTCTTGTGTCGGCCGCATCGGTTGATATTGCAAGGACCGGTCAGACAACGTGCTACAACGAACAGGGACAGGTGATCGACTGTACCGGGACCGGTCAGGACGGAGAATCCCGAAATGGTGTTGCATGGCCCGATCCCCGGTTTACCGACAACGGTGATGGCACGATCACCGACAACCTTACCGGTCTCACCTGGCTTCGTGATACCGAATGTATCGGCCGGAGAAAGTGGGCCGAGGCCCTGGATGCGGTCAATGTGCTGGCCAGCGGAAGTTGTGGGCTCACTGACGGCTCTGTTGCGCGTGATTGGCGCATGCCAAACTATCTCGAGCTTATCAGTATTGCGAACCTTGGTGCTGCCAGTTCTATTGCCTGGTTCGAATCGATCGGATTTATCAATCTGGAAGGATTTGGATACTATTCCTCCACGACTTCCACGCAAGACCACTCATCCGTCCTGGGATACCAGTTCAGGGACCGGTTTTCAGGATCCCAATTAAAGAGCGGTGGCTACCAGACATGGCCAGTTAAAGGTGTATCAACGGGCCCGGCAAAGGTGTGGAAAACCGGTCAGACAACCTGTCACGGTGTGACCAGGGACTCGATTATTCCCTGTACCGGCACAGGTCAGGACGGTGAACACCAGGCTGGAGAGCCCCAACCGGACACCCGGTTCGTCGATAATGCCGATGGAACAGTGACCGACAACCTGACAGGGTTGATCTGGTTACAGAATATAGATTGCTTTGGCCCCCGTACATGGTCGGATGCTTTGACTGATAGCAACAACCTTGCCGATGGTGCTTGCGGCCTTACGGATGGCTCGAAAGCCGGGGACTGGCGTCTCCCCAATCCTTTGGAAGTTGTCAGTTTGGTCGATTATTCTCAGTTACCCCCGATGCTCACAGCTGGACATCCTTTCACCAATTTTACATATAAAACCCATTGGACATCGGCTACCTGGCCAGCTTCAACCATCTACGGCTACGCTGGCGGCCCGGCTTCCCGGGGGACCTATTCCAACGCCCAAAAGTCTGAGGCGGAATGGATTGTTAGCTGGCCGGTTCGTGGTGGAAACGTGATTGATATCCCGGAACTGATCTTTGCCGATGATTTTGAGTCGGAACCAGACGAAACCATATCACCGGTACCGGAGTCAGAATAAGCATTGCTGGGGTCAGCGCAATTACTCTGATCTCATTCAGAATTGAGCGGGGACACCCAGGCGGATGTCCCCTCTTCCCCTGCCCAGTCAGACTTTTTTAAGCCAGTCATTGCGCAAGTACGGCTCTGCGACTGCTTGCTTGAGATTACTGTTTTCCTGTCTGAGATCTACTACTTCATCGCTGTTAGCTTCACGAACAGTATCGCCAGACAGTCGCTTTTTGCCGGCCTTCAGAAAACCTTTTCTCCAGCAGAAAAGTCAAGACACCCATAACAAAAAGTCAAGACACCCACGACCTGGTGTACTGAAAATTGATGGGTGTCCAAACTTCTCGTAATATCACAGTGAACACCGCTGGAACTCAGGTCTCGTTGCAGGCAGTAGCCAATGTAGGACGCCTCATAATACAGCTTGATTTTATGCCCTTTAAAATGCCGTGCCATCCTGCCCAGTTGCTGCAACAGGCCTTTCAGTGTGGGTCGACTCTTGAAATCAACGACTTCACCGGTTGCTTTGTTAAACGCTGCCCCATGGTACTGGGTATCATCGACATCCAGACCGATGTGGATTATTTTTTGTTTCATGGACGCCTCCATTTTTGTCTCATGGTTTGAGCTTCATAGCCTACCATTTGAGGTATCCACCATTGATGGTAACCCTCGGTTCAGCTAAGGACGGTATCTATACTCCTGCGGAGCTGTACCCTTTTAATCGCCGCGACTGGGATTAGGCGGCCTCCTGGCAGTGGGCTCAGGGGTCCGTGAACGACCGTTAACGGGGGGATAAGCCAGGACACCCTCAAATTTCACAACTTTTGGTGTTTAAAGAAATGGGTGTCCTGCCTTTTTTTTGTGCTGCCTTTTTCTCACTTATTTTCGTTATTGAACGCCACTTGTCAGTCTGATTCGTTAATCCCCTACTTCAAAGAATTGGACGGAAACCCGGAATACGAAGCCATCCAGGCACGCATGATCAAACACCTGAACAGTGAACGGCAACAGCTGGGATTGCCGCCCATCAAAAAGGGGCCGGATACATTGATAACCCAATGAAACCGGCCCCTTTTTGATAGATGATAGTCTTTAACTGAGCACGTCAGCACGCACCCGTTAGCTATATCCAGTTCTTAAAGAGCATGCTCTTTATAAAGACTGTCAGATACAATCGTGCGAAGGCCGGATAAGCCACCCAGCCATGAACTGATCGCTGAATTAGCCATCAGCTTTTCCCATCCCATTGCATATTCGCTAAAAGAACCCGGGTATGAGATAGCGACAATAACAGCGCCGGTCTCGTCCCCGGCAAATGTGGCCTGCCAGGCCCGAATAGTGAAATTCTCATCAACTGCATTAATCAACTTTTTGCCTTCACTAAGCTGCGCGATGTAAGCGCCAACATCATCGGTTTGAACGCGAACGACACGCAAAGTAGACGTATCATCGGCCACCGCTGACATCGACAGCACCATGGTTAAACTGAGTAAGATCATAGTTATATATTTTTTCATTAGGTTTCCTTTCAATAAATATCTAGGGTGCTGAACAGAATTATTGGTTCATATTTTAGCAACGCAGGCATAAAGGACGCTTGTAAAGGTGTATTGCCATAAATCACCATATATTGAACTTTGCAGTATGTCAAAACTTCGCCAGACTGGTGCAGTGACCTGGGCAAAACGCTTGAAACGTGTCTTCAATATGCTGGTCGCACTGCCCGCTTAGCCAGCCGATGCCGCGACACCCACAACCCTGATCCAGGAAAGTGGGTGTCCGCTATTTTTGTTTCGGCAGGGCTTGAGGGCATTCAGAAATACAGGAAATAAGTAAACTGCCCCCGGATGGCACCCATCACTTTAGGTAACAAGAAACATGGGTGTCCTGACTTATTTAAGCATAAAAAGTTGACCAGTTTGCCCGGAATTTCGATTGAATGTTGGGTGTGAGAGGATGTTTGGTACTTTGATTTTTATGTGAATATAGCTTGATTTTTATGTCAATATAGCGTCTATTTTCCTTATGCTTCTTCCTATCCGAACGGCAAACTCACCCAAAACCTGATGTTTACGGATGGCTATGAGAACTGAATTACTGAATAAGCCGTGCCAGGCTACTAATAGCCGGCTACTAATAGCCAGGTGGTGAAAACCTCCCGGAACCATTGGTTTAACTGCGTCCTGGCTGTGCTCAGTTTGACAATCGCTGACGCTACACATGCCGAGCCAATACCCATACTGAATTTTGACGGGGGCATCAGTGAGTGGAGCCTGACCAGCGGCTTTTTTTACCTGACAGATACCTGCAGGGACGCCACCAGCGAAACCGAAGCCTATATTCAACGGCGCGCCACCTTGAGCCCTTATTTTGCCGTTCTGGAAGACATCAAGACAGCGCCCCAGTGCCGCACATTCCGCCACGCTGTCGCCGATGAAAGCGGTATTTATTACTACAATCGTAACCTTGGCCGGCTGGAGGCCATTTACAGCGATCGGCCAACCGAACCGCCAACCCCATTGGCCACCATTGGGGATTGGGGCAACATCAATCAAGGCAACGGCATCAGTGCGTTGCGTGCATATGGGTCAAATATTTACTGGATCGAAGAGATTTATAATGGCGAAATAGACCCGTCTGACATCAGTATCAAGACGGTGCCCAAAACCGGTGGCGTCGTAAAAACACTCATCAGCTACAGCACTTCCAGCCGCGCCTCCTTCGAGGGATTGGGCATTACCAGCAGTTACATCTGGTGGACCGATGAGGATGGCCTAAACCGGATTGACAGCTGTTTTATAACACTTTGCGCGCCGGGTTCGGTGACCAAGGAAGTCGTGGTTCCATTTTCTTTTAGCGATGGCCATATTCAAACCAGCGGGTCGACCCTTTACTGGTGGACAGGACAGGAGAACCCGGAGCGGATTCGCCGCACCAGCTGTTCGCGGATTAGCGGCAATTGCTCGACAACGACGCTGCACAGCACCTCAATCGTTGCCGAAATTATCGGGCTGGCGGTCAACGGTACCACGGTCTTTTGGGTAGAAAATGTTGGTCTGTCAGGCAATAGATTAATGCGCAAGGACATCAGCGGTGGTACGGCTGAAATACTGGCCGAGTCGATATACCGGTCAAAACCTTACCTCGACCCTGATTTTGTTTATTTTCAGGCAGATAAAAATACCATTTCCCGGCTGTTCCCGAATACACAGCCCATTACCCGCGAAATCAGCATCAATGCCTGGGAGGTCACCCAGGGACTGCAGCGCCCCGCCAACGACGTACCATTGGTGGCCGGTAAGACCACCTATGTACGTTTGTACCCAAGCCTGGATGATGGCGAGGATGCCGGTGCCGTGAGCGCCGAACTGCACGGCTCGCGTGATGGCCAGCCGCTGCCGGGATCGCCGCTTTTCCCCCTGAATACCGCCATTCCGGTATCTTCCGCCATGTCACTGGCGAGCCGCCAGGAAGTGGATGGTGGATGGTTATTCCGCCTGCCGGAAAG
>JBFFWN010000127.1:0-9877 GCA_041570235.1 Lysobacterales bacterium | reverse complement strand
GGCGCGGCGTCCGGATTCATGACCGGCGCCGTGGATTAGCGGCTCCAGCTTTTGGCCCTGGCGGATATAGAGGGCGCCAATACCTTTGGGGGCATACAACTTGTGACCGGCAATCGATAAGAAATCCACACCGAGTTCATTCACGTCGGTCGGAATCTTGCCCACGGACTGGGCGGCATCGGTATGAAATGGCACACCGGCTTCATGTGCAATTCGTGCACACTCGCGAATCGGCTGAATACTGCCGACCTCACTATTGGCATGCATAATACTGACCAGCAGGGTACTGGAGTCAATGGCGCTCCGGAGCGCATCGGGATCAACACGACCGAAAGCGTCCACCGGTAACCAGGTCACCTTTGCGCCCATCCGCTGCAGAAAACGGCAGGGCTCAACAATGGCCGGGTGCTCGATGCTGCTGGTGATAATATGCGGATCAGGAATAGAACTGGCGAAATAGAGCCCCTTCAGCACCATGTTGTTCGATTCACTTCCACCGCTGGTAAACACGATCTCAGCCGGCTCACAACCCAGCAGGGCGGCGACTTTTTCACGAGCTAGCTCAACAAGGTTTTTAGCAGGTGCTCCAGCCCAATGGGCGCTTGAAGGATTACCAAAGGCCGTTTCCATGCATTCCCGCATAGCAGTGGCGACCCTGGGATCAACCGGGGTGCTCGCATTGTAGTCAAGATAAATATTCGGGCCTGGTTTGTCTTGATTCATCCCGATCCATTCATTGCATCGCTGATTCAGGTTCACTTTCATGCTGCGGGTATATAAGTTCATCCGTGGCAAAGCCCAGGCCGAGAGCCTTATCCAGCAAGCCCTGAAGCACCCCGGGGTCCAGCATGGGTTGTCTTGCCAGAATCCATAAATATTTGGTGTTGTTGCCTATGACCAACGCATAACTGTAGTTTTCGGGTTCAAGGGCAATGATGTTGTAAGCGCCGTAAAACGGCCAGAAGAATGTCACCTTCAAGCTGCCAACATCGGCCTCACCGATAAAACGGGCCTTGCCCTCAGCCTCACTCCAACGGGCTTTCTTCGTGTTGTAACCGCGGTTGATCACCTTCACCGTGCCGTCGTCATTCATACTGTAGTTAGCCGTCACCTGGCTCAGGTTTCGCTCAAAACGATGATCGAGCCGGGCAATTTCGTACCAGGTGCCCAGGTACCGCTCAAGTGAAAAATTCCTGACGGCCTCAGCCCCTTCCGGCATCGCGTTTACCGTGGAATACGCTGATAGCAGGAAAATTAACAGACATAATTTCCCACAACCGCCAATGGCCGTCATGCTACTTGTTTGCATATGGTCAAAACCTCCTTGAATCATATGCCCAGTGAAGCAGGGCCTGGCGCTGCCTGGGGCGGCACAGCAGGTCACCTCGTATACAATTTTTTTTCAACTGGCTGATATGCCGTTTCATATTCAACCAGCGCCTGATTTGCCTGTCGTCATCCTCGTGTCGACGGCCCAGGAAATAACGACAATACCACTGAAACCAACCACGTGGGTCGTCCTCGTGAATCCAGCCTTTTTCCTGCCAGTATGAAAGGGGCTTCGATGCATCCACGTTAAAGAAATTCAGTTCCGGATTGCGGAATCCGGGACTCAGCTTGGCATGGTCAAACCATTGCTCTGGAAATTCATCACGGCAGTCGGTCATGTATTTCCCCCCAAAAACCCCCATGGCCAGCATCTGTTGCGGGCTTAGCTCCGGTTTAAAGCGCTCATCAAAATTTTCACCTTCGGGCTCGGTAAGCAAATACCGGTAATCGTGTTGCATCAGGTCGTTTACCACCACCTGGCGGCTTGTGAAGCCCTTCTCCTGGCCTTGCATAGGTTCTCCTTGTTCGTGGCGTTAAGAACACTGAATCAACACATCATCCAACAGGCTCCGAGTAATTTTTATGTCGTTTTCACAACAATTGCCTTCAGCGTCCAACGTCATCTTCAGTTTCTCTGTCAGCATCATATCACGCTGTTGTGATGTGACAATTTCAACGGATTTTCAACGCTGCCGATCAACGGTGAATTTGCAATACATGCCGGGTTTATGCGTATACTAGGCGGACAGGCTTTTAAATTCAGGGACATGATTTAAACACTGTCCCACCTGAAAGAGAGTTATTCAACGACCCGACAGTAAGATTACCACTTATTTTTGTCTTGAAAATGACTCCTTGAGCGGCCTTTACGATGCCCGCTTTCGTTGCTGAGCAAGGATATACGCTATGGACAAACCAAAAACCCCCGAAGATGCCCTTGAGCTGATTGAATACCTCGTGTCCAAGGGCAAGAGACCCAACTCATTTGAAAACGCATTTCCCCGCATCCATCATTTCAAGGGCAACAGCGGAAACCTTGCGGCACATCTGAAGTATATAAAGAGTTCGGATGCCAGCAAAACCTATACACGACAAACCAACCAGAATATTGCCCGGAGAATGGAGTTGATCAAGTCCTACGTTGACGATTTTCTGGAAAACAACCCCGGATGGAATGAGATCAACGAATTCAAGTACCAGACCTTTGCAGAACAGGCGATCGACGAAATACCTTTCCGGAAAACCAAATAAGCCCGGGTAGATTTGTTCCGCACAATAAAATCCCCCCGCTAGCGTTCAGGTGATTATGTTTTCCAGTCAAGCAATTTCTGTTTTACCCATCTGACAGGAGCCGTTATCCGCCAACTGGTGGATGAAATGATATCACCAAGCTGTTGTTGCGATATGTTGAGCTGGTTTTCCTGCTGCACCACCTGTCTGCTCAAACGAATCATATGGCGTTCGTCCTGAGCATACAGTTTCCGTAGTTCTGCAATCACCTGACCATCCAACAAGGCCTGGCTGGTCGCTTCCAGGTAGGCGTGACCAAACCTCTGGTCCGGTTCAAGGTGGTTGCCTTCAGCCCATTCATTCCAGGCATTGATAAATACTATACGTTCCTCACCATGAAGATGAAGATTTGAGTAATCGATGCAGGCGGTCAGCCAGGCGCGGTAATAATCGGGCGTGGAGTCGAGAAACACGCTGGCCCCCTCGTGTCGCCGGGCCCAATTATCCCAGCTTGGCGTGACACATCTGAACCATTTGTAATCGGGCAAGTCCTTCGCCAGCATGGCTTCGGACAGGCCCTGGTAACTGTGAATATAGTTGTTGTCGCAAGCGGTTTTTACGGATTTATCAGCCTGCTTGTAAAGCTCCGAATCAGAGGATACTCGTGGCCCCTTGTTCCACCAGTCGGGCGCAAATTCCAGCGACGCATCGAATCCAAACTCCTCGGGCGCCCCTTTGACAAAACTTTCAACGCGGCAAAGATACAACTCACCCAAACCTGCCTTGCGTGCCTCTTCGCGCCACGTTGCTGCGGTTGCAGCCGGATCAGGAAGACTCTCACTGCGATAGACCAGGAACAGCGGCTTTCCATTGATTCGTATATAGCGAGGGTCTTTGAATACCGGAATTAATGATCGTATGTGAGCAATATCGTCTTCCTTGCTGTACCCCTGCCGCATCAGGATATCCTGGTCCCTACCATCCCAACGGCGTGACCAGCTTTCATTCGCCCAACACAGGCAAAAGGGAAAATCGGGCTTGCCGGAGGCAAGCAGGTCATTCAAAGGACCCTCGAGCAGACGTTTTCCCTCAAACCAGTAGTGGTAATAACAGAATCCTTCTATACCGTATTGCCTGGCAAGCTCCGCCTGGGCGATCCTGGTATCCTCGTCTCGCAAATCGTAGTACCCAAGGTCGGCGGGGTCGTGTGGCTGGTAGTGGCCGGAGAACAGCGGCTTGGTTTTACGAACGTTTCTCCATTCTGTAAACCCTTCGCCCCACCATTCATCATTTTCCGGTATTGGATGATACTGCGGCAGGTAAAAGGCGATTAACCGGGCTCGCTTATCCGGCATGGCTGACGCTTTCGACCGGGCAATGCGCAGCGCGGCTTCATCCCGTGATCGTTCCAAGACACTTAAAAAATACTCAAGCTTTGATTGACTCTCTTTTGAATGGCCAACGATTTCCGGCTCAGAGGGGGGTAAAAAATAGATCTTCTTGTCCGGAAAGCGACTTTTCATGTCCCTTTCGCCGGCCTCCGTGTCGCTGATCAAAATATCGCAGGCCCGGCTGGAAAATCCATCAGGCTCCTCGCCCGCATGGACGTAGATCACCGCAGCCCGGGTCTTTTGCTGGACTTTCAAAATAAAATCACTGACCGGGCTGTTTTGATCAAAGAGTACGTATTCTATGGCCTGGGCATGGTCCTCCAACCACTGCTGATAGTTATTCCTGAACCACTCACCACTGAGGGTTTCCACCCCCAAAGCGCCCAGTTCCCGGGCAATGCCGTCTTCCCGCTGGAAATTCGCGAAGAGGAATTTCACCTGGAGGCTGGCATTTGAAAAAAGACTGGAATACCGGCACAAGGGATGCGCGGATAACTCAGCTCCGCCCGGAGCGTTTCCTATCCACAGCAGCACGGGTTTCACGATGCTCTTTTCAGGTGCCTGCACCTGGCTGGAGAAAAGTCTGTTTTTAGCGGTAATGATGGCCTGTTCCCATTTGCTGGCTGGTTTCAAGAGTCCTGATGATGATCGCGGATTGTACTTGCCCGGCAGGCACAAAATCGTTGTAAGAATACAGATGGAACCCTCATAGTCAAGTTAAATTTCCTCACTTCAAAGCTGCGTCCAGTCGCACCCGCCCGGCACGCGGCGCGAGTCATTTCTTTACCTGAAGATTGAGCAACGCAAGCGTAGCCAGTAGGCGTAAAAACGAAGTTCAGGTTTCCAGGTACACGCCATCGGGCAGCGCAATCTCAACGAATACCGGTAAATGATCCGAATGGGTATGCTCAAGAACCCTTGTCTGTTTCAGTTTCAATGATTCAGAAACAAGAATATGGTCGAATTTACGGTTTGGACGCCAGCTGGGAAAGGTTTTCTGCTCGCAAACCGGCACTCGCAGGTGCGTATTATCCACAAGTTCCATCAGTTCGCGCGAATTCGTGCCACAATTGAAATCACCCATGACTACCAATTGAGCATATTCGCCCACCAACTCACTGATATAGGCCAGCTGTGAGCGGCGCCCGCGTTTACCCAGGGCCAGGTGCATGATACAGATGAGCAGGGGTTCCCTATTGGTGGGCAGTTCAACCAGCATGGCGCCCCTGCCCCTGAGACCCGGTAACTTGTGCTCGTCAACACTGACAGGCCGCACACGGCTTAAAACACCGTTGCTGTGCTGGGCAATTTTGCCGAGACTGCGGTTGACCTGGCGATACCAGTACGGGAACCTGGCCCGGTGCGCTAGATATTCGGTCTGATCCAGAAAGCCGGTACGCAAACTGCCTGAATCCACTTCCTGCAAGCCGACAACATCAAAGTCCTGGACCAGCTCGGCTATGCGATTGAGGTTGGAAATTCGCTCCTTCAGTGGCAGAAAATGCTTCCAGCTCTTCGTCACATATTCATGGAAGTCCAGTGTTTCAACACCGGTCTGGATATTGAAGCTGAGCAGCCTCAGGTTTTGACGCCTGGCCAAAAATTCCGGTTCGACCACATGAACCATTTGTTCCAATTACAAATCCTCCGTAAACAAGCAGCCCTTGAGTTATCTGACCAACATTTCGCTTTCAGCCAGGCATGCAAGAACATGGTTGTTTACAACTATAATAACTTATTCAAGATCCGGAAGTGTTCAACTTAACTCCTGCAGGCAGGTTGTGAGTATATCCAGACCTTCATGTATCAACTCGTCTGAAATCGTCAGCGCTGGTAAAAACCGGATAACATTTCCACGGATGCCACAACTTAAAAGAAGCAGGCCACGTTGACTGGCAAGTTTCATCAAGGCCGAAGTCAGTTCGGCATCTGCCTGTTTGGCATCTCCTTCCCTGACAAGTTCCATGGCAATCATCGCACCGCGACTGACACGGACATCCCCTATCACATTCGGAAACCGTTTTTGCAAGGTTGCTAACCTGCCGGCAAATATCTCGCCGATCTCCAGCGAACGCTGCAGAAGGTTTTCTTCCTCTATCACCTCAAGTACCGCCAATGCCGCTGCGCAGGCGATCGGGGAGCCGGCGTAAGTGCCGCCTAAGCCGCCGGGCAGAGGTGCATCCATGATATCCGCTTTGCCGACCACGCCAGCCAATGGAAAGCCTCCGGCGACGCCTTTCGCAAAGGTCAACAAATCCGGTTCAATGCCGGCATATTCACAACTGAAAAACTTGCCGGTACGGGCAAAACCCGACTGGATTTCATCTGCGATCAACACAATGCCATGCTCGTCGCAAATCTCTCTCAGCGCCTGCAAAAAAATATCCGGAGCCGGGTAAAAACCGCCCTCGCCCTGCACCGGTTCGACCATGATGGCGGCCACATCGCTCGGGGCTATGTCTGTCTTGAACAACATTTTCAGGGCATTCAAAGCGTCATCAACAGTGACGCCGTGGTATTCGACCGGAAACGGCACATGGTAGATATCACCGGGCAGTGGTCCAAACAGGCTCTTGTAGGGTGAGACCTTTCCGGTCAGCGCCAAAGCCATCATGGTCCGGCCATGAAAACCACCATGGAAAGCGATCACACCTCTGCGCGAGGTATGCGCCCTGGCGATTTTTACACTATTTTCGACCGCTTCGGCCCCGGTGGTGACAAAAATGGTCTTTTTGGGCGTTTCACCTGGAGCGAGGCGGTTCAGGTTTTCCGCCAACTTAACGGCAGACGTATAAGGTGTCAGCATCAGGGCGGTATGACTGAAACATTGCAGTTGCGCCTCAACCGCAGCCACTATTTTGGGGTTGGAGTGACCCGTCGAACACACCGCGATGCCGGTGACAAAATCGATATAACGCTTACCCTCTATATCCCACATCTCCGCATTTTTCGCACGTTCGATAAACACCGGTATCAGGGCGCCCTGCCCGCGCGGAAAAGCCTCGTTACGGCGCTCGGCCCATTCTGCATTGCCGTGATGGTCTGCCAGTTGATCGCCAGCTTTGAGTTCACTCATTATTTTGTTCCACTCATTCGAGTTAATTTGATGTCCATTTATCGCTCAAAGCACAAAATGGCCCCGTACCGCGATGATTATCATGTTAAACAGGGCTTCATTGCCAGCCTGGAATGGAACGACATTCAAATACATGCAGATGCGGAAAATCGCCATCGCAGGTAGAATCCTGACATGCTGAACAAAAACCCATTGCTCGATTCCATACAAACGCGCTTGTCTGAAACGCTGGAAAAAAAATGCGAACTGCAATGGCTGAAAGACCTGGGTGGCGGGGATATCAATCAGGCGGCGTTGATCGGCGACAAAAGCAACTGTTGGTTTCTGAAGTATCACTTGGATGCAGGCACCGACATGTTTGAGTCAGAGGCGCAGGCCCTGAAGGAACTGGCATCGCTGGGCTGTATCCGCGTCCCGCAGCCTGTTGCACTGGGACAATCCGAAGACTGTTGCTGGCTGCTTTTGGAACATCTTGATCTGAGCTCCAGAGGTTCGGAAACGCTACTGGGAGAACAACTTGCAAACATGCACTCAAGGGATTTCGGTCACTATGGCTGGCATCGAAATAACTATATCGGAACCACGCCGCAGTTGAATTCCGTAACGGACAACTGGATGGTGTTTTGGCGGGACCAAAGGATACTGCCGCAGCTGGAAATGGCCAAATCCCGGGGTTTTGTCGGTAAACTGCAGGACTCGGGTGAAAAACTGTTGGTCTCCATGGGGCTATTCCTGAACGGTCATCAACCCATCGCTTCCCTACTGCATGGCGATCTGTGGGCCGGTAACAAGGCGTATTCCCAAAGCGGCCAGCCGGTCATCTTTGACCCTGCCAGCTACTATGGCGATCATGAGACCGACATTGCGATGACCGAATTGTTCGGCGGGTTCGGGACTGACTTCTACGCGGCTTACAAAAACCGCTTTCCAATTGACGACGGCTACCACTTACGACGCGACCTGTACAAGCTGTATCATGTGCTGAACCACCTAAACCTGTTTGGCCGAAGCTACCTGGGGCGTGCAGAAAGCATGATTTCCTCTCTTTTGGCCAGGGTTCTTTAAACAAGGCAACACGTATGGATCAAACACAGGCAAATCGCACACATTTTGTTGCGTGTAATCTTTGCGAGGCGATTTGCGGACTCGAAATACGCATTGAAAACAATCAGATCAGATCCATCAAAGGTGACAAGGCCGACCCCATGTCAAAGGGGCATATCTGCCCCAAGGCTGTTGCGCTGCAGGATATCTACAACGACCCGGACAGGCTGAGAACGCCGATCAAAAAAACCGCCGGTGGCTGGCAGGAGATCTCATGGGAACAGGCATATGATGAAGTCAGCCGGAAACTAAAAACCATCGGGCGCAAACACGGCAAAGATGCCGTGGCGGTCTACCTTGGCAACCCCACCGTTCACAACATGGAAGCCCTGATGTATGGCCCGATGTTTTTTCGGACGCTGCGAACAAAAAACCGTTATTCGGCGACATCGGTAGACCAACTTCCTGAACAACTGGTATCACTGTTGATGTTTGGCCACAGCCTGCTGATTCCACTGCCCGACATAGACAGGACCGGCTTCCATATCATCTTCGGCGCCAACCCGCTGGTTTCGAACGGTAGCCTGATGACCGCACCCGGCATTGGCAAACGGCTCAGAGGCATCCGTGAACGCGGTGGCAAACTGGTGGTGGTGGACCCGCGCAAAACCGAGACGGCAGGCATTGCAGATAAACATCTTTTTATCAAACCCGGCACCGATGTCTTCATGCTGCTGGCCATGCTCAATACTGTATTTGACGAAAAGCTGGAAACACTGGGCGCAGTTGAAGACTTTACCATTGGCCTCGAAACCATCCGGGATTTGGTACGGGGATACACGGCGGAAATGGCAGAGGCGCAAACCGGGGTATCAGCCGGCGACATCCGGGAACTGGTCAGGGAATTCTGCCGTGCCCCAAGTGCCAGTTGCTACGGGCGCATCGGTGTTTCCACGCAACGCTATGGCAGCCTGACGCAATGGCTGATCACCGTTTTCAATATTGTCACGGGCAACCTCGACGTGCCCGGCGGCACCATGTTCAGCACACCGGCCCTGGATATTTTGAACCCCCCGGCAAAAGGAAAAAAGGGCTTTGCCGATAATTTTACCCGGGTCAGAAAACTGCCCAACTTCGTTGGCGAGTTTCCGGTCGCCGCGCTGAGCGAGGAGATATTGACCCCTGGGGATGGCCAAATCCGCGCGCTGATCACCTATTCCGGAAACCCGGTCTTGAGCACACCCAATGGCCGGCAGCTCGACACCGCGCTGGGTGAGCTGGACTTCATGGTATCCATCGATATTTACCTGAATGAAACGACGCGGCATGCCGATATTATATTGCCGCCGGTGATGGGCCTGGAAAGACCTCATTATGACCTGGCCTTCCAGGCACTGGCGATCAGAAACGGCGCCAGGTATTCACAACCGGTGTTCAAACCAGGTCGTCAGCAACGTACCGACAAGCAGATATTTACCGAGCTGGCCTGGCGGATGCAGAGTGGAAACCTTTTCGCGAAAATGACCGGCTGGGTAAAAAAGCAGTTTATCCAGGCCGTGAAAAGCGACTGGATCATCAACAAAAGACTGAAATCCGGCCCTTATGGTCAAAGCCATGGCCTCAATATGAAACAATTGACAAAACACCCGCACGGGATTGACCTGGGCGCCATGCGCCCGTCACTTCCCGAGCGACTTTTCACCCCTGACAAGAGCATCAGGCTATGTCCGGACGAGTTTGTTGAACATCTGAAGTCGGTACTGGAAACCCGGCCCGGTTTGGCAAACCCGGCCGAAGGAAGTGATTT
>JBFFWN010000126.1:0-9933 GCA_041570235.1 Lysobacterales bacterium | reverse complement strand
GTGAATTGCACTTTCTACCCATCCACCGTTGCCGACAAACCTGTCGATATTGCCAGGCAGGCGCTGGAAGCGGCGAGAAAGCAGTTCATTGACGTCCTGCTGGTAGATACCGCCGGCCGTTTACACGTCGATAGCGACATGATGGACGAGATACGGCAGTTGCACGCAGCCGTCACACCCCATGAAACCCTGTTCGTGGTTGACAGCATGACCGGTCAGGATGCCGCTAACACCGCACAGGCATTCAACGAGGCACTGGCATTGACCGGTGTTATTCTTACCAAAACCGATGGTGACGCACGAGGTGGTGCTGCTTTATCGGTAAGGCAGATCACCGGCAAACCCATCAAGTTTGTCGGTACCGGTGAAAAGATCGAAGCCCTGCAGCCATTTCACCCGGAGCGTGTTGCCTCACGTATCCTGGGTATGGGTGATGTGCTTTCCCTGGTGGAGGATGTGCAGCGTCACGTTGACCAGGAAAAGGCTGAGAAACTTGCCCGCAAGATCAAGAAGGGCAAGGGGTTTGACCTGGAGGACTTTCGTAGCCAGTTGGAGCAGATGCAAAATATGGGCGGAATGGGTAGCCTGGTAGATAAGATGCCGGGCATGGCCGATTTACCCGATCAGGTCAAAAACCGCGTAAACGACCGGCAGACTGTCAGCATGATCGCCATTATTAACTCGATGACACCCCAGGAGCGGCGTTTCCCGGATGTGATCAGGGGTTCAAGGAAAAAACGTATCGCCATGGGTTCCGGCACCCAGATCCAGGACATCAACCGGATGCTCAAGCAGTTCTCGCAGATGCAACGCATGATGAAGAAGTTTGGTAAAGGTGGCATGAAGGGCATGATGCGCAAAATGGCAGCCCTGAAAGGACAATTGCCCGGAAGATTTCCCCAGTAAGTACAGGGCAATTGATGAAGGCCGGCCGGCGAAGTTTTCTTAAACGGGGTTTAGTTGCCGCCGGCGGGCTTGGCCTGGGCCTGGCAGCCTGGTCGCGCTTTGGCAAACATGGCGAGCCGCCGGGCGTGCACCCGGCACTGGGTCCGTTATCACTCGTCAATGATCACAGCACCGGCCTGCCATTGGTTAAACTTCCCGCAGGTTTTGAGTATTACAGTTTCGCCTGGGCCGGCGAGTTACTGGGTGACGGTTACCCGAGCCCTGAAGCCTGTGACGGCATGGGCGTGGTTGCGCAAGACAACGGCATCGTCACATTGATACGCAATCACGAATTAAAGGGCTCGCCGGGTCCCATCGGTGATCCGTCGAAAGCCTGGGATAATACCGGTGGTGGCGCCAGTACATTGTGGTTTGATACCCTGAGTCGCCGTCTCGTGGATTCAAAAATCAGCCTGAACGGCACTCTCAACAATTGCGCCGGCGGCGTCACTCCGTGGGGAACATGGTTATCCTGTGAAGAGGCTCCGTTTACGCCCGGTATGCGTCATCTCGGTGGTGATTTGAGACAGAAACTCTGGAAGCTTGCAAAAGCCAAAAAGTCTCATGGTTACGTATTTGAGGTGCATCCAAAGGGCGAGGACATGCCGAGGCCTCTTAGGGACATGGGGCAGTTTTACCACGAAGCCACGGCAATTGACCCTGAAAGCGGTATTGTTTACATGACAGAGGATATCGCACCCAATGCGGGTTTTTACCGATTTCTGCCAAAGCTTCCGGGTCAGCTGAGTGCAGGTGGCAGACTACAGATGTTAAGGGTCCGGGGTCATAAGCAACTGACGGGTTCCATGCCGCTCGGCAAGTTAATGTCAATTGACTGGGTAGATATCGACAAGCCGGACCAGGGCCACACACCCGGATCCCACGATGGTGCAGGCGTGGTTAACCAGGGTTTACTGGCAGGAGGCACGGCATTTGTTTCGCTGGAAGGCTGTGGCTTCCACGAAGGATCGGTCTATTTCACTTCAAAGGCCGGTGGCGGGGCGAAAGCGGGCCAGATATTTCGGCTGGATGTCAACGCGAACACCATCGAGTTGGTATATGAGGCGGTGGATAAGGGCTCTTTCTCAGGTCCGGATAATATTATAGTGAGTCCAAAGGGCAGCCTGATGATTTGCGAGGACCGCCTGGGGTTGTCTACCAGGGGGCAGTATATTGCCGGTTTGGATGAGGGCGGTGCATTGTTTGCCTTTTGCCAGCTCAATCCACACTTACATGCTGACCATGGTGGCCATAAGCTGCATAATACTGCCGTGAAAAGCGAATGGGCGGGCGTCTGTTTTTCTTTCGACAGGCAATGGATGTTTGTTAATATTTACAACCCCGGGGTCACCCTGGCGATTACCGGGCCGTGGATGGATGGACCAGTTTGAAAAAAAACACAAGTGGTTGTTTTCTTTTGGTACAAACACGGTTAAAATGTGCGGTTTCGTGGAGCCGGCTCAGCGGAAACGCTTATTTGCGCCGGTAACAGTCACTGGTTTTACTGAATTGAATGATTTTCATCGGTAAAACCCGGTCAATTTATTGGCTTAAGCAAAAGGTTATATTGGAATGGTAAAGATTCGACTGGCGCGCGGTGGCGCTAAAAAGCGGCCTTTCTATCACATCGTGGTAGCAGATGCCCGCAACAAGCGTGACGGACGTCGCATTGAAAGAATTGGTTTTTTCAACCCGCTGGCACGTGGTCAGGAAGAGCGTCTGCGTCTTGATCTCGAGCGTGTTGATTACTGGACCGGTGTTGGCGCACAGCTGAGTCAGCGTGTTAGCCACCTGGTTTCCCAGGCACGGAACAGCACCGCCGCCTGATTGGCCTGCGGTTGATGTCGTGGGATTTGCGTGAAAAGCGCGGATAAAAAAGTCGCGCTTGGTTATATTTCTGCAGTTCACGGCATCAAGGGTTGGGTAAAGGTACATTCCTGGACCCGGCCAATGGAAGCTATATTCGACTACCAGCCATGGTTGCTGGGAGACGATGAAAAGCCGGTCAAGATTATTGACGGGCGAAAGCAGGGAAAAGGTCTGGCAGCTTTGTTACCCGGGTTTACTGACAGGGAGCAGGCTGGCCAACTGGTTGGAACGCAGATTTTTGTCGATCGCAATCAAATGCCACCGACAGAGGCTGACGAATACTACTGGTCTGACCTTGAAGGGCTGGAGGTGATTACAACCGACGGCATAGCGTTGGGGCAGGTCGAAAGAATGATGGAGACCGGCGCCAACGATGTGATGGTGGTGAGTGGAGATCGGCAACGGCTGATTCCATTCGTCCAGGGTCAATTCGTGAAACGGGTTGATCTGGAAGAAGCGTTGATAGAGGTTGACTGGGACCCGGATTTCTAATCAGGGTGAGGTGGCATCATGCGTATTGACGTGATTACACTGTTTCCCGAGTCCCTGGAAGGTTTAACCGGCCTGGGTGTAACCGGCCGCGCGATACGGGAAGGAAAGGTTCAGTTAAAAACCTGGAACCCCCGCGATTGGGCGACGGATAAACACCGGACGGTTGATGACAGGCCATATGGCGGTGGCCCGGGAATGGTAATGGCGGTGGAGCCACTGACCTCAACCATTCGGGCAGCCAGGGCTGAACAGGCAGACGGTATAGCGGTCAGTTTGATGAGCCCTCAGGGCCGTTGCCTGGACCAGGCCGGTGTTGAAGAGTTGGCAGGCAGGCAGGGGTTGATACTTGTTTGCGGGCGTTATGAAGGCATCGATGAGCGGATTATAGAATCCGAGATCGATGAAGAATGGTCGATTGGCGATTATGTATTAAGCGGGGGAGAGTTGGCCGCCGCGGTTATCATCGACGCAGTCAGCCGGCTTTTGCCGGGGGTGTTGGGTGATGATCAGTCAGCGGTTGAGGATTCATTTGTGAATGGTCTTCTGGACCATCCGCATTACACCCGGCCGGAAATGGCGGGTGAAAAGGCAGTACCGGAGGTGTTACTTTCCGGCGACCATGAGGCGATACGCCGCTGGCGCAAAAAGCAGTCGCTGGGCCGCACATGGCTCAGGCGACCGGACCTGTTGAAGGACAGGCAACTGGATGAAGAGTCGAAACAATTGCTGAAAGCGTTTCTGCTCGAATTGGAACAAGAAGGTTAAAGCGCCGAAACGGCCTAAAATTTAAAGGACAGAACGATGAATATCATTGAGCAAATCAACGCAGAACAGGCGACCCGTGAATTTCCGGAATTCAATCCCGGTGATACCGTCATCGTTAGCGTTAAGGTAAGAGAAGGCACCCGTGAGCGTTTGCAGGCTTTTGAAGGCGTCTGTATCGCCAAGAAAAACCGCGGCTTAAACTCTGCCTTTACCGTTCGCAAAATCTCACACGGCACAGGTGTCGAGCGTGTTTTCCAAACTCACAGCCAGCTGATCGATTCGGTCACGGTAAAACGTCGTGGTGATGTACGCCGCGCCAAGTTGTATTACCTGCGTGGGTTGGAAGGCAAGGCTGCACGTATCAAAGAAAAACTGGGCTGATCCAGTCACAGTTACGAAAAAAGCCCGCATTGCGGGCTTTTTTTTGGCCCCGATGTTGTCGGATTCCCATATCTCCATCGTCCCGGAGTCTCCTGATTTTTTTCGTAGTCTCAAACAAAGCGACTTGTGTTACGGCTTCGAAAAAACCCTCGGCAGCGTTGGCGGCGCTATGGGTAGTCCCTGCTGAGACATGCCGTGAACCCATCCCTGGGGGCGCGTCCAAAACTTCCTGTTTTGTACGGTCTCAGCAGGGGCTACCCACATCCCCGCCCGGGTGCAATGGATTCTGATAGCAGGGGTGGCTTCCAGCTAAGTGCCAATACATCGTACCGAAATGATCCGTTCAACCCTCACGGGTCCCTCGCTGGTGATGCCACCCAACTGATAGTTATGGATTGGAGATTCAGATGCCGAAGCACAGCCGACACTCTTAGAACTGACATGATGAGCAACTCACTTGAAGCATGAGGGACGTGGTGTACAGCGGAGGAGTACAGCGGACACCCATCGAGTCCCCAAAGAATCGACGCGATCAGCACTTCACTCTCAATACCCGGAATCCGCTCTCAACCGGTGGGGTGCAAATGATTCATTAGAATCGATGGCTTAGAGCCGGGATGCAGGTACTGCTCCCAGGGACCGTCACAAACAGGAAGTTTGTGGACGAGGCCCCATGGATGGGTTCACGCCGTGTCCCTGGGAGCAGTACCTGTAGCGCGGCTGACGCTCGCACTGTTCACTTCGAAGCCACCTGAACACAACTCCATCTTCAGGACAGGTCAGCCGGACGCAGCCTACGAATATTGGCAAAACCAACTCCAACATGACATGCATACAACCCGGTTTATCAGCCAAAGTCCTTGAAACTCTTCCAGCTGACCCAACTTTGGCAGTAGCAATCAAATTGACAGGAATTACAAATGACTGAGAAAACCAAAACCAGGAAAGCGAAAACTGAAAAACATGAGTTTCAGGCCGAGGTGCGTGAAGTACTGAACCTGATGATTCATTCACTGTATTCCAACCGCGAGATTTTCCTGCGCGAATTGATCTCCAATGCTTCCGATGCCTGCGACAAGTTGCGCTTTGAGGCGTTGCAGAACGAGGCCCTGTTGGGTGGGGATTCCGAGCTGAAAATCCAGGTGGATGTCGACGAAGACGCCAACCAGGTGATCGTTCGTGACAATGGCATCGGTATGTCAAAACAGGATGTCGTTGACAATATTGGTACGATCGCGCGCTCCGGAACACGTAAGTTCCTCGAGAGTGCAGCCGAAAAAGAAGACTTCGATGCAAAGCTGATCGGGCAGTTTGGCGTCGGCTTTTATTCGTCTTTCATCGTTGCCGACAAGGTAACCATGCTGACGCGTGCTGCCGGCAGTAAATCATCTGAAGGTGTGCGCTGGGAGTCAGATGGCACCGGTGAATACACGATTGGTAGTGTCGACCTGCCAAACCAGGGAACGACAGTGATCCTTCATTTACGTGAAGACGCAAAAGAGTTCAACAGCAAGTGGGCCATCCGTTCGCTGATTCAAAAATACTCGGATCACATCGGGTTTCCGATCTACATGAAAAATCAGCCGATGGCTGAAGAAGGCGAAGAAAAGGCGCCAGAGCCCGAGTGGGAAGCAGTTAACCAGTCTTCAGCCCTGTGGACCCTGCAAAAGTCTGAGATCAGCAGTGATGAATACCAGGCGTTTTACAAGCACGTCAGCCATGATTTTGAAGATGCCCTGAGCTGGGCGCACAACCATGTGGAAGGCAGCCAGAACTATACATCGCTGTTGTACGTGCCCTCCAAGGCGCCTATGGACATGATGATGCAGCGCGATGAACGGCATGGCCTGCGTCTGTATGTCAAACGTGTGTTCATTATGGATGCGGCCGAGCAATTGCTGCCCCATTACCTGCGCTTCGTCCGCGGGGTGGTGGATTCGGACGATCTGCCGTTGAACGTTTCCCGTGAATTGCTGCAGGAAAATGCCCTGGTTGCAAAAATCCGCAGCGCGGTGATCCGTCGCAGCCTTGATCTTCTTCAGCGCCTGGCCAACAGCGAAGCGGAAAAATACAACACCTTCTGGGATGAGTTCGGCAATGTACTGAAGGAAGGCCTGGCAGAAGACCCGTCGAATAAAGACAAGATTGCCAAACTGTTACGCTTCTCATCCACAGCCGAAGCAGCCAAGGAGCAGCGTGTCAGCCTGGAAGATTATGTTTCCCGCATGGCCGAAGATCAGGATGTGATCTGGTACGTGACTGCGGAAAACCGCAAGGCGGCTGAGAATTCCCCTCACCTTGAGATTTTCCGCAAGAAGGGTATCGAGGTGCTGTTGATGTCGGACCGCATCGATGAATGGGTGATGGGTTATTTCAACGAGTTCGATGGCAAGAAGTTGCGCTCGATCGCCAAGGGCGATGTGAACCTGGACTCCAAGGAAGAAAAGAAGGCTGAGGAGGACGCAAAGGATGAAGAAAAGGATCCATTGTTGAAACGTCTTTCCGATGCGCTGACCGACGAGGTGTCAGAGGTGCGCGCCTCTAAGCGCCTGACCGAGTCGGCCTCCTGCCTGGTGCTGAGTGAACAGGAACTGGCCATGCACATGCGTCGTATGCTGGAGCAGGCCGGCCAGGAACTGCCGGACAGCAAACCCAAGCTGGAGGTCAATCTGGATCACCCGTTATTGAAGCAGATTTCAGCGGTCGATTCTGACGAAGCCTTCAGGGACTGGGCAAGCCTGTTGTTTGAACAGGCCGTGCTGGCCGAGGGCGGGCATTTGGAAGATCCTGCTGGATTCGTCCAGCGCGTTAACCGCCTGATGATGTCTGCACATTAAGCGTTGAAGGCGCGCGCAGGTCAAACCGTGCGTGCAGGCTTTGAACATGACGCCACCGGCCAAAAACCGGTGGCGTTTGTGTATCCGGGGTTTCAGAAGCTCAATGGGCAATTATAGCGCCGGTGTCCATTGACTGTTTTCCGGTTTAAACTCTGATCATGGACTCGCAGGTAAGACTGGATAAATGGCTTTGGGCCGCGCGGTTTTTCAAAACCCGCTCAATGGCCCGCGAAGCGGTATCGGGTGGCAAGGTGCACCTGAATGGCAGCCGGGCAAAACCAGGCCGGTCTCTGAACCTGGGTGATGAACTGAAAATCCAGCGTGGTCATGATGAGTACACCATCAAGGTCGTTGAACTTTCAACCCGCCGTGGTTCGGCAACTGTCGCCCAGACCTTTTATGAAGAGTCGGAAGAGAGCCGCGTCAAACGCGAACGGCTGATCGAAGAACGAAAGCTTGAATTCCAGAAAAACGCCACTCGCGAACGGCGGCCGGATAAACGTCAGCGACGCCGGATTATTCGCTTTAAAAGCGAGATGGATTGAAAAACCGTTTACCCCCATGACAGGGCTTTGAGCTTGTACAAGCGGCTGGATGGAGTTTTTATTCCTGTTTGGTGCCCTTGATCGTGTAAACCAGCGGAATATCCTGGTCTTTGTGCGTCAGATAGAACTTGCCTTTTTCTCGTTCCACCATGCCCTCAAAACAGTTGTATGGGCTATATGGATATTCGTTTAGCTGTGTAACCTGAATGCCTGCTTTAAGCAAAGCATTAAAAACATCACTGATTGGGTGACCCCAGACAGCCAGGGTTGAAGTTTCCCCCTGGCTGTTTTCTGTATATGTGCCCACTTCTTCAACATCCGGCTCTGGCTTATGAAAATAAGAATATCCGGAAAAAATATCATAGAACGGGTGAAACTCGGCCATGTAAAAGGTACCGCCAGGTTTCAGGCTGCCGGCTGCGACAGCTGCCCATCTCTCAATATCAGGTAACCAGCAAACCGCTCCATATGAAGTGAAGACAACATCATATTGTTCTTGGGAGGATTCTCCGAAACCATAGACATCAGCACAGATGAAGTTGCCTTTCAACCCTGCTTGCCTGGACAGGGCTTGTGCCTTTTCGATTGCTGTCGAGGAAAGGTCAACGCCTGTCACATTTGCTCCCAGCCTTGCCCAGGACAGCGTATCCAGGCCGAAATGACACTGCAGATGAAGCAGGCTTTTACCGGATACGTCTCCAAGTTCTTCAAGTTCTATCTTTTGTAGTGAGGTGTTTCCTTGCAAAAATCCCTCAACATCGTAGAACTTTGAGGTTACGTGGATTTCAGTTCTTTTATTCCATGATGCTTTGTTTGTTTTTAAATAATCCATAAGCAATCCCGGTTTTGCTGTATTGGAAGCATTGAAGCCCCGCTACTCCCTTGAAAGACTTTTTAGCCTGTACAACATTTCCAATGCGGCCCGCGGCGTCAGATCATCCGGATCGATCTCATCCAGCATATCCTTTAACGGGTCTTCAGGCTCCATCTCGGGCTCCGGTTCTTCATAGGTGGAGAACAGCCCCATTTGCGGGCCATCATCGTTGTCCTTCTCCAGTTTCGACAATTGAAAACGCGCCCGTTTCAGAACATTTTTAGGGATACCGGCCAATGCAGCCACCTGCAAGCCGTAGCTCTGACTGGCAGGCCCATCATTGACCGAATGCAGAAACACGATGCTGTCCTTGTGCTCGACCGCCGTCAAGTGCACGTTGTGGACGCCATCAATCTGTTCGGGAAGATGGGTCAATTCGAAATAGTGGGTGGCAAACAGGGTATAGGCCTGCACCTTGCGAGCCAGGTATTCGGCCACGGCCCAGGCAAGCGCGAGGCCGTCGTAGGTGCTGGTTCCGCGGCCGATCTCATCCATCAACACCAATGAATTCTGCGTGGCGCTGTGCAAAATATTAGCCGTTTCAGTCATCTCCACCATAAAGGTTGAACGGCCCCGGCTGAGGTCGTCACCGGCACCGATGCGGGTAAAAATCCTGTCCAACGGGCCAATAACGGCGCTCGAGGCCGGCACCCAGCTACCGGTGTAAGCCAACAGACAGATCAGCGCAGTCTGGCGCATATAGGTGGATTTACCACCCATGTTGGGACCGGTGATAATCAACATCCTGCGCAGCGGGTGCATGCCGGTATTGTTTGGGGTGAACGATTCCGATTGTACCTGTTCGATCACCGGGTGGCGGCCGCCCTGTATATCAATGCCGGTTGCCTCACTGAGCTCCGGGCAGCAGAAATCAAGGGTGATGGCGCGTTCCGTAAACGCACACAAAACATCCAGGCGGGCGAGGGTGCCTGCGATGACCTGCAGGGGGTTCAGTTCGCATTGCAGACGCGCGACCAGTTCCTCGTAACAATACAACTCCCTGGCCTGAGCGCGTTCCCTGGCGGAAAGCACCTTGTCTTCAAAGGTTTTCAGTTCCTCGGTGATATAGCGCTCAGCCGCTTTAAGGGTTTGGCGGCGTTTGTAGTGCAATGGAACCTTGTCGACATGGGCATGGGTGATTTCAATAAAATATCCATGTACGCGGTTGTACCCGACCTTTAATCCCGGAATGCCCGATTCTTCCTTCTGACGGTTTTCATACTCG
>JBFFWN010000125.1:0-9943 GCA_041570235.1 Lysobacterales bacterium | reverse complement strand
GCCAAACGGTGTCCATCGCAAAATAATGAGTGTATCGCGCTTTATTGATGCCATTGCCGATACTGCACAGCCTGAAGATGTGGAATCCCTGCTGACCTCGATGTCGATATCCAATTTCAATGAAGCTGAAATCGAAGCAATTGCCAATCAGGCTGAGAACCCGACGTTTGACAATACCCTGGTGCCATTGGAAAAATCCGGTCAAACCCTGGACAGGGTCAGCCGGGTGTTTTTTGCTTTGGCATCGGCAGACACCAACGATGAGATCGAGGAGGTCCGCAGCCAGATGGCCCCCAGGTTGTCAGCACACAGGGACCAAATCCTGCTGAATGACAAGCTGTTTGCCCGTATCGAAGCGCTTTATGAACAGCGTGACTCTCTTGAGCTGGACCCGGAATCCTTGCGTCTTATCGAAGAGAACCATCGCGACTTCATCCGTGCCGGCGCCCAGCTTTCAGCAGCGGAGAAAGAACAGCTCAAGGCGATGAATTCCGAGCTGGCCAGCCTGCAAACGAAGTTCAGTCAGAATGTGCTGAACGAGGTTAACGCTTCCGCCGTGATCATCGAAAACCGTGAAGAACTGAAGGGCATGTCCGATACAGCCATCGAAGCGGCCGCTGCCGCGGCAAAGGCCAAGGACATGGATGGCAAATACCTGATAGCCCTGCTGAATACAAGCCAGCAACCCCCGCTGGCATCATTGGAAAACCGTGCTTTGCGTCAACGCATCATGGAAGCTTCACTGGCGCGCGGTAGCCGCGGTGGCGAATTTGATAACCGCGAAGCTCTGACCCGGATCGTCAAGATCCGTGCCGAACGGGCCAAATTGATGGGCTATGAAAATCACGCGGCCTATGGACTGGAAAACCAGACCGCGCGTACAACCGCAGCGGTAAACGAAAGACTCGCCAGCCTGGCCCCGCCGGCGGTTGCCAATGCCAAACGTGAAGCGGCCGATATGCAGGAAATCATCGACGCAGAAGGCGGCGATTTTGAACTGGCCTCCTGGGACTGGGATTTCTATGCAGAAAAGGTTCGTCAACAGCGCTATGATTTTGACGCATCAACATTGCGACCCTACTTTGAGTTTGACAATGTGCTGCAGAAGGGTGTTTTCTATGCCGCTGAAAAGGTCTTCGGCATTACCTTCAAGGAGCGCAATGACCTGCCCGTCTATCATGAAGACGTTCGCGTTTTTGAAGTATTTGATGCCGACGGGTCAACACTTGCCCTGTTCCTCATGGATCCATATGCCCGTCCCTCCAAACGGGGTGGCGCCTGGATGAATGCCTATGTCAGCCAGTCCGAGTTGATGGGTAGCAAACCGGTTGTGGCCAATCATCTCAACATCACCAAGCCCGTAATGGCAGGCGAGCCAACGCTGATGACCTTCGATGAAGTGACAACCATGTTCCACGAATTTGGACATGCGCTTCATGGCATGTTTTCAAATGTCAAATACCCGTCATTCTCCGGCACATCGGTACCGCGTGATTTCGTCGAGTACCCATCGCAGGTCAATGAAATGTGGTCTATCTGGCCGGACATACTGAAGAACTATGCCGTCCATTATGAAACGGGCGAACCGATGCCGCAGGAGCTGCTCGACAAGGTATTGGCTACGCAGAAATTCAACCAGGGCTATATCACTACCGAATACCTGGCCGCGTCCCTGCTTGACCAGGCATGGCACCAGCTGAACCCCGAAGACGTCCCGGATGCAGCGGGGTTATTGGACTTTGAAGCACAGGCGCTTGAGAATGCCGGTGTCGCGCTGGACACCGTACCTCCCCGTTACCGCAGCACCTATTTCTCACATATCGTTGGCGGTTACTCAGCCGGTTACTACGCCTATATCTGGAGTGAAGTGCTCGATGCAGATACGGTCGAGTGGTTCAAGGCGAATGGTGGCATGACGCGTGAAAACGGCGATCACTTCCGCCAGACACTGCTTTCCCGCGGTGGCGCCGAGGATGCCATGACACTGTTTAGAAACTTCCGTGGTGCGGACCCGGATATTCAACCCTTGCTGGTTCGAAGAGGCCTGGACTGACAAGTACGGTGTTTTTTATGCCGCATAACGCAAAAAGCCCCGGCGATGAAACCGGGGCTTTTTTTTGCCTTTGAAACACAAGGCAATAACAACCCGGTCGGGCTGTAGCCCGATCGGGTCTTGTTTTCCAGGAAACCTTACAGAGGGGTAACGTTCTCTGCCTGTGGTCCTTTCAGGCCTTCACCAACGGTGAACTCAACTTGCTGACCTTCTTTAAGGGTCTTGCGGCCTTCGCCAACGATTTGACGGAAGTGAACGAAAACATCACGCTCGCCTTCACGAGAAATAAAACCAAAACCCTTTTCATCGTTGAACCATTTAACGGTTCCTGTAATTGAATCTGACATTATATTTAACTCACTATATATAGTTGAAAAACCACCTTTCGGCGGTGACTGTGCTGAAGAAGAACGGGAACGGGTATATCTGGGAACAAGCTTGAAAAACTGTTCGGAGAAACGCTCAATCGCTCGCCGCAACATGCAGCGGTCTTATTTTAGCGTTTTCCAGGCGCAAATACCACGAAAGAAGTCAAAAATAACGATGTCACTCTTTTCCTCCCTTTTTCCTCCCTATACGTGATCTTTTCCTTTCTTATCAGCAGCGTGCCACCACGAAAACAAACTGGATTCAATCCACGGATATGGTCTGGTAAATCACGCGACTGTCTGACCAGGTGTATTTGCGCGGCATGACCGATGAGGGTCTTTGCGGTGCTGTCGGCGGCATCCCGTAGTCAACTTCAACCACCCTGACAGTAACCGCTTTATCCGGCTCAAGCACCAGCAAAATATCAGCGCCCTGCTCAGGCAAGCCATACCAGCGCCAGCGCCACCATTGTGAACCATTGGTCTTGTCACGATTTTTGTCCACATCGTTTTTACCGGCCCTCGCGTTATCATCCAGGCTTGCTGCAGGCACTGTCACGGGCAAGCCATTGACCATTGCGCTTGAGATATTCAGGCTGACGGGAAACAGCAGGTTGATATATTCAGCCCGTTCGGGTGATGACAGTCGCAGGTTGATTTGTCTACGTCCGTCAATCAATTCATCACCCGTCTTTTCGAGGCTCGCCGGCTCCACCCGTTCAGGCTGAACCTCGCTGATACGCACATTCTCATCATAACCCGGAACAATGTCCGACAGATTTGCGCTACCCGCATTTTCACCCAGAAAATGATCTGACCAGGATCCGGGCCGAGCATCCAGGCTCGCCCAGTAGGCCTTGTTATTATCGATATCCATAGCCAGGAAAAGGCTTTCTTCGGCAGGGTACCTCTGATTGAAATTCCGATCGAACATGAAGACCAGAGACAACAGTAGCCCGATACCCATCAACAAAAACCCGCTGCTTCTTGCTGGCGCGGCACCAATGCTTTGCACCAGTGGCCAGATCAACAACAGTGACAGCACGGTAATGATCATTATCATCTGCGGCATGGTTGAACCCAGTGCCAGGTAAGCCATGATGATTATGGGCGGAAGTAACAGTAACGGAATCGCGCTGACCACCAGCACCGGAGTCAGGTAGGGTTCGCGCTGCGCCTTGAGGGTCTTTTGATGAAGAAAAAATCCCAACGATACAGCCAGTAGCGGCCATACCAGCAAGTAGGCGGCGTTTGCGGCAAAGTACAGCACCAGTGCTGTAAACACCCACCATAACATCAGTCCGCCGGCCCACAGGTCAGGTGGGTGCCTGCGTCTGTTCAAATACAACAGCGCCGGCGCCAGTATCAGTATCAGCGCCAAGGCCACAGGCCAGGGCCTTCCCGCCACCAGGCTCAAAGCGGCAAGCACCAGCGGTAAGGCCCAGGCCAGTGCATCACTGAACCCACCTTTGACGGCATTGGAAAACCAGGCGCAAATGCCAAGCGTACTTATGAAATACGCAGCCAGCGGCCATTCGCCGAGTGAAATGATCCGCGCGATCCCGTCAGCCCTGCCCTGCTGGAACCCGATCAAGGATTCAAACACATTGTTGACAATCAGAAGAAGCACCACCGCAGCCAGTAAGCCACTGGCAACGGAGCCCGGATCAAGTGTTTTTTTGCGCACGGCAATGATCAGCACCCACAGGCCAAGCGCCAGCACGAGCACGCCTGAAACAATGGCCGTGGCCTGGCTGTAACTGAGCAAAACCCCGGTGACCAAATTGAAGTAGGTGAGGTCACCAGAGCCGCTGCGCCACTCCTTGAGGTTGGCAAAGTGACGCGCACCGGCCAGCACATAATTGGATTGCTGGGCCAGCGAATTTTTATCAAGGTTTTGAGCGTTATCCGTCATGGCGTGGTAATCAAACAAACCGCCGACATAGCCAAAATTCAAACCGGCGATACCCTCGCCTTTGGAAATACTCATATCCGTGTCATTTGGCATACGACGGTATATCTCATACGACAGCGATCCCGCCACCAGGTCAGGGACTGCGTCGATCAGGTTTTTTACCAGCCAGGCATTCTTGTCGCTGGTTTCAAACATCGATGAGGCAGCAGTGCTACCCCTGGCTTCAAAATTCAGCACCAGTCCGACCCGTTGCGCCGCCGGGTGCTGTCTGAAGAAACCCTGTGCGCCGAGTAATCCCATTTCTTCACCATCGGTAATCAGGAACACCACATCGTGTTCGGGTGTGGGATCATTCACCATCAGGCGGGCCACTTCCATGATGGCCGCCACCCCGGAGGCATCATCAGCGGCACCGGGCGTCAGTGGGCGGGAGTCATAGTGCGCCATCACTACCAGGTCATTTCTTGAAGCTTCCGGGTTCGCATTCCTGCCCGGCAACCTGGCAATGATGTTTTCGACATTGGCAATAATGGTGGACTGATTACTTCGCGAAGGATGCCGGTACACCACGGTGGCCTCCTGTACTTCGGTCTGAAGCCCGAGTGACTCAAAATAGTGAACGATGTAATCCCGCACCCGGCGATTTGCATCACTGCCCATCGGGTGTGGTGTATCGGCAATGACCTCAATGTGTTTGGTGATAGCGTTGTAATCGAGGTCCGAGTCGCTGCTGGCATCAGGTGCGCGGGTCTGCTGGTATGCGAATAACAACATGGTAAAAAGGAATATCAGACTTATCAGCGATCTCGCCAGGTTTTTCATCAAAATTCCACCTCGAAAAAGAAGCTATTCTACATAAGCCGGCGGGACTGTCAGAAAGGCAATGCCGTCGTATATTTAACCCTGCGAAGCGCAAAGCTGGAACTGGCGGAGCGAACACTGTCGTGATGCAGTATTTTGGTATTCAGGAATTCGTTATAAGACTCCATGTCACGGGAGATGATCTGCAACACGTAATCGCGTTCACCTGAGACTGAAAAACACTCCATCACTTCCGCCAGCTGCTCCACGTGCTTTTCAAAGGCCTGCCTGACGCGATCGGAATGCTCGACCATGCTTACAGACAGCAAAACATGAATCTGTAAGCCCAGCGCCCTCGGGTTCAATAATGCCACCCTGTTATCAATCACACCCTGTTCCTCGAGCTCGCGCACCCTGCGCCAGACCGATGTTCTCGACAGACCCGCTCGTTCCGCCAGGTCTATCTGGCTGAGGTTGATGTTCTCCTGTAAGGCGGCAAGCAGCTTCCGGTCTGATGCAGACAGACTTTCCATAGACATTCATTCCTTTAGGTGAATATTTTCTTAACGTTTGTTTCAATTTTAAGCGATCTTAGTGATTTTAGAAACACATAATTCCGCATAAATGAAGATAATGATTAACAGTCAACACCCACACATTACTTACATTGACCAACAGGTGAAACCATGAACATGCACGCAAACGATCGCCCCAGCTGGGCAGAACCCTACAAGATCAAAACCGTTGAACTGATCCGCATGACGACACCCGAGGAGCGCGAACAGGCGATCCTTGAAGCCGGTTACAACACATTCCTGATCCGTAGCCGTGATGTCTATATCGATCTCCTCACAGACTCGGGCACCTCGGCGATGAGTGACCGCCAGTGGGCCGGCCTGATGATGGGCGACGAGGCTTATTCGGGCAGTGAAAACTTCTATCATCTGCAGGACGCCATACGCGAATTCTATGGCTACCGCTACATGGTCCCCACGCACCAGGGCCGTGGCGCGGAAAACCTGTTATCACAGGTTATGATAAAGGAAGGCGATTACGTGCCAGGCAATATGTACTTCACCACCACCCGTCTGCACCAGGAGCTGGCCGGCGGCACGTTTGTGGATGTCATTATCGACGAGGCACACGATGCCGAGAGCCGCCACCCTTTCAAGGGCAATATCGACCTTGGCAAACTCGACCGCCTGGTTCAAAAAGTGGGCGTCGATAAAATCCCCTATATCAGCCTCGAGGGCAATGTAAACATGGCCGGTGGCCAGCCCTTTTCGTTGGCCAATCTGCGTGAACTTAACCAGTACTGCAAAAAGCACAACATACCGATTATGCTGGACGCCACGCGCACCATCGAAAACGCCTGGTTCATCCGTGAGCGTGAAGAAGGTTATGCCGAGAAATCCGTGCGCAGCATTCTGCGTGAAATTTGCGATCTGACCGATGGTTGCACGATGTCCGCCAAAAAGGATTTGCTGGTCAATATTGGCGGATTTTTCGCCTGCAATGACGAGTCGATATTTCTGAAGGCGCAAAACCTCGTGGTGGTCTATGAGGGTCTGCACACCTATGGTGGAATGGCCGGGCGCGACATGGAAGCCATGGCAATTGGTATCCGCGAGGCCGTCATGGAAGAACACCAGGCCGCCAGGATTGGCCAGGTAAGATACCTTGGTGATATGCTGCGCGGTGCAGGCATACCGATAGTCAACCCGATTGGATCACACGCAATATTCATCAATGCCCGCGAATTTCTGCCACATGTGGACCAGGATGATTTCCCGGCTCAATCACTGGCAGCTGAACTATACTTGGAAGCAGGTATCAGAGCGATGGAACGTGGTAATGTTTCCGCCGGGCGTGATCCGCAAACCGGTAAAAACCGTCGACCGGCCCTGGAGCTGGTTCGATTAACTTTGCCACGGCGGGTTTACACCCAGGCGCACATGGATGTGGTCGCCGAATCGGTACTCAGGGTGTTCGAGCGCCGCGAGACCATCAAGGGACTGAGGATGATCTACGAACCCGAATACCTGCGGTTCTTCCAGGCACGATTTGAACCGATTAGCTGATGTTGCCTGACAAGTAAATTTAACAACACCGAGGAACAAGTATATGGCAGACCTGTTTGAAAACCCCATGGGGCTGGATGGCTTTGAATTTGTCGAGTTTGCATCGCCTACTCCGGGCCTGATCGAACCGGTTTTTGAAACACTTGGTTTTTCGGCAGTGGCAAAACATCGCTCAAAAAATGTCACCCTTTACCGACAGGGTGACATCAACTTTATCCTCAACGAGGAACCTCACAGCCATGCCGCATATTTCGCAGAGGAACATGGCCCCTGCGTCTGTGGTATGGCTTTCCGGGTCAAAGACGCTCACGCCGCCTATTACAGGGCGCTCGAGGCGGGCGCTCAGCCCATCGACATCCCGACAGGCCCGATGGAACTGCGTTTACCCGCGATCAAGGGAATTGGCGGCGCCCCGCTCTACCTGATTGATCGCTATGGCACCGAGCTTAGTTTCTACGACATCGATTTTGATTTTTTTGAAGGTGTCGACCGGCACCCGGCAGGTTGTGGTTTCAAGCTGATCGACCATATGACCCACAATGTTTACCGTGGCCGGATGGATTACTGGGCCAATTATTACAAACGCATATTCAATTTCAGGGAGATTCGTTACTTTGATATCAAGGGCGAATATACGGGCTTACTGTCCAAGGCCATGACCGCGCCGGATGGTAAAATCCGTATCCCCCTGAACGAGGAGGCCTCGCAGGGCGTCGGTCAAATTGAAGAATTCCTGATGGCATACAATGGCGAAGGCATACAACATATTGCCCTGATCTGTGATGACCTCTACAAATGCTGGGATGCGCTAAAGCAGCGCGGCCTGCCCTTTATGACAGCACCACCCGATACCTATTACGAAATGTTGGATGAACGTCTTCCCGGACATGGTGAACCGGTTGAAGAACTGAGATCTCGCGGCATATTGCTGGATGGCTCAACCGAGCAGGAAGACCCGCGTTTGCTATTGCAGATATTCTCGGAAACAATGGTCGGGCCGGTCTTTTTTGAATTCATCCAACGCAAGAAAGACGAGGGATTTGGCGAGGGCAACTTCACCGCACTTTTTGAATCAATGGAACGTGACCAGTTACGTCGTGGCATTATCAGCAGCGATGGAAAACAGGATCAGTAAGAGAGCCGGAACATGAACATCAAAAAAATTCACCATGTTGCCTATCGTTGCAAGGATGCCAAGGAAACCGTTGAATTCTACAAAAAGGTGCTGAACATGGACCTCGTGCTGGCCATCGCCGAGGACCTGGTGCCAAGCACCAAGGCGCCCGACCCCTATATGCACGTTTTTCTCGATGCGGGCCAGGGCAACGTGCTGGCCTTTTTTGAAATACCCAATTCGCCACCTATGGGCCGCGACGAAAACACCCCGGAATGGGTACAGCATATCGCCTTTGAGATAGGCGACATGGATGATTTGCTGGCCGCCAAGGCGCATATCCAGGCAGCCGGAATTGACGTGATCGGCCCCACCGACCACCACATTTTCAAATCCATTTATTTTTTTGACCCCAATGGCCATCGTCTTGAACTATGCGCCAACATGGAAAGACCCGGTGCGCTGGAAAAACTGCATGAAGTGGCGCCGTTGATGATCGAGGAATGGAGCCAGACCAAGCGGGCGCCAAAGCACGCGGCTTTTATGCATGAAGACGAGTTTACACTGGACCCCTGATGGCCCCCAAGGAACACCCATGAAGACGATTATCGAGCCATTCCGCATAAAAGCCGTCGAACCGATCAGGATGACGACCATTGAGGAACGACGCGAACTGATCAAACAGGCCAACTTCAACCTGTTTACCCTGCACTCCGATGATGTGCTGATCGACCTGTTAACAGACTCGGGCACAGGCGCCATGAGCACCCGGCAATGGTCCGCCCTGATGAGCGGCGATGAATCCTATGCCGGTTCACCCTCGTATTACCGCTTCGAAAATGCCATCAGGGACCTGATGCCTTTCAAGCATATTATCCCAACCCACCAGGGCCGCGCCGCCGAACACATACTGACCTCGATTGTTGCGGGCGGTGAAGGAAAAGGCAAGATCGTACCCAACAACACCCACTTTGATACGACGCGCGCCAACTTTGAGGACGCCGGCATCGACGCGCGGGACATGGTGATTGCAGAGGGCCTGGATACGGCACTCGAATACCCTTTCAAGGGCAACATGGATCTCGATAAACTCGAAAGGCTTCTGGCCGAACATGCCGACAGGATCCCCATGGTTGAAATCACCATCACCAACAATGCCGGTGGCGGACAACCGGTTTCGATGGCCAATATCTGCGGCACCAAGGCGATCTGCGAAAAATACAATAAACCGCTGATCATCGACAGCGCGCGGTTTGCCGAAAACGCCTATTTCATCAAGATGCGTGAACCCGGTTATGCCCACAAGAGCGTCAAGGAAATTGTCCGCGAGATATTCTCACATGCCGATGGTATGACCATGAGCGCTAAGAAGGACACCTTTTCAAATATGGGTGGCTGGCTGGCGCTGAACGATGACGACTGGGCCGAGAAAGCCCGTACCCGGCTGATCATGACCGAGGGTTTCCCGACTTATGGCGGCCTGTCAGGCCGGGATATGGAGTGTATTGCAGTCGGGTTGGAGGAAATCGTTCACGAGGACTACCTGCAATACCGTATCCGCTCCATCCAGTATATCAACGAGCGTCTGGATGCGATGGGTATCCCCGTCAT
>JBFFWN010000124.1:0-9953 GCA_041570235.1 Lysobacterales bacterium | reverse complement strand
GGAACGGTTCAGGATGGTTTCCTCCTTTCCCTGTATCAGGTTTTGCAGGAACACCAGTATCGCCGCCATCACCAGGGCTACCAGGGTAGTGCTGAAGGCCACACCCAGTCGTTCGGTGACCTGGTACAGCATCTCGGGGCTCTCAACGTTTGCCCGGTCACCGGCATAATTCAGCGCCAGCATGATACCGATGACGGTACCAATAAAACCCAGCGACGGGATCAGCCAGGTAATATAGCGGATCATGTTGTAACGTAAATCCAGTTCATGCAGAAACAGTTCGAGGCTGGAATTGAGCAGGGCATTGGTCTGGTCAACCGACTGTCCAAGGTTGAAGTTCAGTACGCAGCGTTCAATCAGGCGTGGCAGAAAACAGGTGTTGCGGTATTTGCTGCTGCGGACTTTCTGGTAGATCGGCGTAATATCATCACCCGGTCTCAGAACGGTTTCTTCATCCAGTGGCAGGTACTGCCGGTCAAACTGGCTCTCTTCAAGGCGTCCTGCGCGCCAGCGCAAGGATAACTCGCCCAAACCGATAAAAAACGCTATCCACAAAATATTTTGCACCGTGAATGGCCAGGATGCCCGGTTGATATCCAGCATGATGGCCGCCGTGCTCGCCGGAAGAACTTTTGCCAGCAAGGCAATGACCAACACTGCGGTGAGGATACTGACTACGATGGTGATTTGACGTGTCATTGTGATTGATCAACCTCTTTCTGATTGTTGCCTTTCCAGCCAGTGGAATGGTTCTCTTCTATTTTGCCGGTGACCGGATTGCGTCTCGGCTTTTGTAAAACTACCCCGGACTCTCCGCGCTGGGATAATGATCCGGCAGCTGTTTTTATGCGATCCAGGACCACCTGTTTCCTCTCCAGTCGGCCCCCGGAGTTTTCACCAAACACCGAGACCAGTTGCCCGAGTGGCACCTGCACCTGACCAAAACAGATTTTATCGCCCGAGCATAAGGTCACTCTTTTGACCTTGATCCAGCGGTCGTTCCGGTTCAGATACACGCCGTTCTCCGACCCGGCATCGGTGACGCTGATGAGACCGTCGTCCGCCAGTTCCAGGCGGGCATGTATACCGGATACACTGTCATCGTCCAACACGATATCGCAGGATTTGTCCTGCCCGAGGGTTTTGGTTTCTGTCGCTGTGTTCAAAATCTTGTCAAGCCCGGGTTGTGTTTCATGTTCCACCAAGGGTTTCATCGGCAAATGGAAGCAGGTCAAGCGGCCCGATTCGAACCGGCAAGTATAAAACATTCCGCTCTGTAAAACGTAAACGCATCATTGCGCCAGCGCCAGAAATCCACCGCCGTTGGCCTTTGCGAGGTTTTCCATGAATTCCACCGTACCCTTGTACTTGAAATAATCGCCGATGGTGACCGAATGAATTTCCCTGTTTTGCTTGTTCATCATCACCAGGTCCTGGATCAGCGCACGTGGCGGAAGACCGCCGTTGTAAGCTGGATTGGGCAGACCATCAGAAATCAGGATGAAGGCTTCAGCTGAACCGGCAAAAGCTTCAGCGAAAGCCCCCTGGAGTGAAGATGAGCCCCCGAATTTTCCGGAAAGTTGCCTGACGTATCTGAGGGCCTGGGAGCGGTTCGCAGCATTCATCGGCGCCAATTCGCCGTTTTGTGGCCAGCGATGATAACGCGGGCCCGAGTCAAGTTGTTGAAAACCGAGGATGCCAAATTCATATCCGCTTTGCAGGGAATCCAGGGCCCTGGCAACCGTGCGCGTGACAAGCGCCTCGTGGTCGGCGAGATATTTATTCATGTCGATCATCAGCAACAGACGCGTTTTATCCGTTTTCAAACCAAGAAACCTGAAAGTTACCAGGTTACTGCCTTTATCTTCGTCGGTTTCAACCGGGCTTGGCGGCGGCGGTGGTGCGTGTTCGCTCCGGGCCTGCAATCTGGCAAGAAGCGTTTCCAGTTCACTGGACATGATCTCCTGTTCCGCCTGTAATTCCATCTGGCGGCTTTGCGCAGTGCTCAGGGCTTCAAAGGTGCTTCTAACGCCTTTTTCGGTCTCATTCAGCTGTGAATCGGTTTCACCTGCAAGTGCCTCTATATAGGCCAGGTGACCTTCGAGCCTGACCTCCTTCTGGTAATCGGGCATCAGGATGATGGTAATGATGATGAAAGCACCCATTGCGGAGGCAAACAGGTCGACAGCTGAAAGCGAAAATACCCCAAAATTTCTGATTCTTGATCTCACTTGGAGACCCCCACGAAATCACCACCGTTCAATCGTGCCAGTGTCTGCATAAACAGCACCAGGTTGCGGTTGTGTGTGTACTCACCAATGGCGACCGTATGTATTTCGGTGCGTCTGAATTGGTTCAATTGTGTGATGTTTTCGATAATGAAGCCGGGTGGGCTGTTCGGTTCACCATCACTCATCAGGATGACGGCGCTGGCCGGGTATTCCAGGGCGGCCTGCAGGGCGAAGTGGGTGGGTGTTGATCCGACAAACTTGCGTACCAGCGAGCGGGTAAAGGAGTTTGCAAGTTGCAGGTTTTCGGAAGTTGCCGGCACAAGTTTTTGGTCGTTCGGAAAGCTCCAAAGCACCGGTTGCGGGTTGCCATGGTAACCGATGATGGCAAATTGATGACTTCCATCCAGGGGTTTGAGAATTTCAAGCACCGATTCGACCATCAGGTTTTCGTACTGCAACATACTGCCGGACATATCCACAACGATGACAAAGGACTTTGCTTTCGTGGCCAGGCCAAGAATTGAAAACTCAACACCTTCAGTCAGTGCCCTTGGGTCGGGCTCAGGATTCACCTCTTCAACCGGCTCGGTGATCTCGCTGGGTATTGCTGCCAACTGGTTACGGATATCCATCAATTGTTTACGAAGCCGGGAGATGCTTTTTTCGCGCCCCTGGTTGGATTCCGTCAGTTCATCCAGTTCACTCTGCAATGACTGTTGTTCGGCTTTCACATCTTCCAGTTCACCGGCAGCCAACCTGCGTTTCTCCATGATATCCTGTGTGCGTGAGTAAGAATCATCCGGACCCGCATGCCGGTAATAGGGAAACAACAACATCACCAACAGGATGAACGCGCCCAGTGCCGAGGCGAACAGGTCGATAGCTGATGTGGTAAAAACCGTTGTATCTCTATCAGGTATTCTCAAGATTTTTTGTACTTGTGGTTGATTGTTACAGTTGACATCGTGAATGGCGATTATGTTCAATGCTGGCTGAGTTGTATTTACAGCAAACAGGGTACCTTGCACGTATGATACGCGGCTTGAGAGTAAGCGGCGTTAAAATATTGTTCAGAGTAAACCTTTGTCGCCGGCTCCCGGACAAGGAACATAATGTTTTACGGAAACTTGTTTAATGACACATGACCTGCGATTCACATTTGTGCTGATTGTCGTTTTGCTGTCTCTATTGGCATGTGCAAATGATAGTCGTGCACAAACCGGCATCGAACCAATTTCCCAGGAATACTTTGTCCGGCAATCCACAGATGAGGATCTGTTTATTCGCATTAACGGGTTTGAAGCGGAAGTCAACTCGAAAGTCATGACCCAGGATGGTCAAACGCTGATGATTTCCGGCGTATCGGGCAGTCGTTTGTTACCCGTTTTTCTATATATAGATGCGCCTGATACAGATCGCCAACTGGATATCACGGTGTTTTCCGATCGCTATACAGGGCGTAGCGAATTTGGCCTGGAGCTGACACGTTTGCAGATTTGGGACGAGAGGAGTCGCTCGGTATCGCGCGCTTACCGCATGTTGGCCTCTGGCATGCTTTTGAGTAGCGAGAAAAGTGCTGCCGGCTGGACCGTCAAAATCGACAGCCTGATCAATGCCGGCAGGCTATTCCAACGGTTCGGCATGACAGAGATGCAGCTTTGGTCAAATTACCTTGCCGCGCACCTCGTTCACCACCAGTTGCATGATTACAGCATCGCCTACACCATGAGCGCCGAAATTCTCAATGATCTGAAGGGCGTGAGGGTGCGTAATCTTGAACTGGCAACCTTGCAACTGCAAAGCGCCGCGTTGATTGGACTGAAAAGAGCAGGGGTGTTAAACACCACGGCCAGTGATCGTGACCCGGTACAGACTTCCCTCGAGAAGGTCATGGCTTTGGCAAGCTCGACGGGCTACCAGCTTGAACAGGCGCTGGCCTTGCAGGCCAGTGGTGAGGAGTATGCCGCCGATGCCTATTACCCGGAAGCGCTCGAGCGATTTAATAGTGCGGTTGCGATCAGCGATAGCATCGCCGATGGTGAACTCGCAAATCAAATTCGCGAAAGCATGGTCGAGATACACTCGTTTCAGGGTGATACCGGCGCATCGGCAAATGTCCTTCAAAAAATAGAAGCACAGTTGCAGGACGAGGGCGCAGAAGATGACCTGGCATTAAACCTGTTAGCCCAGGGACGGATTTACGCGAAAAACTATTCATATGACCAGGCCATTACCAGTTTCTTCAGGGCACTGGAGTATCAGAACGACAGTTCTGTTCGCTTACAGATCAATTTTGAACTGGCCAGGTGCTTTTTTGAAACGGGCAACCTGGAAGAAGCGCAAAACCATTTAGAACTGGCGGGGATCACCCCAGATGCCTCTCCGCAAGGCCGGCCCCGATCGATCATTGACCTTGGAACCGGATTCGGGGTTCTGGCCACCATTTACCGTATGAACGGTGAGTTCGACCTGATGCGCCGGGCGCGTGAGTCACAGGGGGAGTTCCACTCGGGCAGGGCGATGTACTTCCACCAGCAAGGACTGGATGATATTGCGGCCAACGGTGAAAACAGCCCTGCGGCACGAAGCCTGTTCCGGCAGGGTTTTGAGGCAGCGTCGCGGTCAGGGGACGGTGATCTTCAGGATCTTTCACGCCTACAGCTTTGCGCGCTGGAGTCCGGTGGTGGAGCGCTCTGCCGGTCAACTGAAACCAGTGGTGCCTATCAACGACTTATCGAAGGCGGTATACCGCGTCATGCCAGCCAGGCCATGCATTTACGGGCGCGAATCTGGCTGGCTACGGGTCAGCCTGCTAAAGCTATTGGCATAATGGACAGCCTGATCGACGAGATCCATATGCTGCGCAGCCAATTGCCCGGTGTCCTCGGCAGTTGGTACCGGGAGAGACACGAACAGGTGTTTGAGTTCTACCTGGAGTTGCTTTCCCGGACGGCAGGCGAAAGCAGAGGTCAGGATGCGTTGGCGTCCCTGTTGGTATTGAGCAAGATCCGTTTTATCGAAAGGCCATCCGGCAAAGCCTCTGCTACCCCCGGCGACGTGCAGAAACTGGAAAGCCTGCGGATACGCCTGGCGCAATTGGCAGAAACCGGGGCGGGACAGCGACCAGGCGACCTGAAACGCGAGGTAAACAGCGCGTTAAGCGATCTGCGTAAACGCACCTCCGCTCAACTTGGAAGCCTTTCCGAGGCCGGTATTCAGTCATTTTTAAACAAGTTGAAAAAAAATGAGGTGGTGCTGACCTATCACGTCAGTCCCACTACCGCACAGGTCTGGGTGGCTGGTAAGACCGGTGTCAGGCATAGAAACATTCCCAATCCCGCCTATATATATGCGGCCCTTGACGAGGCGCGCGAGGGCCTTGCTGACCTGGGTCTGGATGCTTTTGAAAACAAGATGGATGCGCTCGGAAAACGCCTGGCTGCACCGGTTTCCGATTTGCTGAAAGAGACCATTTACTGGGTGCCTGCAGGGCCATTGCTGGGCTTCCCCCTTGATGCCCTGCGATTGAATAAGCGCTATCTCGCCGAGAATTACACCGTCATAAACCTTTGGTCGTTTCCGCAAATCGGTGCACTGCATCAAAGAATGGAAAAACCTTCGCAGCAAAAGGTATTTCTTGCCGGTCTTCCGCAGGACTATTCAGGTGAGTATGCTTTGGCCCTTAAAACCTCGCCGGAGATTCAGTTGGTCACGGATTTTTTTGTCGGGCCGGGTTTGACCATTGTCCAGGGTGCGGCACTTTTACCCGATGAGTTTGGCAGTGAACAATTCAGCCAGGCGGGTCTTATTCACCTTGCGATACCGGGATCCATTGACCTTAAGTATCCTGACCAGTCAGTCCTTGAGCTTTCCGGTTTTGAAGGCGGGACCGGGCGCGCAAGTCTCTATCCATACGATATCCAGTCCCTGGGACTGCGTGCCGGCCTTGTATTTTTAAGTGCGACACGGGTGAAGCAACGGCCCACTTCCGCATTCATCAGTCAGCCTGGATTTGTTTCAGATTTTTTTGAAGCAGGTGTCAAAGCCGTCATCGTAAGATTGTGGACGAGCGGTGGCTCGGTTCCACAGCATTTTCTAAAGGATTTTTATTTTCAGCTTGAACGTTCCGGCAGTCCGGCTGAAGCGCTGATATACAGCAAACGCCGGTATATTGAAAAGCAGCGTGAAAATGGGCTTTATGACTGGGCCGGTTTCCAGTTGTTTGCCAACTAGAAAACCAGCTTAAAAAATACACGTAAACAGTATCTTATAGTTTCCTTTTCAGAATGATGTCGAGGATCTTGTTTGCCATTTTGCCGTAAGGCGGGGCGAGAAACTTAAGTGAACTGAAGCCAGCCTGGTAGAACACCGGGCGTAGTTTTGAAAAGGTCGCAAAACCCTCGTAACCATGATAGTGGCCCATGCCGCTGGCGCCTACACCGCCAAATGGCAGATCATGCTGTCCCGGGTGGATCAGGGCATCGTTGACACAGGCGCCACCGGACATGACATGGTCAAGATAGAAGGACTGCAGTTTCTTGTCCTGCGTGAATGGGTAAAACGCCAATGGGCGATCCCGCTGATTGATGTACTCACAAACTTCGTTCTGGTCTTTGTAAGGCAGAATCGGCAGGATCGGGCCAAAAATTTCTCTTTGCAACAGGACCATGTCTTGCGTTGCGTTCAGGACAATGTGTGGCGCCAGTTTGCGCAACCCGGCATTTGATTGCTGGCTGCCGGCCAGGTTCACCAGCGTTGCGCCCTTGTTTTTCGCGTCTTCGAGAGCCTCTTCCAGTCGTTTGAACGACCTGTCGTCAATGATCGAAGTATAGTTTTCGCTATTGATATCGGGACAATGCTTGCTTACCCATACTTTGGCTTTTTTAACAAACTCGTCAATACGGTCCTCGGAGACAAACAGGTAATCCACGTTTACGCAAACCTGTCCGGCGTTAAAGATCTTGGCAAACATAATGCGTTCGACAGCTTTGCCGATGGGGTAATCCGGAGCTATCACCGCCGGGGACTTACCACCCAACTCCAGCGTTACAGGTGTCAGGTTTTTGGCCGCCGATGCCATAACCGCTTTGCCGGTTGCCCCCGAACCGGTAAATATCAGGTGATCGAAGGGCAGTTGTGAAAACTCGATACCGACGCCACCGGTTTCTTCAAAGAATTCCAGCTTTTCCGGAGGGAAATAATTGGGCGCTAACTTCATCAGCACACCGGTCAGTTGGCGTGAATTCTCTGACATTTTTACCATTGCCCGGTTACCGGCGGCAAATATATAGGTCAGTGGTGTAAACGAGAGTTGAATCGGGAAGTTCCAGGGTACGATGACACCTATCACGCCCAGCGGTTGTGGTATTACCCGGTTTTTTGCACCCGGATAAATCGTGAATTCAATTTCGCGCTTTTGGACTTTCATCCACTTTTTCAGATGTTTAATAGCGAAATTTATTCCATCCAGAACCATGATGATCTCCGCCAACAGGGATTCTTGACGCGACCGATTCCCGTAATCGAGGCTGATGGCTTCAATGATCTCATCGCGGTTTTCGGCGATCATACGTTTCAGGTCAAGCAAATCCTTCCTGCGTTGTTCCAGGCTGGGAACCGGATCGTTGTGATATGCCTTGCGTTGTTTTGCGAGACTTGCGGTAAGTTGTGCCTGGATGGTGTTCGAGGGTGCTTGCAATACGGTGTTCATATCCTTGATTCGTCCCTGTTCGTGTCTTTTTTTGACCCGGATTTACATCGGCGGTTCGTAAAAACCGGAACATAATGAACCGGTATCTGATTCTAGCTAGACAGAATAAGACTTCCAGGGCATTTCGTCGACAGGAACATCACGTAAAACAGATACCAGGTCCTGTTCGCCCAAGTACACCGGCGATGAACCATTTCTATGCACCAATAATCGTACTAACCTATTTGAGCAGATTGCCTACATACAAGCCTGGATAAACTGCTTATTCTAAACCTGCACCCCGGTACTCCGTTCTTCTTTCTGAGCCTTCAACCGTGGACCCAAAGCGAAATTTGACGCCAACTCCTTAGATTATTTTTAGGGAAAATGAAGCCCTTGCGGCGCTCACACCTCATTCGACGATTTCAGAGAATCCATCCACCGATATGGGCGGTGGTTCTGTTAGTACCTTGTTGATCTGGAGCGCAAGGTTTTCGATGCAGTGGTTCAGTTTCTGTTCGAGGGTGGCCCCACCGTCATTCGCCCATTCATCGATCGGTCGCAATGGTGTCTCGCACCAGAATATGCGTGAGGAATGTTGTGGGCTTGGCCCATTGAGGCTCCACTCATACTGGGTCGCGACAGTTAAGGAAAATACGAGTTTTTGTCCAAACCTCTTCACCAATTGAAGGCTATTTACGTCCAGACTTAATCGTGCATCAGCGATGCCCGGTGGCCCGAGACTGGACACGGGTAACTGTTCAGATAAGACCGTTGCGAGTTCCTCGCTCATGTTGTGGGTAGCCTGTAGGGATTCCAGGTATGGAGTGATCTTCTCGGCGTCTTCTGCCGAAATGCCGGACATCCCCATCCCCGCGCCAACAAGTGTCGTAGCGCCTATGGTTATGGGGGCGGTAGCGGCAAAACAAGCTGGGAAGAAAGGCCCGCAAGCTAAGCTGGCGAGCAAGCTGGCCGTAAGTCCACCAAACGCACCCGCTGCAGCGCCAGTTGCGGCGGATTCACCCCTCGACGGAGCATCGTCAGCTGTGGTCTCGGGATCAAGTGCAACGATTTCGATAAGCTCGAAACTGCGATAGGGTATAGAAGTGTTTTGGGCACACCCAATCAGCAAGGTCGTTAAGATGCAGCCGATCGCTTTAACAGCGTGCATAACGATGTGCGGCGATCTATAAAAACCGACGATCTCCTTGCTTGCAGTTGTCAAAAGCAATGAAGTCATAGCTGATCCAATTAGCAACCCAGGCAAACAGGCCTGCTCAGGATACTAGCCCCAATGTTGTCATTCAGCAACAGACTCTCGAAGTCTGTCCTTTTCCTGTTTTCTTACCGCTTCTGGCCGGAAGTGGTCACTCACACCATGGAAATCACCCCTGATGAATGGCCGCTTTTTGTCAAGAAGCGGAACTTCACAACCTGGAACTACCTATAGCCGCTAACGGCCAGAAGCGGACGAAAGCAAAATCGATCTCATACGTGCGCGGAGTAAGGCCCATAGGAAAATCCTCTATTGAAAAGAGCTTTGCTTATGGGTCCAGACGGTTTCAGTCGTCTCCCCATTTCAGTGAGTACAAGTCGCAGGACCACACAGGGATGGCGTTGTAAATCCGCACATAAACCGTACCACTGGTGTCGTCAGAGAAAATACTGTTATCGCACTCCGCGGTAAATGATACGCGCTCACTCGCGCTGCCTGCGTTCGTACTGCAACAACCCGGCAAGCCATCAAAAATGGAACGGGATCCCTGGGTGCATTGCACGTCCTGGTTGTTCCCCGGGTCATCGCATTCAAAATAAGCGCACAATTGGTAGTTGGAACCCGCGGGTATATTAGTAAGGTCAACTCTGGGCTGACTGCTTGCGAATTCTGTATCGGTGACATGGAATCTAAACCAGTCCATGTCGCCGGCCTCGTACAAACTGGCCGTTGTAATGCCCGCTGGAAACTCTGCGCCATCCTCAATGCTGCCCAGTATGCTGGCGTTGCCACGGGTGTCGTTGTTTTCATATGCATC
>JBFFWN010000123.1:0-10085 GCA_041570235.1 Lysobacterales bacterium | reverse complement strand
GCCGAGGTGGTTTTTTCTCCAAAGCTGGCCCACATCGGCTTGCTGGAGTTTCACCGCGCGGCGGAGGCAATCGAAGCGGGCGAGAAGTGTGTTGACAGCCGGCTGGATGAAATTCGGGCGCTGATCGGCGATACCTGACCCCGGTATCAGAGAGGGCTTTTGTCGGTGGCAAAATCAACACGCCTACTTTTATACTCCTGCCATGAAAAATTGTGCATTTCTAACACTCGAAAACCGCGGCAAGTTTGTTATTGATGATGAACTTGCCATTCAGCCTTTAGTGGATCGAGCCTTCCCTGTATTTGCGCGCAGATCTTGATGTGGTTAAGGGTGTTCCGAGCGGTCTGCCAATTCAGGACTAGACTCGATATCCAGGGAGAAATGCCTCACGATACCTTCAATGCGATCCTGGGCGTGATGATTGACATAGATCACGGTTGATTCAGACCCGGCACAGATTTTCTCCACCAGCGCCAGCACCAGTTGCCGATGCATGTCGTCAAGCCCGAAACATGGTTCATCCAGTATCAACAGGGCAGGGTGCTTCACCATGGCCCGGGCGATAAGCAATAACCGCTGGTCGCCGTGGGAAAACTGATTGAACGGCTGATCCCGCCGGTGTTGTAAACCGAGGACCTGCAACCACTGTTCTGCGATGTCTTTCTGCAAGTCGGTGGCTTTTACATACAGGCCTATGCTGTCGTAGAAGCCCGAGATGATCACATTTATGCAGGAAATGCCGACGCGGTAGTCCCACTGCAGGTTTGATGACACATAACCGATGTATTGCTTGATGTCCCAGATGCTTTCACCGTTGCCGCGTTGAAAGCCACAGACAAAAATATCATTGTTATAGCACTGCGGGTGGTCACCGGTAATCAGGTTTAGCAGGCAGGTTTTACCGCTGCCGTTCGGCCCGGTCAGTTGCCAGTGCTGCCCGCGCTCAATACGCCAGTCAAGGTGTTCAAATACCAGGTTGTCCGTATAGCGGATGCTGGCATTCCGAATGTTGACCAGAGGTGCTTTGTTATCAAGCGCTGGCGGCTTTTCATCGTGAATCGCAGGCGGGATCGTGATTTCGGTCGATTTCAGGTGAAGCCATTGTGAAACCAGGTTGAGCGTTTGTTGGTCATCAGGCTTGAGAGTGGTTTTCAGGTGACCGTCTTCCACAACGGCAATATCGGTCACATAAGCCGGTAACTCATCAAAACGGTTGATGACCAGCACCATGGGCACCTCGGCGGCCAACTGCTCGAGAATACCGCTTACCAGGGGAACCGTTTTTGCATCCAGCCCTTCAAAAGGCCCGTCAATGATCAGCATGTCGGGTTTGCTGGCCAGCGCACGGCAGTACAACACCTTTCGGGATTCGCCGGTGGAGAGTTTCAGGAAGCCTCTATCCAGCAACGGCTTTAACCGGAACAGCTCGATAAGCCTTTCCAGTAAAACATGATCGACACAGACTTCCAGCAACATTTCTCTTACCGGCGTTCCCTCACTCACCTGGTCGGTGAGGTCGCTGTCGTCCCGTTGACGTTCGCGATCGATCAGTTCTGCCTGTGCCTGCAGGGAAACAATGCCGGCATTGGCCACTGTGCCGGTACGTGAACCGGCGACCAGATCGCCGGCGCCGGTCAAAGCCGAGGCAAGGGCAGTTTTGCCGGAACCGCTGGCGCCCAGAACTGCCCAGGTCTCGGATGGCTTAACCTGCCAGTTGATATTGAGCAGTGAAAATGACTTGTTAAAGCGGATGCACGCTTGTTTAAATTCGATTCCACTCAAGGCGACGGCCCTTTATGCAAGCAGCCCCGCAGGGCCGCCTGGCTAGCTGATTTTTTTCATGGCGCTCATGTAACCGCGCAGGGTCTGGCCAATATCTTCAACCGGATGGTTCCTGATGGCGCGGTTAACCTCGATCAGCTGCCGGTTATCCACGCCGTTGTTTTTCAGTTTCATACCTTGGCCGATGACATCGGTATCCACGCGTGTCATGAAATCACCGAGAAGCGGCAGACAGGCGTGATTGTATAGATAGCAACCGTATTCAGCGGTGTCCGAGATCGTGCTGTTCATTTCAAACAGCTTTTTACGGGCAATCGTGTTGGCGATCAATGGTGTTTCGTGCAGGGATTCATAGTAGGCCGATTCCTCCTTGATGCCCGCGGCTGTCATCGTCTCAAATGCCAGTTCGACGCCCGCCTTGACCATCGCGACCATCAGGATGCCGTGGTCAAAGTACTCCTGTTCGGGGATACCCTGTTCAGTATTGGGCGTCTTTTCAAAGGCGGTCTCAGCGGTTTCCTGGCGCCACGCGAGCAGTTTTGCATCGTCGTTATCCCAGTCTTCCATCATGCCGGCGGAGAAATCTCCGGCCATGATGTCATCCATGTGTTTGTTGTAGAGCGGGCGCATGATGACTTTCAGCTCTTCTGACAATTCAAACGCCCTGATTTTGGCCGGATTTGACAAACGGTCCATCATGTTTGTGATACCGCCGTGTTTGAGCGCTTCGGTGACGGTCTCCCAACCATACTGAACCAGTTTGGATGCGTATCCGGGTTCAATGCCGCTTTCGATCATTTTGTCAAAACACAGAAGCGAACCGGTTTGTAACATGCCGCACAGGATTGTCTGCTCGCCCATCAGGTCGGATTTGACCTCGGCGATAAAACTGGACATCAACACGCCGGCCTTGTGGCCACCGGTGCCGGCCGCATAGGCCTTGGCAATGGCGAGGCCTTCACCATGCGGATCGTTGTCTTCATGAACGGCGATCAGCGTGGGTACGCCAAAGCCCCTTTTGTATTCCTCGCGAACTTCGGTTCCGGGGCATTTTGGCGCGACCATGATAACGGTGATGTCGTCACGCACCTGCATGCCTTCCTCAACGATATTGAAGCCATGCGAATACGCCAGGCAGGCATTCTTTTTCATCAGTGGCACGGTGGCATTGACGACCTGCGTATGTTGCTTGTCCGGTGTCAGGTTCAGTACCAGGTCCGCCTCGGGAATCAGCTCTTCAGGTGTGCCCACTCTAAAACCGTTTTCGGTGGCGTTTTTCCAGGACTGCCTCTTGTTGTCGATGGCCGATTGACGTAACGCATAGGACACATCCAGACCGCTGTCCCTCAGGTTCAGGCCCTGGTTCAGACCTTGCGAGCCGCAACCGATCACAACCAGTTTTTTGCCTTTGAGAAATGCGATGCCATCGGAAAACTCAGCGGGGTCCATGAATTCACACTTACCCAGTTGAGCCAGCTGCTCACGAAGCGGTAAAGTGTTGAAATAGTTTGCCATGTCTAATGTCCTTGTAAATAGATATCCTGAAAAAGAAGGGGGTTACCTTAGTTCATTATGGATTTTGCGTAAACAGTAATCTCAGCTCAATTCCCAGACCGCATAACTCTCCCGAAACCTGGCTCATTGACCCTGGCTCACTGATCCTGGCTTTTGTTATTGAGGGCGTTTTCAATCAGCTGCAACAGCTTGTCCGCCTCGGGGCTGTCATATCGGATAGAGCCATCATCATCTACCAGTTTCCAGTCCCTGCTTTCAATACGCAGTTTATTGCCCTTGTAGCGCGGGTAAAACTCCTCGTACAAGCGGTTCAAATCCTCAAGATAGGAATCCCCGGCGGCCAGCAATCCCCGTTCCGCCTCGCGCACCCTGCCTTCGGCCAGAAGTCTTTTTCCAATCCTGGTTTTCAGTTCACCGACTTCTGTATGGGGATAAATCACCAGGTCCGGTTCCGGTATCCTGTGTTTCATCGCATCAAACTGGTGAGTCAGGATCATTTTTTCCGACCTGGAGAGAAAGGCATCGCGGTAGTTCTTTTCGGTAAAGATATGAATGTCCTCCTCCTTGATGCGGTCGGTCACGCCAGAGTGGGGTGAGATGGTCATATGCCACCAGTTTCTGAACCTCGAGGACAGAAAAAACACCTGCGTGTTGTAAGCATGCTCGCGGCGGTCACCGTAATAGTAGTTGAGGACCAGTTCATCGACTTCCTCGGGGTAAAAGACATATCCCCAGCGCTTTTCAATCAACCTGCACAAGGTGGTTTTACCAGCGGAAATATTACCCATGATGCCGATGGTGCGTTTCATTAAAACAACCTTTTTGTGCCGGGAACCGAGCGGACTATACCTTCAACCACCTTTTCAAGACCTTCCTCCGTTCGAAAGTCAATTTCCTCGGTGTCGATAATCAAATAGGGGTAACCACACTTCATGATCCAGGGCCGGTAAAGATCATTGAGGTTTGAGAGGTAGGTGTTGTGGGCGCTGGCAAGTTCAGACTCTTCGCCCCGGCTCCTCCCCACGATCCTTTCCTTGAGCGCGTCGACATCGCTTTCCAGGTAAATGATCAGGTCGGGTGTTGGCTTGTTGGTCATGACCAGGTTGAAAAGATCCTGGTACTTACGGTAATCCTCATCAGTGATGTACTCATAGTTATTCGAGTTTTTGGTAAAAATCTGGTCTTCGTAGATGCTCCGGTCCTGGGCAACCGACTGGCCCTCGCGCAATAACTCGTTCAATACCCCAAGATCCAGCAGTCGTGACAAAAAGTAGGTTTCCTGGATTTTGTAACCCCAGTATTCGGCCTCCTCTTTTACCTTCAGGAATTTACGCCGGTTTTTACCATCGAGTTTTGAGCCTTTGAGCCGGTCATAGGCACTGACGGCCTTGTAGTATTTCTCAAGGTAACCGTGCTTTTTCACGTAATCCACCTGTTCCAGGAACGACACGATCCTGCCACCGGTCCGGGATTCCAGCGCCTTGGTCAGTGTGGACTTGCCCGCGGCAATATTTCCGGCGATAGAGATGAGAAAACTGTCCATGGTGATCCTTAAAGGCTTTTTGCAGTGGTTGATTTTAGCCGAAGCTGCGCGCAAATAAAGGCGAAAATGTCTGTGGTGGTGCTAATGGGGTAATTGCTTGATGTCGGAAAGGGCAGATCCTGGTTTTAATGAACATTCTACGCAACGGCAAGCAGTTTTTTTGAGGCAAAGCGCTCCACATGGTGCATCAGCAACCCCGGCAGTGTAAAGTACCGTTCTTTATCATCCGCCTGATTGATCAGATGTCTGCAAGCCTACAAAAAAACGCAAATCGTTTAGACACGCTTCCAATGGCGCTGTACACGGTTGAGCTGGGCAACAGCGACCGGATTCGTCTTAAATTTGGCAGTTATGGTATCGAGGTGCTTGAAAGCGAAGACGGTATCAGGGTTTCAAACCTTTACAGCATCGACAACGGCGTGAAAACCATTCGCACCTTTGCCGTGGTTGATTTGCCCCTGGTTATTGCACCGGAGTTCAGCAAGGAACATGAAGCGATCATCAATGGTCAGTCAATAGGCAGCGTTTTCAAGAACAACGGTTGGGTTGTAGATAAGCGCGACCAGTATTTCGACAATATTGATATGCCTCTGGCAATGACTGGCAGATCTGTGTTTGGGTTCAAGGGAGCAACCCGGGCGGCCGTCCAGATCTATTCACTGTTTATCAGGAAACAGGATGTCGAGTGTTTCTATGCTTCCATCGCAGAAGTCCATCACCCCGAATACCTGACTCTGGAGGACTTGAAAGTCATCTATGGCGAGCAGCGCCACGGCAAACAGCCCGTGGATCAGCGGGTGGGTGAGTTTATTCGTATTATCCAGGCAAAAATGGCCAAACTTTAAAAACCTGTCTGCTTCGACGGTTCACAAACCTGCTACTCAACCCGGCTATTCTTCCCGGCTATTCGCCCAACAGACTGGCCACCACCTGCCGGTTATGCCCATGATCGCGGTGTTCAAACAGATAAATTCCCTGCCATGTTCCCAGCGCCAACCGGCCGTTTTGCAGAGGTATTGAAAGATGGGTTTGTGTCAACGCGGTTTTAATGTGGGCGGGCATATCATCCGCGCCTTCGGCCGAGTGGCGATAGGGTCCGATGCGGGGTGCGATGCGGCTGAAAAAATCCTGCAGGTCATGGCAGACATCCGGGTCGGCGTTTTCCTGTATCGTCAGTGACGCCGATGTGTGGCGTATGAAAAGTGTCAGGAGTCCATCACCCAGGGCCTGCCTGCTGCACCAGTTGCTCACCTGGCTGGTGAACTCGTATAGCCCGGGGCCACGGGTTTGAATACTGAAGGTTTTCGAAGTTTGCTTCATGAAGGATTAAAACTCCCGGGGTGCCGGCGCAACCGGCCGGTTTCTATACCCAGGGCATTATCAGGCTTTTCAATCAGCCGTTCGCGCGCAGGGTTCATTGCCCGGCCGCAGCCCATTCCTCTTCTGTCGCCATTGCTACCTGGTATTCCATCATCGTCTTCCAACGCTCCTGCCTGATGAGCAGGGCTTCAAAATGTATGTAACTTGTCTTTGGTTTGTCATCATCGCCGATAGCGGTGTAGCGAAATATCCCTGTTTCGTGAGCGGTGGTGGCGTCGTTGATGCGCTCTGTAAATCGAAATTCCAGCGTTACCTTCTTGTTACCCGTGCGGGTTTCGGTGAATCCCGCCTCCCAGGCGCTTAGGGCCCCGGCAATGGGCTGGCTGGTTTTCGAAATACCTGATACCAAAACTGCATCTTCATGGTAGGTCTCTCTATAGGCCTGGAAATCTCCTTCCATCACCGTCCGGCTGATTTCGCTCCAGAATGCATCAAGCTGAGCCGAAACCGGGTTATCGATACCGAAGGCCGGTGTGACGCAGATCGTTAATGCCACGGAAACCAACCATAATTTCAAATATCTTTTCATCTTTCCATCCTTTACTATCGAGTCTCGCTTACATAATGCAGCGCCACAGCGCTCTATAACAACAAACAAGGAACACATCATGACAAGAACGAACAGGCGGCCCGTGCGCAGGAATTCATTGCAAAAGGGCACCGGGCTTGCGCTATCCAGTGCCATCTTATCAGCTTTCATAATTACAATGCCCGTAACAGTCATCGCACAGGAAGCTGAGACTGCCGATGAAAGTGGCCGGCAATCGCTGGAGGAAGTGATCGTGACCGCGCAAAAACGGTCACAGAGTATGTTCGAGGTGCCCATCAGCATCACGGTCATGTCCGAGGAGTATATTGAAAATCTCGGAGCGCAGGATTTCACTGCCCTGATTCCTTCGGTACCCAGCCTCAACTCCTACCAGAATGGCCCGGGCCGGACCCGCTTGTATATCCGTGGTATTGCCAATGGCGCGGGCAATGACAACGATACCCAGAACCAGGAAACCGTCAGTATTTACCTCGACGAAGTGCCGATTTCACTCGGCGCAATGAACCCGGAGATTGGTCTGTTTGACGTCAAACAGGTCGAAGTATTGCGTGGGCCGCAAGGTACCCTGTACGGTGCCGGTTCCATGGCCGGAACCATCCGCCAGGTTTCCAATAAGCCAAACCTGTCGGAAGTGGAGGGTAAAATTGAAGCCGGTGTTTCCTCGATCAGCCATGGTTCGACCGGCTATACGTTCAAAGGCCTGATCAATGCGCCGGTTTCAGAAGACACGTTTGCTGTTCGGGCCAGTGCCTATTACATCGATTTTGGCGGTTACCTGGATAATGTCTCGACCGGCGAAAAAGACCTCAATGACGGTACGTCCAAAGGCGTAAAGCTTGCTGCACGCTGGATGATCAATCCGGACTTTACGGCGGATTTAACGTTCTTCTACCATGACTATTCCGACAACGGCCGCCCGGAAGACGCGGATGCCACCCCCTATCTAAGCCGCGATTACACATCGTTTGATGGCTATGACGACGAGATGTCAATTTACAACCTGACCCTCAACTACGATCTGGGTTGGGGTGAAATTGTTTCCTCCACGTCATACTTCGACCGCACCGTTATCAACCGTCGATCGCTGGATCTTTTGTTCGAGCTGGCTTTACCCCCGGGCATTACGCCACATGAACTCGTCGACACCACCGATCTGAATGTATTTGCGCAGGAGGTCAGGCTGGCATCCACAACGGACAAGCCCTTGCAATGGACCATCGGTATGTACCTTGACCAGAAAGATACCTACTACCTCAATACCTTCCCGGTACCCGGGGCCGATGACGTGCTGGGCGTGCCGTCCGAAGTATTTGGAGCGCCAACCGACAACCTGTTTTGGGGATACGATGACCTGACGGTAAAGACCTACGCATTTTTCGGAGAGGCGTATTATTCGTTCAACAAGTTCACGTTGACGGGCGGCCTGCGCTATTTCCACTGGAAACAGAATATCGAATTTTATCAATCCGGTTTGTTTAACGGTGGATCCAACAGTGATCCGCGCCCCCCGTCCACCGAAGATGGGTTCAATCCCAAAGTCACGCTTGCCTATGACGTAAATGATGACATGATGGTTTACGCCCTGGCTTCCAGGGGATTTCGTTACGGTGGGATCAATGGAGCCATTCCCGAGTCGGTATGTGCGGACGAGTTGGCAGAAGTGGAGCGTGAAGGTGGTGATGTGCGTTTCTTCAAGCCGGATTCATTGTGGAATTACGAAGTCGGTACCAAGGGCACCAGTGCCGGTGGTTCGTTTTCGTATAGCGCCTCCTACTTCCTCATCAAGTGGAATGATATGCAGACCAGCCGCAGCTTCGATTGCGGGTTCGGTTTCCGTGAAAACGTAGGAAAAGCAACCAGCCAGGGCCTGGAGCTTGAGTTACATGCGGCAATAACGGACCGCTTGGTGTTCGGTTTTGGCGGGGCGTACATTAATTCTGAACTGGATGAGAATGTGCCCAACCTGGATGCGGTCAAAGGCGACCAGGTGCCCTACGTACCCAAATTATCCTTCAGTGCGTCTTCTGACTACACTTTTCCGATAACTGACACAGTCGGTGGTCTCTTCTGGGCAAATGTCCAGTACATGGGAGACCGGCATACCGAGTTCAACCACGATCCTGATACCAATTACCGGAAAATGGACGCCTATACGGTGGCCAACCTGCGTTTCAGCGTGATGTGGAATGACTATGATTTTTCGCTTTATGCACATAACGTATTCGACAGCGGTGGCGTGGTTCGGGCATTACGGCGTCCGCCTTTTGATCCGGATGCGGTGATTCGCACCCAACCGCGGACTATCGGACTCCTGGTCAGAAAGAGCTTCTAGTGGCTGTCCGCCGATCCCGCAACAGCGGGGTCGGCGTACGCTCCAATAATCATTCGGTGGGGTCGTCAGATGGACATCCGGTTTGCAAGGTGTTTTTTTCAGCTGTCCCTGGCGGTGGTGTTGTTACTCGCCGGTCATTCGAGCCTTTTGGCTTCAGACACCGTCACGGTTGTGATGAATACCAGCGCCGGTGATATCCGTATTGAGCTTTACCCCCGGGCCGCCCCCGTAACGGTCGAAAATTTTCTCAGGTATGTCGATGGCGGCTACTACAGCAATACAAAATTCTACCGTGTCGTTCGGATGGACAACCAGGAGCAAAATACCGTAAAAATAGAAGTGATTCAGGGTGGGTTGAACAAGGAAGACGCGGATTTGCCCTTCAAAGCCATAGCGCACGAGCCGACCGGGACCACCGGTATCAGGCATCGTGACGGTGTGATCTCAATGGCGCGCGACAAGCCCGGTTTGGCCACAACCGAGTTTTTTATCTGCATTGATGATCAGCCCGAACTCGATTTCGGCGGTCAGAGGAACCCGGATGGACAGGGATTTGCTGCATTCGGAAAAGTAGTGGATGGCATGGATGTCGTTCGGCTCATCCAGGGAATGGACACAGAAACACCCGAGGGCGACCAGCTTGAGTACACCAGCGGACAGATGTTACTCGAACCGGTGGTCATCTTCGAAATCCACCGTGTGGATTAGGGTCGCTTCACGACGTTGAAGACCGCGAGTGCCCGGGCACCGGTGACGTTTCCCCTGAAGCCTTGACATGCCAAGCGCGAGTTTTCCGCTTAAAATGAAACACAGGAGAACTCGAAAATGGCTACGGGGTTATTACGGCCACCTGCGGATTTGTTCCTGTTGCCATGGGCATCCAGTAGACGCCGGTATGGGGATCGAAAGCCTTAACCGCCTGAATTGATAACCTTGATTGGCGCGGGCCAAAGCAAAGTGATCAGGCTTTCAATCTTTCCCGG